>JBEKVE010000024.1:0-24731 GCA_049514335.1 Acidimicrobiales bacterium
GCCTCCATCGGGGTGGGCCAGACCGAGCAGTTCAGCGCCACCGGTCACTACTCCGACCTGAGCACCGCCGATCTCACCGACGCCGTGACGTGGTCGGCGTCCTCGGGCGCCACCATCTCCAATACCCCCGGGGCGCAGGGTCTCGCCACCGGTACGGGCACAGGTGTGAGCACCATCACCGCCACCGACCCCAGTCTGGTGCTCCCCGGCACCGCCCTGCTCGTTGTGACCCCGGCGTCCGGCCCGCCAGCGGCCCCGTCGCTCTCCAGCGACCCCGGGGCAGGCAAGCGCAAGGTGAACATCGTCGCCTCGGGGGCGAACTTCACCCCGGGAGAGACCGTCACCGTCACGTACCTGTCGGGCCTGCAGAAGCCCAAGCGGGCCACCACGGTCCTGTGCACCGCCGTCGCCGACTCCAACGGGTCATTCGCCTGCACCGGGATGATCCCCAAGCGTGGCCGGTCGGGCAAAAAGGGTATGCACACCATCGAGGCGACCGCCCCGTCGGGCGACAGAGCCACCACGCAGTACACGATCGAGAAACCACCACGGACGAAGAAGTAGCCGTGCCATGACCATACAAAGGAGCAGACCATGAAGATCTACCGGTCCGTGGCCGTCGCCGTGGCCCTGGCGGCGTCGAGTCTCGTTGCGTTGATCGGAGCCGGTGCCACGACCGCCACGCAGGCGGCGGCCGCCACTGCTCCCGTCGAGAGCTGTGTCTTCACCGGACCGGCCATCGGTCAGCTCGTCCTGGCCGTCACCCCAGGGGAGGAGGTCAACGTGAACTGCAAGGGGTACCCCGACGACCACCCCTACCTGTTCATCGAGGCGAGCCTGCTGGTGGCGATCGACCCGGCCGCCCAGCCCCTGCTCACGGGCCAGGTGACGTCGGTGGCGGGAGTCGAAGGTGTGGTGGCCGCCCTCCCCGAGATGAACGCGGCCTCGACACAGCTCACGACGTCGAGCTCGACGGGGACCATCAACTTCAACTACAAGGTGCCGACCAGCCAGCCTCCCGACCCCAACGCCACCTGCCCGCCCACCACCGAGGAGCTCAACTCGGGACTGATCGGGTGCGCCGTCGCCATGATCGACCCCGAGAGCGGCGGAGCCAACACGACAGGGACGTTCCTCATCAACTACAAGGGCCAGTCCTATTTCCCGCCCAACCCGACGCTGGCCCTGTCGACCACGTCGGCGGAGGTCGGTCACGAGGTCAACATCAGTGACGCCCCGGGTGCGAAGACCTTCTGGTGGGTCGCCACCCTGCAGTACATGTACGACAGCTTGGGTGGCACCGGCGGCGGGGGCGGCGCCATTCCGGTGGTCATCAAGAGCGCCGGGCGCAAGCTCACGACCGACGCCGCCGTGACCCCGGCCAGCTACAGCGACGAGGTGTTCACACCGCCGAAGCTCTCGGGCTGGTTCATCGCCAAGACTCGAGGCCGGCACGAGGTGAACGTCACATTGAGTTCCACGCTGCTCGGGCTCAACGTGTCCAACACGGCCTCGGAGAAGCTCAAGGTCACGAAGTAGGTCCTTCCTCTCCCACACGGGAGAGGAAGCCCACGACGGTGGCGGCCACCTCTGTGGCGTGCGTGAACACGCCCAGGTGGCTCGCCCCCGCCAGCTCGACGAACTCGGCCCGGGGTAGGCGGGCTGACGCCTCCCGGGCGCGGTCCGGAGGGGAGTCCACGTCGTGTTCGAAGGACAGCACCAGGCACGGCACACCGATGGCTGACCAGCGCTCGGTGCGGTCGAGATCGAGCGACCACGCCAGCGCCGCCTCGTACTGGCCGAGACGACCCGGATTGGGCCACCGGTCGAGGTCGCCGAGCATGCCCAGCCAGGCGTCCACCACCTCGTCCTGCTGGAGGTCGTGGTTGGGGAGGTAGCGCATGGTCTCCACCGCGTCGAACCACTGGGGCAGCTCCGGATCGAGTCGGGCCAGGTCGCGTTCGACGGTGGTGATGGCCTTCTCCCACGAGGTGCCCACGTTGCAGCTGCCCACGAACACCGCCGACCGGACGCGCCCCGGCAAGCGCCACGCCAGGGTCTCCGCCACCCATCCCCCCATGGAGTACCCCAGGATGTGGACGCGCTCGAGCGCCAGGTGGTCAATCAGGGCCAGGGTGTCGTCCACCATGTCGTCGATGGCATAGGGGGCGGGGGGCGCCGACGACGGCGGCATGCCGCGGTTGTCGAAAGTGACGACGCTGTATCCGGCGTCGGTGAGAGCGGGGACCATCCACAGGGTCCACGCCATGGCGGGCTGGCCGAGACCGCACACGAGCACGACGGGGTCGCCGTCGGGTGGTCCGAACGTGTCGTACGCCAGGGTGACGTCGGGGAGGGTGAGCTCAGGCACGGAGGATGGTCTACCGCGTCCGGTGCCGCCCGCGTCCGTGGGGGGCGGGCACCTCGCCACCGCAGAAGCGCGCCGTGTCGTGCTCGTAGTGGCTCGACGCCCACGGGGAACGGATCACCGCCCGGGCGAAGCTGAGACACGTCGGGTGTCCCGAACGCAGCAGCCCCACGATCCGCCCGTAGGCGGGGTTCGTGAGGAGGGTGGTGGCGTTGGCGGCCAGGCCGACGGACATGGTGGGGAAGATCGGGTCCCCCGTGTCCTCGCCCGTCGAGGTGTGCTCGTGCGGGTACTCACCGGCGTCGAGGGAGGTGTTGAGGGGATTGTCGGCCCACAGGCCCCCCTCGTTGGCGATCCAGCGCGCCAGGAGTGTGATGTTGTCCGCCGTCGACGGCACGGCCGGGACAGAACGCTGGTCGATGGCCTTGATCAGTCCCCTCGCCGCCGCCGCCTCTGCGCCCGTGCCCGGAGGGGGCGATCCTCCGCCCACCGCGGCGATGGCGCTGCGCGCCGGGGCGGGGGACGGAGCCGGCGTCGTGGCCGGCGTCGTGGCCGACGGCGGAGCCACGCCCGTGGTGGGCACGGCCGGCGCGCCGGTGGTCGTCGTGGCCAGGGTCGGGGGCGGAGCCGACACCGGCACGGCGGGGGCCCTCGAGGCCGGACTCGTGCCCGACGCGGCCGGTGGGACACCCGTCGACGCCGCACCCGGGGGGGCGGCGGCGCCCGGTGCCTTCGACGTCGGCGACGAGGCGCCCCGGGGGGCGGCCATGGCGGCCAGCCCCGGGCCGGTGGGCGGCGAGCCCGAAGCGCGGGCCGGGGAGGCGGTTGCGGCGGAGACGACCAGCCACGACCCCACCACCAGCGATCCCACCGCCGCCGCGGTCAGCGCCACCATCCGGCGATGCCCTCGAATCCCCGCCACGGCGTCCCCCTCCGGGGGAAAACCCTAACCAGCCGGGGCCGCCTCGGACAGGGGCGTCGCTCTCGTTAGATACTCTAACGATGTGGTCGGCACCGATCGGAACGAGGGCCAGGGCGTGACGCACCCCGTCGCGTCCGACGCCGCCTCCCCGGGATCCCTGGGGAGGGCGGCCGCATGGCTGTCGAAGCAGGTGGAGCTGGCCCTGGTCGACGTGGGTCTGACCCTTCCGCAGTACCGGGTCCTCGGTCTGCTGGGCGAGGGGGCCTCCATACCCTCGGCCCTGGCCGAGCGGCTGACGGTGCGCCGTCCCACCATCACCGCCGTCGTCGACGGGCTCGAGACCCGGGGGTTGGTCGAGCGGGCCGGTGCGGCGGGCGACCGGCGCAGCGTCACCCACACCATCACGGCCAAAGGCCGGCGCGTGCTCGGGGAGGCCGACCGAGCCGTGGATGCCCGGCTGGGCGCCATCGCCGCCAGTCTCGACGATCCCGAGCTGACCGAGCAGGCGCTCGGCAGCCTGGCCCTGTGGCGGTTGGCGATGCGCGCCCACCACGCCGCCCGGACGGTCCGGACGTGACCCTGCCTCTCACCGCCGCCGAGGAGGACCGCGCCCTGGCGCCTCGCGCCACGATCGACCCCGACGCCACCAAGACATGGCTCCGCCGGGTCATGCCCATTCTCCGTGCCCACCGGGGCATCTTCATCACGTCGCTCGTCCTGTCCTTCGTGGGCCTCGTGCTCCAGGTCCAGGTGCCCGACCTGCTCAACCGCGCCATCGACAACTCGGTACAGCACCACACCGTGCCGCTGCACTTCTACGTGTGGTGGGTCGTCGGGCTCGGGCTGGCAGGCGGCATCACGGGGTTCATCTCACGGCTGTTTCTCTTCCAGACGGCCTACGAGATCGAGTACGACCTCCGAACGATCATCTACGAGCACCTGTCGAAGATGTCGTTCCCCTTCTACGACCGGGTGCAGTCGGGGCAGCTGATCTCACGGGCCAATTCCGATATCCGTTCCGTGCAGATGTACATGACGTTCGCTCCCATGATCCTGGTGCAGTGCAGCATCGCCGTGGTCGCCTTCGGCTACATGCTGTCCATCGACGTTCCGCTGGCCTTCATCGCCATGGTGACCATGCCCTTCGTCTTCGTCGTGGGCCACCGGATGCGCAAGTCGATGTTCCCGGTGTCGTGGCTCATCCAGGCCCGACTCGCCGACGTCGCCACGGTCGTCGACGAGAACATCAACGGCGTGCGCGTGGTGCGCTCCTTCGCGGCCGAGAACCACCAGCTCACAACGCTGGCCAAAGCCGCCGACAAGGTGCAGTGGGGGTACATCAAAGACGCCGACCTGCGGGCTCGATGGACGCCGGCGGTGCAGAACCTCCCGCAGGTGGGTCTGGCGCTGGTCCTCGCCTTCGGCGGGTACCTCGTCATCCAGGGGCGCCTCGGTCTGGGCGCCATCGTGGCGTTCAACGCCTACCTCTTCATGTTGCAAGCCCCGTTCATGATGCTCGGAATGATCATCATGATGGGCCAGCGCGCCGCCGCCTCGGCCGAGCGGATCTACGAGATCCTCGACGAGCAGCCCACCATCGAGGACCGGCCCGATGCGATCGAGCTGCGCGACTGCGTGGGTGACATCCGATTCGAGGGGGTGGGGTTCTCCTACGGACCTGGTCTCCCCGACGTCCTGTCGGACTTCGATCTGCACCTGCACCCGGGCGAGACGGTGGCTCTGGTCGGCCGGACGGGGTCGGGGAAATCGACGGTGACCCGTCTCATCCCCCGTTTCTACGACGTCACGGCCGGACGATTCCTGGTCGACGGCCACGACGTGCGTGACCTCACGCTCGAGAGCCTGCGCGAGAACGTGGGGGTGGTCCTCGACGAGCCGTTCCTGTTCTCGGTGTCGATCCGGGACAACATCGCCTACGGCCGGCCCGGCGCCGACCTCGACGAGGTGAGGGCAGCCGCCCGGGCGGCGGGGGCCGACAGCTTCATCGAGGAGCTGCCCCGCGGATACGACACGGTGGTGGGCGAGCGCGGGTACACCTTGTCGGGGGGCCAGCGCCAGCGCATCGCCATCGCCCGGACGCTGCTCGTGAACCCCCCCATCCTGGTCCTCGACGACGCCACCAGCGCCATCGACGTACAGGTAGAGCAGCAGATCCACGATGCCCTGCGCGTTCTCATGCAGGGGCGCACGACGCTCATCGTGGCGCACCGGCTGTCGACCATCAGCCTGGCCGACCGGGTCGTCCTCATCGACGGAGGGCGCATCGTGGCCGACGGCACGCACGCCGAGCTGCTCGCCACCACGCCGCAGTACGTCGAAGTCCTGGCCCAGGTGGAGGAGAACGCCGCCAACGTGGCCGGGGCCGTCCGGGACCGAGCCAACGGCAGCACCTCCCCCGTCAACGGCAGCACCTCCCCCGTCAACGGCAGCACCTCCCCCGTCAACGGCAGCACCACCCCCGGCAACGGGAGCCGCGCGCCGACGCACCGACCGGACCCGGGGAGGCCGTGATGGGATTCGGCGGAGGGTGGGGCGGCGGCGGTCCGATGTTCGGCGGGGGGGGCCGTCCCGGCGCGCCCGGTGCCGGGCTGCCCTTCGGAGGGATCCCCCCGGAGCTGCAGCAGGGCGTGGACGACCTGCTCGCCGACGAGCCGGACCACGGCGAGCCCCATGTCGAGTTCAGCCAGCAGCGAAGCGGAAAGGAGCAGCGCCGCCTGACCCTGTGGGGTCTGCTGTCGGAGTACCCGGCGATGCTCGTCGCCTCCACCGTGCTCATCGTGACCATGAGCATCGCGTTGCAGGCGGGCCCCAAGCTGACCCAGCTCGCCATCGACAAGGGGATCTTCCCTCACCACCACCTGAGCGTGGTGCTCATCCTCTCGGCGGTGTACCTCGGCTTCGTGGCATTCACCTCGGTGACGCAACGGGCCCAGGTCCGGGTCACGGGCCGACTGGCGGCATGGGTCATGAACGACCTGCGCGTGAAGGTCTTCACCCACCTGCAGCGCCTGTCCCTCGACTACTTCACGGCCGAGAAGGCCGGCGTGATCATGACGCGCATGACGAGCGACATCGAGAACCTCCAGCAGCTCCTGCAGGACGGCCTCGCCCAGTTCGCCATTCAGGGCCTCACCATGGTGATCATCACGGTCATCCTCTTCGCCACCAATGTCACGCTCGCCCTCATCACCGTGGCCATGGTGGTGCCCATCCTGGTGGTCATGTCCCTGTGGTTCCGGGTGGCGTCCGAGCGCGGCTACGACCGGG
Source organism: Acidimicrobiales bacterium (assembly GCA_049514335.1). GTDB lineage: Bacteria > Actinomycetota > Acidimicrobiia > Acidimicrobiales > UBA8190 > JBEKVE01. Next base: position 6,579 of record JBEKVE010000024.1, read on the forward strand.
TGCGCGACGGCATCGCCAACGTGCTGGCCGACCTGTCCGAGAGCCTGCACGGCGTGCGGGTGGTCACGGCCCACAACCGCCAGCGCCGCAACATCCTCCACCACCGCACCGTGGTCGGCGAGTACCGCGACGCCAACGTCTACACGGCGAGGCTCAACGCCATCTACGGACCCGGAACGCAGCTGGTCGGGTGGTTGGGACAGGCGGCGCTGCTGGGCATCGGCGGCGAGATGGTGGTGCACAAGACGCTCACCCCCGGTGATCTCGTCGCCTTCTTCTTGTACCTCAACCGCTTCTTCGCACCCATCCAGCTCCTCGTGCAGCAGTACAACAGCTTCCAGCAGAGCCAGGCCTCGATCATCAAGCTCCGCACCCTGTTCGACACGCAGCCGACCGTGACCGAGGCGCCCGGCGCCGAGGAGCTCCCGTTGATCGAAGGCGAGATCGTGTTCGACGACGTGACGTTCGGCTACGACCCCGCCGTCCCGGTGATCCGAGACGTCAACCTCAGGATCGCGCCGGGTGAGACGGTGGCGTTCGTGGGTCCGACGGGCGCTGGAAAGTCCACCTTGGCCAAGCTGATCACCCGCTTCTACGACCCCACCTCCGGCCGAGTGCTGATCGACGGGCACCCCATCGAGGGCGTCACGCTCGCATCGCTTCGCCGGCAGCTCGGGGTCGTGCCCCAGGAGCCGTTCCTCTTCGCCGGCACCATCCGCGACAACCTGGCGTTCGCCCGACCCGATGCATCGGACGCCGAGGTGGCCGAGGCCATCAGAGCGGTGGGACTGACCGAGCTCGTCGACCGGCTGCCCGAAGGCGTGGACACCATCGTCCACGAGCGCGGCCAGTCCCTGTCCTCGGGCGAACGCCAGCTCATCGCCCTGGGCAGGGCGTTTCTGGCGCACCCCCGCGTGCTCGTGCTCGACGAGGCCACGTCCAATCTCGACCTGCAGTCCGAGACGCGCATCGAGGCCGCCCTGGACATCCTCCTCGAGGCGCGCACGGCGGTGCTCATCGCCCACCGCCTGTCGACGGCCATGAAGGCGGACCGCATCGTGGTGGTCGACAACGGTCGGATCGTGGAGACCGGCTCCCACGCCGAACTGGTGGCCTTGAACGGGCGGTACGGCGAGATGTACGAGGCGTGGATCACACAGGCCGAGCACGGTGCCGGTGCCACCACGCCGTAGGGGGTCCGGCCCCGGTCCCCGCCACCGCCGTGCCCCCTGACACGAGCGCCGACATCGCCGTCCTCGGTGGCGGGCTCGTGGGAGCTGCCGTCGCCTACGAGCTGGCGTGTGCGGGCGTCGGCGTGGCCCTCGTCGACGGCGACCTGCCCGGCCGGGCGTCGGACGCCGGTGCCGGCATCATCTCGCCCGAGACCTTCCACGATCCGGACCACGAGTGGTTCGAATTCGGGTCCCACGCCGCCCGGCACCTCGAGGCGCTCGTGGCCCGGCTCGAGGGCGACGGTCCGGGCCCGCGTGCCGACGCCTACGCGCGGTGCGGGTCCCTGGTGGTGGCGCTGGCCGAGCACGAGGACCCGTGGTTCACCGAGGTCCTCGGGTACGCCACGGCGAGGTCGAGCGAGGTGGCCGAGGTTCCCGCCTCCGAGGCCCGCGCCATGTTCCCCCCGCTCGGTCACGTGTGGCGGGCACTGCACAACCCCGGTGCGGCCCGCGTCGACGGACGGCACCTGCGGGCCATGATCCTGGCCGCCGCCCGCCGTCGCGGCGCCACGCTCGTGTCGCTGGAAGCGACCGGGGTGGAGCGACACGGCGACCGGGTCACCGCCGTGGTGGGACGCGACGGCCGGGTGCAGTGCGGAGCCCTCGTGCTCGCCGGTGGGGCGTGGTCGGCCACGGCGGCGCACTGGCTCGGCACCGACCTCCCGGTGACGCCGACCAAGGGCCAGATCGTGCACGTCACCCTGCCGGAGGGCGACGCCGCCACCGGGGCGCCAGGAAGCGACCAGTGGCCGATCATCCAGCCCGTCCTCAACTTCTATCTCGTGCCGTGGCCGGGAGGGCGCGTGGCGTGCGGCGGCACGTTCGAGGCCGACGCCGGCTTCGACACCCGGGCCACGGCAGCGGGTCTGCGCGACCTGCTGCGCGAATGCGTGGCCATCGCGCCGGGCCTGGCGGACGCGACCTTCCACGAGGTCAGGGTGGGCCTGCGCCCCACCACCACCGACGACCGGCCGCTGCTCGGGCCGCTACCGGGGACGGCCAACGTGCACGTGTGCACGGGTCACGGCGCCAACGGCCTCCTGCTCGGTCCGTATTCGGCCGCCCTGGTGGCGGCGGGCGTCGTGGACGACACGGGGGCCGGCATGCTCCCCTACGGCGTGGCGCGGCTCGGAGGAACCTGAATCAGCGCCCCGTCACGGGCCGATCTGGGCCAGGACGGGCACCACGAGCTCGCTCACCTGGCCGGCGAACGTGGCGGGGTCGCCCCCGGGGATGAGATCAACGGTCCCGATGCCGAGGGCGGCGAACCCCTCCATGTGGGACATGAACCCGTCGAGGTCGTCGAAGGGGTTGCCCATGAAGAGGATGGTGCGCTCCACCTCGGCCGGATCCCGTCCCACCGTTTCGCAGTGCCGGTCGAGGACCTCGAGCTTGTGCACCACATCGGCAGGGGTGGCGGCGAACAGGTTGCAGGCGTCGGCGTACTGCGCCACCAGGCGCAGCGTCTTGCGCTCGCCGGAGCCGCCCACGAGGATCCGGGGGCGGGGCCGGCTGATGGGTGGGGGAAGGCACACGGTCTGCGCCAACTGGTAATGGCGTCCCCGGTAGGGCCCGTCGTCGTCGCTCCACATCTGCAGGCACACCTGCAGCGCCTCCTCGAGGCGCTCGAAGCGCTCTGCCAGCGGCGGGAAGGGCACACCCAGCCCCTGATGCTCCTCCTCGTACCAGGCGGCGCCGATGCCGAGCTGGGCCCGGCCCCCCGACAAGACGTCCAGCGTCGTCACCACCTTGGCCAGGAGCCCAGGGTGGCGGTAGGTCACGCCCGTGACGAGCAGACCGAGCCGCATGGTGCTCGTGTGGCCGGCCAGGAACCCGAGGGACGTGTACCCCTCGAGCATGGGCTCGGCCGAGCCGCCCAGCATCTCCATCTGGAACCAGTGGTCCATGAGGGTGAAGACCGACACGCCACCCTCGTCGGCGATCCGGGCGGTGGCCGCCAGGGTGGGGGCCAGGGACTGCGGTGCCCCGGGGAGCGTGAAGTTCACGAAGTGGATGCCTACCTGCATGCGCCGACCTCCGGTCGCCCCGTCATCGGGGGTGCCCCTAATCTGCACCAGCTCGCGGGGCCGGGTCGACAGGGGCCCTACCGGCGCTCCATGACCAGGCAGCTGGTGGTGGCCGTGGCCACCAGCCGGCCCGCCTCGTCGGCGATCTCGGCCCGGGCGAAGGCCACGCGTCGCCCGGGCTTGGTGACCACGCCCGTCGCCTCGAGCACGCCGCTGCTCGTCGTGACCGGGCGCAGGTAGCTCACGTTGAGATCGACCGAGGTGTAGGCCAACCCGGCGTCGAGCGTGCTGTGCACGGCACACGCCGCCACCGTGTCGGCCAGCGTGCACACCAGGCCGCCGTGGACGACGCCGATGGGGTTGTAGACCGACTCGTCGGGCAGGCAGCTGAACACGACCCGGCCGTGCTCGACCTCGCGCATCTGCATGCCGAGGAGGCCGGCGATGGGGGGCGGCGCCAGGATGCCGGCGGCCATGGCCCGCAGGAATTCGAGCCCGCGCATGGTCGTGCCCGCCTCGGCCGTGATGGCCGGGTCGTACCAGGTCACGGTCCTCGTCCTCGCTGCGCCCCATCCCCCGGGGGCCGCCGGGGCCATCACGTGCATCGCGCCGTCCTCCCCGCTCATCGGTCCGGAACCGCCGCGCCGGCCAGCGTCGCAGCGGCGCCTGTCGCACGCACCGGCGTGTGTGCCGACCGGATCCGCACCGGCGACACCTCGGAGCCACCGACGGCGGCGGGGCGCAGCAGGGTGCAGACCGCGCCCGACAGGACCGCCATCGCCGCCGCGAACACCCACAGGTGCCGGAAGTGCACGAGCGCCGAGGCGGCGCCGGTCGGCGACCCCAGGATGGCGACGAGCAGGGCGACACCGAGCGCCCCTCCGACCTGGCGCGCCGTCTGGTTCACGGCGCTGCCCACGGCGAAGCGCTCGTGGTGCAGCGACGACACCGCCGCCGCGCTCAGGACCGGGAAGGTGAGCCCGATGCCCAGTCCGGTGAGAAGGGTGGCCGGCAGCCAGCGCGCCCCGTAGTCGGGACGCAGTCCCACCTCGGTGGCGTACCAGAGGAGGCCGCCGGAGAAGAAGGCGAAGCCGGCGAGCAGCACGCGACGGAAACCGACCCGCGCCGCCACCCGGCCGGCCGGGCCCGACACCGCCGCCACCACCAGGGGTCCCGGGGTCACGGCCAGCCCGGCCCGGAGGATGGAGTAGTGCCACACGCTCGTGAGGAAGAGGATGTTGCCGAGCAGCATGGCGAAGAAGCCCATGGCGTAGAGCACCGTCGCCGCGTTGGCCACACTGAACGACCGTGCCGCGAACAGGTGGAGGTCGAGCACGGGCTCGACGTGGTGCGCCGACCGGTAGAGGAAGCCGGCCCCGAGAACGACAGCGGCGGCGAAGCCCCCCACGACACGGCCGCTCGACCATCCCCAGCTCGGTCCCTCCGAGATGGCGAGGACGAGCGCTGCCAGCGCCAGGCTGACGAGCACCACCCCGGGGAGATCGGGGGCGCTGCGGCTCGAGGTGTGTGCCGGTGCCGGTACCGGCAGGACCCGCCGGCCGGCCAGCCACGCCACCACCCCGATGGGCAGGTTCACGTAGAACACCCACCGCCACCCGGCCGAGGTGATGAGCAGTGCCCCCACCGAGGGCCCGGTGGCGACGGCGAGGGCACCCACCCCACCCCACAGGGCCACGACCTGCGACCGGCGCTCCGGAGGGATGGCAGCGAGGAGGAGGCTCAGCGAGGCCGGGAGGACGGCGGCCGCACCGCACCCCTGGACGACCCTGCCCAGGATGAGCAGCGGCACCGTCGGCGCCAGCCCGGTCAGGGCCGATCCCAGGCAGAACACCGCCAGCCCGGCGAAGAACACCCGCCGGCTGCCCACCCGGTCCGACAAGCGGCCGGCCACGACCAAGAGCGACCCGAAGGCGATGCTGTACCCCGTGATCACCCAGGCCAGGGCGGCCCGGGGGTCGTGAGAGAAGGTCCGTTCCAGGGCGGGAAAGGCGACGTTCACGATCGAGAGGTCGAGCGAGGCCATGAACGCTCCGAGAGCCGTCACCGCGAACACGGCCCTGCTCCACCCCCTGTCGGTGCCGGCGTCAACGGTGCCCCAGGAGGTGGATCTCGTCATGGAACGCACCCTAAGCGATTGCGTTTCATTATGCAACCCACTAGGGTGGCGGTCGTGCAGCGCAAGAGCTTCTCGGCCATGGACTGCTCGGTGGCCCAGTGCCTCGAGGTGGTCGGGGAGTGGTGGAGCATGCTCATCGTGCGCGACGCCTTCCTGGGCGTGACGCGCTTCGAGGACTTCCAGCGTCGCCTGGGGATCTCCCGCAACATCCTCCAGCAGCGCCTGGAGAAGCTCGTCGAGGCCGGGGTGCTCGTGCGGGTCCCGTACTCCGAGCACCCGTTGCGCCACGACTACCGCCTGACCGACAAGGGTCGTGACCTGTGGCCGGTGGTCACGGCCATGCGCCAGTGGGGCGACCGCTACGCCGCGCCGGCGGGCCCCCCGGTGCAGGTGTCGCACAAGGCGTGCGGATCGACGGCGGAGGCGGTGTACGTGTGCGGCTCCTGCGGCCTTCCCCTCGGGCCCCGCGACGTGGCGGCCGCCCCCGGACCGGGCCACAGCGGCGACCTCCTGCAGCGCCCGGCGCGGCGATCCTGACGGTCGCGCCCGGCCGGCCGCGCCTTCACAGCCCGACCGCGCTCCGAAGCGCCGCGGGCGACAGCTCGGTGGTGGCACGGCCCCCGCACTGGGCGCAGTCGTGGGTGTGGCGCCACGAGTGCAGCAACCTCGTCCCCTCGGCGTTGAGGGCGACGGTGAACTCGTCCGAACGCGGATCGACCCAGAGCTGGTGGTAGGGCCGCCACTGCGTTGTCACGGTCCCGGCGTCGACCCTCCCGGCACCGGGTCCCCCTTTGAGGAGCCGGCGAAAGCGCATGCGCCCCGTGTCGAAGATCCAGGTGCTGTGACAGGACTCGAACACGGTTTCGCCCATGACTCCACTCTGCCCCCGAAACTTGGCAGACAACTGGGAGCCAGGTTGCAGTTGGGTGACAACCTCCGGTCGCACCCGGGTCCTCCGGCCAAGCGCGCCGGATCGGGTCACCGGGCGAAGGCGTGCCACCCCAACCACATCCACACGAGCACCGCAGCGCCACGGCCCATCGGGTGCGACGACAGGCGCGTCACCACCGTGCCGAGGCCCGGGAGACGACCGCGGGTCACGACCGCCACCACCTGACACGACACCACCATGACGGCGAGCGCCGCCCACACCGTCTCCACCACCTGACGCGTCGTCACCGGACCAGGTACCACCCGAGCGCCAACCAGGCGCCGTACGCCGCCGCCTTGCCCGGCCGGTGAGCGTCGAGCACGTCGAGGAGCGAGCTGAACGTGGGGTAGGCGTGGCGGGGGCCGCTCACGTAGCAGAACAGCTCCCATGCCACGACCGCCGCCAGCACGACGAGCCACGCCCCCCACCACGGGCTCGGAGCGGCGGTCGTCCGGATGCGGCCGGGGTCGGTCCGGGGGGTCGGCCGCCTGGACCTCATCACCACGATCAGCACCGCGCCGGCGAGGGGCACCGCCGTCAGCGCGTCGGCGGAGACGGTGAAGGGCCGCGTGAACGAGGCGCACACCGCGTAGGCGAGCCCGACGGCCGCCCCGGCGACAAGCCGCCAACGCTTCTCGAGCGGGGGGCGGGGCCGGATCACACCCCCGGTCTAGCTCTGCGTCCCCTCCGTGCCGGGGTCGGGTCGGGCGAACCACGACCGCCACGCCCGGTACCCACCCACCAGGTCTGCGGCGCGCCGGTAGCCGAGGTCGGCGAGCGACGCCGCCGCCAGGCTCGAGGCGTAGCCCTCGGAGCACACGACGACCACCGGTTGATCGATGCCGTGCACCGCCTCGAGGCGATGGGCGCCGGCGGGGTCGAACCGCCATTCGAGGACGTTGCGCTCGACCACGACGGCCCCGGGAAGCGATCCCTCCTCCTGGCGCTGGGCGGCGGGCCGGATGTCGACGATGATGCCGCCCTCCCCGACCACGGACTCGAGCTCGTGGGGCCCGACGCGCCGGATGCGGCGGCGCGCCTGGCACAGGATGTCGTCGACGGAGGTGCTCACGACGTCACCGTACCCACGCCGCCGGTCTCCGACGTCCTACGCCGGGCCGTCCGAGGCGGAGCACGTCGACCGCCCCCGCTCGTAGAGGGCCGTGCGTCCGGGCTCGAGCCGCCCGCCGGCGATGTCATAGGTGGTCATGGCGGTGAGCCGCGGCGCGTAGACGTGGACGCTCACGGCCGGCTCTGTGCCGATGTTGGTGACGTCGTGGATGTGGCCGGGCCCGAAGGTGATGGAACCGCCCGAGGGCACGACGGTCAGGTCGGTGTGCAGCCCCCCCTCTCCCGTGCGCACGGCCGTCTCCAGCAGGTCGCCGCGGGCCACCACGAGGGCGCCGGCGGCGGGGCCGTGGTCGTGCAGCTCGATGGCCCCGCCGGGCGGCCATCCGATCACCCAGGCCTCGAAGTTCTCCGTGGCCACCATGAGGTCCCACATGCGCCGGGTGGGCCGGGCCATCTCGGGCCACAGGTCGACGTTGCGAGCCAGTCCCCGGGCGATCGACACCAGGCCGAGCGCATCGAGCCACGGTGGGGGCGTCGTCGCACCGGGGGGGCGGGCGGGTTCTCGGGTCCCGCCCGCCCCCGGTGACGCGAGCGCCCCGGGTCGCTCCGCTGTGGTCTGGAGCACCGACGTCATGCCGGCTCCCGGGGGGTGACGGACCGGACCCGGCGCGGGGGAATGCGCCGTACGGGGTTCATGTGGGGGTACATGCCGGTCGCCATGCCGGCCACCGTACGGCCTAATCCCGACTTTGTCAATCGCTTTTATAGGGATTACCCACGAGAGGACCGTCTCCGGGTGCCGGGGACGGCGCATAACGTTGCCCGACGCATCCGACGCAGTACCCGACACCGTGGTCCGCTCTGGAGGGGCGAGCATGTCGAGCACCGACGAATTGCTGGCGAACGCAGCGCGCTATGCCGCCGCCTTCGACAAGGCCGGCCTTCCCACCCCCCCTGCGCGCAAGGTGGCCGTCGTGGCGTGCATGGACTCGCGCCTCAATGTGTTCGCACTGCTCGGACTGGCAGAAGGCGACGCCCATGTGATCCGCAACGCCGGCGGGTTGATCACCGACGACCAGATCCGTTCATTGGCCCTGTCCCAACGCCTCCTCGGCACGGAGGAGATCATCCTGATCCACCACACCGAGTGCGGCATGCAGAGCGTCCCGGACGAGGAGTTCCGGCGACAGCTCCTCGACGACACCGGGATCGAGCCACCGTGGGCCGTCGAATCGTCCGACGACCTCGATGCCAACGTTCGCATGAGCATGGCCCGCATCGTGGCGAGCCCGTTCATTCCGGTGACGTCGAAGATGCGGGGATTCATCTACGACGTCAGGGACGGCACGCTGCGCGAGGTGACGCCGCACTGACCCGCCCGCGGGCCGCCTCCGGGTGCCGCCTGGGCCGGGTTTGGCGCCCTGTGCCCGGCCGGCCGGGACCGTGATTTGGTCACGGTGGGTGGCATCGAGCACCTCCGGGTTCCACGCGGCGCGCGGGTGCGGGGCACCGAATGCGCACCGTGTCCCCATCGGGACCGTGACGGGGCGACGAGGGTTCAGACGCGCCCATCCGGTGCCGATGAGAAGGCATGCCCCGCACCGAGCCAGAGCTCGACCGTGCCGCCATCCGCCACGGCAACGGACGCATCCGGCCGCTCGCCTACGCCGCCGCAGTGCTGGCGGTGTTCGTCACCACGGTGATCGTGCTGGCGGTCCAGGCCGGCACCGACGCCGCCATGCTCACCACCCTGTTCGCCATCGTCATCGCCGGCACCGTGTGCGGCTTGTGGGGAACCGCCATGGCGATCCGCGAGACGCACCCCGAGTTCCATCGGGCACGCGAGCTCGCCGAGCATCCCCGCACCCACGCGCCCTGAGCACGCCCGACCCCGGTGATCGGTCCCGGGGTACAGTCCGCCCCGACGCGACCGGGAGGGCCACGCGCGCATGGACCTGGGATTCACAGACGCCACCGCCGTGGTCACAGGCGGCACCAAGGGGATGGGCCGCGCCATCGCCGAGTGCCTCGCCACCGAGGGGGCGCGCGTGGCGGTGCTGGCGCGTGGCCGTCCCGGGCTCGACCGGACGGTGTCCGCCCTCGAGGCCCTGGGCAGTCCCGAGGCGCTCGGCGTCGAGGCCGACGTGTCGCGCGCTGCGGACGTCGAGGCGGCGTTCTCCTCGGTCGAGCAGCACTGGGGCTCGCTGAACGTCCTCGTCAACACGGTCGGACCCGCCGCCGGGCGGTTCGAGAACCTGGGCGACGATGACTGGATCGCCGCCTTCGAGCTCGGGACCATGGCGGCGGTGCGGTGCGTGCGAGGCGCTCTCGGGATGCTGCGCCGGGCGCAGTGGGCGCGCATCGTCAACCTCTCCGCCCACTCCACGCAACGCCAGAGCGAGATCCTGCCCGCCTACACCGCCTCCAAGGCCGCGCTCACGAGCGTCTCCAAGAACCTGGCGCGCTCGCTCGCGCCCGACGGGATCCTGGTGAACACGGTCAGCCCGGGGACCATCGTCACCGCCAGCTTCACCGAGGCGCTGCGCGGTGTGTTCGAGCAGCGCGGGCTCGACGCCTCGGACCCCCACGATGTGATGCGCTGGATCGACGAGGTCTTCCACCAGCCCGCCGACCTCGGCCGGGCGGGGCTGCCCGAGGACGTGGCCACCGTCGTGGTGTTCCTCGCCTCCAGGCGCAACGCCTACGTGACCGGGGCCAACGTCAACGTTGACGGCGGCTCGGACTTCGTCTGATCCCCGGCGGGGCTGTCTCGCCGGCCGCACACGGCCCGATGACGCGCCGGCGTCAGTGCGCGCCCGACTCCACCGCCTGGGCCCACGTGTAGACGTAGTACGCGGGATGCCCCGAGATCACGGCGAACAGCTCGGTGTCACTCAGCCACGGCGCCGACGCGGGAGGCCCGGCCTCGGCCGCACCCATGACGAGCGACCCCCCGGCCGCCGACAGCTGCGCCTGGCTGAAGCCGAGAATGTTGTCACGGTGCCCCCAGCACCCCGCACCGCCGGCCCCGCACGCCTCGTTTCCCGATCCGGGCCCGTCGTCGTACATCCACGCGTAGTTCGAGCCGAGCGCACCGGCGCTCTCACCCCAGTTCGAGCCCCACCGCAGGACTCCCACACCCGGGGGCACATCGCTCGGACTGGGGTCGGTATCGTCCTGGGCCGCGACCTGTGCGTCCTGGTCGAACTCGTTGACCAGACCGAGGGCTGGGGGAAGACCCCGGTCGACGCGCTCGCTGTTGGACAACACGAAGAGCTGCTCGGCGGCGGTGAGCGCCGAGTAGTCCCCGGGAAGCGCCAGCGGCCCGAGACCCTCCTTGGCCCGCGCGTTGTCGGTGGCCTGCAGGGTGTCCGCCACGCATCCGGGCGACATCGGACCCTGGGCCAGGCACACACTCTCGAAGGGGGGATTGGCGGGGATGCTGACCGCGGGATTGGCGGGGGGCACGATCCCGCTGCTGTGCACCGGAGCGGGAGGCGGTGACGGCTTGGGGGCCGGCTTGGGCGCCACGGCGGCGTTCACCGGGGCCGGGGGCTTCGCCACCTTCGGTCTCGGGGGAGCGGCCACCACCACCTCGGGAGGTGCCGCCGTCGTCGCCGGGCTGACCGGCACCGTGGTGGCGGGGGGAGGTGGTGCGGTGGTGGTCGTGGTGGCGGCGCGGGCGGCCTCCTCCGTCTCGATGATGCGCCGCATGGCGACGATGGGCGATTCCTTGTGGCGGAGCGAGACGGTGTGGTCGGTGTGGCTCCTGTGGATGTGGTCTCCCGCCGCCAGGGGCACCGCCCCCGACCCGGCTGTCGCCGCCAGGATGGTCGCCCCGGGGAGCGACACCATGAGTCCCACACGCGCCAACGTGCGGCTGGCGGGACGACGGGCACTTCGCCGCCGCTCCGCTCGGTTCGCGCTCCTGGTGAAGGGTTCGCCGGTCATGGTCCGTGTGGGCACACCGCGGGCAGACGCCGACCGGCGCGCCCAATCGGCGCATACAGGCGAACTCCAACTCCTCCGCTGGCTCCGCCGCCCGGCAGGGCACCCGAAGGCGACCGTAGTGACTAACCCCGCGTCGTGCCAATCCCGCCGGCGCGCGCCCGGCGGGAGGGCCGCCGCCGATCGTTCGCCACGACAAACGGGCCGGTCACGGCCCCGACACGACCCGCCACAGCGCCGGCGACGCCGATCAGGGCACACTCGAGGCATGGGACGGCTGTGGCCAAGCTGAGCGCCGGACTGCTGCTTTTCCGGGAGGGCCCGCAGCGGGGGGTCGAAGTCCTCCTCGTGCACCCCGGCGGGCCGTACTGGGCGCGCAAGGACGACGGCGCCTGGTCCATCCCCAAGGGCGAGTACGAACCCGGTGACGACGCGGCGGCGCGCGCCGAGGTGGAATTCGAAGAGGAGCTCGGACGGGCGGCTCCACCGGGGCCGCGCGCCGACCTCGGCGAGATCCGCCAGGCAGGCGGCAAACGCGTGCATGCGTGGGCCGTGCGCGGCGACTTCGACGCCGACACGGTGGTGAGCAACACCTTCGAGCTGCAGTGGCCCCCGGGGTCGGGCGAGGTGCGCACCTTCCCCGAGGTCGACCGGGCCGCGTGGTTCTCTCTGGACGACGCCCGGGTCAAGCTGCTGAGCGGCCAGCGCCCGCTCCTCGACCGTCTCCAAGACCTCCTCGAGCATCCCGGCAGTGGCGACCCGCCGGCGCGCTCCTAGGGTCGCGCCAAAAGGCGCCTAGGGGATCCCGCCGTCGACGCGCAGCAACGCACCGGTGGTGAAGCTCGAGGCGTCGGACGCGAAGTACAGCGCCGCACCCACCACCTCATCGGGCTCCCCGCCCCGTCGCAGCGCGAACCGCTGCGCGCCGACCGTGAACGCGTCAAGGTCCCAGGCCCGCGTCACGTCGGTCATGAACGGTCCGGCCATGATGCAGTTCACGCGGACGGTGGGGCCGAGGGTCCGGGCGAAACCGGCGGTGAGCGTGTTCACCCCCGCCTTGGCTGCGGCGTAGGGGAGGTTGTCGGGAGACGGCCTGATGGATCCCACGCTGCTGACGTTGATCACCGACCCACCGCCGTCGGCGACCATGCGGGTGCCGACCAACGCCGTCAGCCGGAACACGCCCTTCAAGTTGAGCGCAACGACCTTGTCGAACATGGCCTCGCTCACTTCGGCCACATCCTCGTAGAGCAGCGACATGCCGGCGTTGTTGACCAGGATGTCGACGCGCCCGAAGGCCTCGTAGGAGGCGTCTGCCAGCACCTCGAGCTCGTCCCAGTGGCCGACGTTGCAGGCCACGGCGAGGGCGCGCCGGCCCATCGCCTCGACGTCGGCGGCCACGGCCCGGCACGCGTCGAGCTTGCGGCTGGTCACGATGACGTCGGCTCCCGCCTCGGCGAACCCCAGCACCATGTGGCGGCCCAGTCCCCGGCTCCCCCCTGTGACGAGGGCCACCTTGCCGCTGAGGTCGAAGCGCGAGGCCACCGGGACCGGGGCCATCACAGCGTCGTGGTGGCGGCCAGCTCCGCGGCGCGTTGCGCCAGGCTGATGACCACGTCGCCGAACGCCTCCATCTTGGGGTTGTCGGCGCTGCCCTGCACGACGCGGGCGTACCCCGCCTCGAGGACCACGGCCAGCTTGAAGCGGGCCAGGATCACGTAGTAGTCGATCTCGTCCACGTCGCGCCCGCTCAACGTGGCGTAGTGCTCGAGGAGCTCGGCGCGCGTGGGCATCCCCGTCAGGTCGACGTAGCTCCCGGTGCTGCGGTCCTCGTCGGGGTCGATCCACCCCTGGACGACCCAACCGAGGTCGAGTAGCGGGTCGCCCACCGTCGCCATCTCCCAGTCCACGATGGCGGCGAGACGGGCCGGTGCGCCGTGACGGAACATGACGTTGGCGAACTGGTAGTCACCGTGCATGATGCCGGGCTCGTAGTGGCGCGGCTTGTGGGTCCGCAGCCACACCGCCGCTTCGTCGATACCGGGGATGTCGCGGAACTGCACGGCGGCCAGGTGGCTCATCCATCGGTCCACCTGGCGCTCATGGAATCCGTCGGGACGGCCGAATCCCTCCAGTCCCCGCGACCGCCAGTCCACCCGCGACAACCTGGCGATGCCCTCGACGAGCTGCAGTGCCAGGCCTCGCCGGGCCTGGAGGTCGGTGTCGAACGGCGCCGGCCAACCGCCCCCGCCCATCGGCGACCACCCGTCCACGTACTCCATCAGGTAGAAGCACCCGCCCATCATTTCCGGGTCGTCGCACACGGCCAGCGCCCGGGCGTGCGGGACATCGGTGTCGGCCAGGGCGGCGAGCAGCCGGTACTCGCGCAACATGGTGTCGTTTCGCCCCTCGGGGACGATGCGCGGCGGCCGCCGCAGCGCCATGCGGTGCTCCCCCCGGCGGATGTCGAACAGCTCGTTGGAGGCACCGCCGGTGATGAAGGTGGCCTCGAGCGACTCCCCCTTGCCCGGGAGGCCCTGGCCGTCGAGGAAGGTCTCCAGGCGTCCGAGATCGATCAGTCCCCGGGTCCGTGCCTCCTCGTCGACCACGACACCGGCCTCGGCACTGCCGTCTGCGTCCCCTCCGGCCGCCGGCGCACTCACCGGTTGCCCACGATGTGCTCGAGATGATCGGCGAACTTCTCGCGGGCCGCCGCCAGCTTGCGGGGCAGGTGCTCGCTCGGCCACTCGTCGGGCGCACCTTTGTAACGCTTCAGGATCTGACGGGCGACGGTCACGCGGTGCACCTCGCTCGGGCCGTCCACGAGCCCCATGATCGGCACCATGGCCCAGTACCCCCCGAGCGGGAGCTCGTTGGACACACCCAGTGCGCCGTGGACCTGAATGGCGCGCTGCACGATGTCGTGGAGCACCTGGGCGGTGAGCACCTTCACCGCCGCGATGTCGTGGCGCACCCGGCGGTAGTCGTTGTACTGGTCGATCTCCCACGCCACGTACAGCACGAACAGCCGGAATTGCATGAGTTGGGCGTAGGAGTCGGCGATGTAGTTCTGGACGGTCTGCTTGTCGGCCAGGAGGCTGCCCTGTGTCTCGCGTGACAGGGCGCGCTCGCACATCATGTCGAGCGCCTTCTGGCACACACCCACGGTGCGCATGGCGTGGTGGATGCGCCCACCACCGAGGCGCGTCTGGGCGATGGCGAAGGCCTGGCCCTCCCCACCGAGCAGGCTCTCGGCCGGGACACGCACCCCGTCGTAGTGGATGAGGGCGTGCATCCCCTCGTGGCCGTCCCCGAAGTGCTCTCCCATGAGCCCGATGTTCCGGACGATGTCCACGCCGGGGGTGTCGGTGGGGACGAGGAACATCGACATGCCCTGGTACGCGCTCACGTCGGGATTGGTCACCGCCATGACGATGAGGAACGAGGACGTCCTGGCGTTGGACGAGAAGAACTTCCACCCGTCGATGACCCATTCGTCCCCGTCACGCCGGGCGCGCGTGGTGAAGCGGGTGGGATCCGACCCTCCTTGGGGCTCGGTCATGGAGTACGACGAGAAGATCTCCCCCTCGAGCAGGGGCCGCAGGTAGCGCTCCTTCTGCTCGTCCGTGCCGTAGTGGGCGATGATCTCGGCGTTGCCGGTGTCGGGCGCCTGGCACCCGAAGATGATGGGCGCCCAGCGCGAGCGGCCCAGGATCTCGTTCATGAGCGACAGCTTCACCTGGCCGTAACCCTCACCCCCGAGCTCGGGACCGAGGTGGCACGCCCACAGCTTCTGGTCGCGCACCTGCTTCTTGAGGGGGTCGACGACGGCCCGCAGACCGTCGTCGAGGGGGTGGAAGGTCCGGTCGCCCCACAGCAGGTCGAGCGGCTCGACCTCCTCACGGACGAAGGCATCGGTCCAGTCGAGCTTGGCCTGGAAGTCAGGCTCGGTGGAGAAGTCCCAGGGCAACGGTGATCCTCAGCCTTCACCCGTTCCGTACTGCGCCTGCGGTATGGGGCCCGATGACGCGGGGGGTGCGGTGGAGGGCGCCGGGGCGGTAGCCGTCGGATCAACCACGCCCGTCGACTCCGCCATGACGGCGTTGGCCGACGTCACCGTCACCGGCCCGTGCTCGGCCTCGTACTGCTTCACCAGCCCCACCAGCTCTGTCGCCCGGCTCTGGGCCGAGGCGTCGGCGCGCCCTGTGGCCTGCTCGTAGGTGATGCCGCCGAGCTCGAGCAGCAGCGCGTCCGCCTTGCGCTTGGCCTGCACCTCGGCCAGCTTCGCCTGCCCGGCCTGCCCGGCCTGCTGGGCCTTCTCGGCCAGCTGCGTCGCCTGTGTCTTGACCTTGTCCATCAATCCCATGACGGTCCTCCTCGTGGCCCGACCCGGGCGCGCGCTGGCGCGCCGACGGTGAGGCGACTGTAGGTCACGCGCCCGCGGGGCCGCCTATGAGGTACGAGGTGGAGCGTGCCCGCAGGGGGTTACACCTGCGGGGGGCTGGGGCGGGCTCGGGCGGCTGCGGCGCAGCGTCGCACCGGCATGCAACCGCCGGTGGTGGCACCCGGTACCGGTCCGACGCGGGGGGCGACCGCCATGACCGGTACCGGGCGCCGGAGTGCCGCCCCACCTGGTACGCCAGTCAGAACGGCTGAAAGACGTCGGTCTTGCGCTGTTCGCGCCGGGGCCCGGCTGACCGGGGACGGAACAGTGCCAGGCCCCCCAGTCGGCCACCGCCGGTCGGCCGCCCCCGGTGGGCCACCGGCGGCCGGCGGGCGCTACAGGTCGAGGAGCGTCCGACGACCATGGGCGTCGAACCGGGCCTCGATCGCTTCGGCATCGGCGTGGGTGAACCGGCGGTAACGCCCCGGGCCGGCTCTGTCGTCGTCGAAGGGCCGCCACCACACGGCGTCGTCGGTCCTCCACAGCTCGGCCCGCAGCGGGCGCTTGTCGACCTTCCCCGACCCGGTGAGCGGGACGTTCGCCGTCACCCGGACGAAGCGCGGCGCCCACTTGGTGCCCAGATCGGGCTGCTCCGCTACGAAGCCCCCGAAGGCGTCCCCGTCGAAGCGGGCGGGATCGGACAGCTCGAGCGCCGCCATGACCTGGTCACCGGTGCGGGGGTCGGGCACGGGGAGGACCACGGCGGTCACGACCCCGGGGAACCGGGCGAGGATCCGTTCGACCGGCGCGGCGGCGAAGTTCTCCCCGTCCACCCGCAGCCAGTCCGAGGTGCGCCCGGCGAAGTAGAAGAAGCCCGCCGCGTCGCGGTATCCCAGATCACCTGACCAGAACCATCCCTGGCGGGTGCGCTCGGCATCGGCCTCGGCGTTGGCGTAGTACCCCTCGAAGCGCGACACCCCGTCGCGGCTCACGATCTCCCCGATCGCCTCGCTGGCGTTGCGAAGCACCCCGTTGTCGTCGAATTCCGCCGGCGGGCACTCCACACCCGTCTCCGGATCGACGACGGCGACATCGGTGCCCGGAGGTGGCTTGCCGAGTGCCTGGCGCGGCGTCCCCGTCACCCGCGACATGGCGATCGCCCCCTCGCTCGACCCGTACCCCTCCACCACCGGGCACGCGAAGCGCCGCTTGAAGGTCGAGATGTCGAGGGGCGACGCGTCGGTCCCGAACCCGAAGCGCAGCGTGTTGTCGGCGTCGTCGGGGGCGGGAGGCGTGGCCAGCACGTGGGCGAGCGCCCGGCCCACGTAGTTGAAATAGGTGACGCCGTAGCGGCGCACGTCGGGCAGAAAGCCCGACGCCGAGAACCGGCGCCGGAGCACGAGCGTCGCCCCCGATGCCACCGCCGGGATGACACAGGTGTTGAGGGCGTTGCCGTGGAACATGGGCATGGCGCAGTACATGACATCGCCGGGCCCGAAGCCCGAGCCCGCCGCCATGACCCCGGCCTGGGCCGCCATGCGGCCCTGCGTCACCCGCACCGCCTTGGGGGCGCCCGTCGACCCCGACGTGAAGAGCAGGAGGTAGAGCGCGTCGGGCCCGGGGGCGGCGACGGCGCCACCGGCCGCGCCAGGTGCTTCACCGACCTCGCCGGCTCCCGGCGTCCCCGGGCCGTCGCTGTCTCGCACCACCAGGATCCGGTCTTCGGCCACGTCCGTGTCGAGGCCGTCGAGCAGCGACAGCTGCCGCTCGTCGGTGACGAGGAGCTGGCAGTCGGTGTGGCGGATGTCGCGCGCCAGCTCCGCGCCCCGGCGCGTTGGGTTGATGCCCACCACTGTCGCCCCGGCCAGCGCCGCCCCGCCCAGGAGGAAGAGGTACTCCGGGACGTTGTCGAGGAGCACACCCACGTGGAACGGCCCCGGTCGTCGGAGTCGGGCGAGCATCCGTGCCCTCACCTCGGACTCGGCCACGACCTGTCGCCACGTCCAGGTGGCCGCTTCGAAGCGCAGGCCGGGATTGTCGTCCGCGCCACGGGCCATGAAGAGCTCGGCCACCGTGGTCACGGGCCCGACGATAGTTTGAGGCCCCCCATGGGGATCTCCTCACCACGCGATCTCGAGGCGCTGCGCCAAGGCCTGCTCCGCTGGCTGCGCTCGTGGCGGCCCGAGGGGGGCCAGGTCGAGGTGGCGCCCCTCGCCCAGCCGGCCACCGGTCTGTCGAGCGAGACGATCTTCCTCGAGGCCGACTGGGAGCACGCCGGCGCGGCGCCCGGCGACGCCGGGGGCCACACCTCTGCCGTCGTCCGGCTCCCCCCTGACGGCGAGGGCCTGTTCCCCTCCTACGACCTCGGCGCCCAGGGACGGCTCCAGGGCGTGCTGGCCGAGGCCGGCGTGCGGGCGGTGGCC
>JBEKVE010000025.1:0-24051 GCA_049514335.1 Acidimicrobiales bacterium
GGACGCGCGGCACATCCGGGACGCGCGGCACATCCGGGACGCGCGGCACATCCGGGACGCGCGGCACATCCGGGACGCGCGGCACATCCGGGACGCGCGGCACGGAAGGGTCGCGGGGGACTCGGGGGGCCTCGGCTACCCGGGGGACGCGACCGGGGCGCGGCGCGGAGGAGAGCGCCCCACGGCCCTCGCGCGAGGGGCGCCATCCGCTCGGTGGCGACCAGGTGGAGGGACGTCAGGCGGTTCGTGAGCTCTTGGCGGCGGGTCGCCGGCCGGTGCGCGAAGTGTGGATCGCCGACGATCTCGACCCGTCGCCCCAGATCGACGACATCGAGCGCCTGGCCACGCGTCGCCACGTGCGGCTCATCGCCGTCTCCCGGACCCGGCTCGCCGCCGCGGCGCGCACCGACGCACCGCAGGGCGTGTTGGCGCAGGCCCGTCCGCTCGAGGAGGTGGACCTGGACGACCTGAACCGGTCCCGGCGCGGCGTGGCGCCGTTCCTCCTCGTGCTCGACGGCGTCACCGATCCCCACAATGTGGGTTCGCTGCTGCGCACGGCCGAGTGCGCCGGGGTCACCGGTGTGGTGCTGCCCCGCCACCGCGCTGCGCACGTCACCCCGACGGTGGCCAAGGTGGCGGCGGGAGCCATCGAGCACCTTCCCATCGCCGTGGCGCCCGGCGTCCCCAGTGCGCTGCGACGGCTCGAGGAGCTGGGGACCTTCACCGTCGGCCTCGACGCCGACGCGCCGCTGTCGCTGTTCGATCTCGAGCTCGACGCTGGCCAGGGGGTGGCGCTCGTCATGGGTGCCGAGGACCGGGGTCTGGCGTCGCTCACGCGCCGCCGGTGCGCGGCGCTCGTCTCCATTCCCCAGTTCGGCACCCTCGGTGCGCTCAACGTCGCCGCCGCGGGGGCGGTGGCCTGCTTCGAGCTGGCACGGCGTCGCGCACGGGGGTCTGCGGCGTCGGGCGGCGACTGACCACCGCGTTCTCTGCCGCTGCCTTTCCCCACCATCTCCCTGCTGCCCGGCGCTGGGTGCGTCACCGGTGGGCGACCTGGCTCCGGGCGCGCCGAAGGGGCCGGCGGTGGGTGCGGGTTCACCGTCCGGCCCCTTCGGGGTGCTGCCAGCCAGCACATGTGGTCAGTCAGCGGGCAATGTGCGTCACAAGGGGCGTTTCGGGCGCAAGGCCCAGCGGGTGATGGCGATGGAGAGGCCAACCTTCCTGAACGTGTTGCGCATCACGGTCATCGGGGGTCTCCTTCCCTGGAGGGTGGTTCCAGCGTACGGATCGACCGTGAACAGCGGGGGTCCGATTCGTGACGTGCGTGTGAACCGTGTGGGAGGGCGTCGGCGTGTCAGCGCAGACCGAGCACCCGGGCAGCGGCGGTGACCGCCGCGGCCGAGCACACCGGTGCGGGTCGCAGGTCCGTGAGCGAGCAGATGCCGGCGGTGAGGTAATCGGCGCTTCCCACGATGGCCCGGGTCACGGGGCTGGCCGGATCGGAGAGCTCCCGGGCGATCTGCGCCTGCGTGAGGCCCGCCAGCACGGTGGGGTCATAGCTCGGACCGATCGCCAGGAGGCGGTTGCCGATGTCGAGGAAGGGGAAGCCCTCGCTGCCGCCGCTGTACTTCTCCGAGTAGGTGGCCCACGCCGACGACTCGATGGGCGTGAGCGTGGCGATCACCTTGCGCGTGTCGAGACCGTGGGTGTCATTGCCCATGTACTCGACGGGATCGAACGTCACCAGGCTGCTCGTGTAGTGGGCATGGATGAACGACACGGTGGCATAGGGCGTCCCGTCCCACGGAGACGACGTCGTGTCGTCGAGACCGGTGAAGGTGCCGAACTTGGAGAAGGCGACCACGATGGCCCAGCGCTCCGCCGCGCAGTACGGGCAGAACTCGCCGCCGATGTAGATGGCCCCGGGGTGGCCGCCGATGACGAGCGGGGGTTCGGTGGCGTCGGCGGTGGGCACGGTCACGGATGCGGGTACGCCCACGGCGTCCATCTCCCTGACCGGGATGCCGGTCACCGCCGCCACCACGGCGGGCGGTGTCGGACGGTCCACGGGAGCGGTCTTGCCCGAGGCCGGTGGGGTGGAGGTGAGGTTCACCGCCACGAAGACCATGACCACCACGATGACGAGGACGATCGATCCGAGGGCCCACAGTCGCGGGGTCAGGCGCGTCGGGACGCGCCGCGCCGGGGCGGGCTGTGGGGCGCGCTGTGCAGCCCGAGCGGTCCGTGCGGTGGTGGCCCGTTGTGACGTCGATGCGCCGCGGCGGGCGGGACCGCGCTGGGCCGTGCCCGAGCCTCTCCCCGAACCCCGGTGCGCCTCGGGCGCGCCCTGAGCCGTCCGGGAACGGGTTGCCGCCGTCGCCGAACGTCGTCGGCCGCCACCGGCGCCGGTGGCGGCGGTGACAATGTGCCTGTAACCGGCGCTCTTGCGTCCGGCGTCTTCTGCCCTCATCGGCGTATCCCGCGTTCGGGGCCCCACCCCATCATCGTCGGGCTGGGGTACTGGCCCCACGGCAGGGGAGGCATTTGGGACCAAGGTCCTTACAGGTGGTGCCACTTGGCCGCCGGGGCCGACGGGCACCCGGGTGCACCGGAGCGGCGTGCGATCATCGTGGACGCAAAGGAGGCCCCGTGCCCGAGCAGAGGCTGGTGGAGCGCACCCACGACGGTGCGGTGGCGGTGGTCACCTTGGCGCGGGCCAAGGTCAACGCGCTCGACGCCGAGCTGCTCGAACAGCTCGTGGAGGTGCTCGACGGGCTGGCGCACGATCCCGGCGTGGGTGGGGTGGTTCTCACCGGGGCCGGCCGGGTGTTCTCCGCCGGTGTCGACCTGCGCCGGGCGGCCGACGCCCACGCCGCCGACGCCGAGCGCCTGATCGGTGAGCTCGGGCGTGGCCTGGAGGCGCTGTTCGGGTTTGCCAAGCCAACCGTCGCCGCCGTCAACGGCGCCGCCGTTGCCGGCGGGTGCATCCTGGCGTGCGCGTGTGACCGCCGCATCATGGCGGCCGGGGCGCGCATCGGCGCCAGCGAGCTCGTGGTGGGCGTGCCCTTTCCGGTGAGCGCCCTCGAGATCCTGCGCCACGCCTGCGGGGCGAACGCCGAGGACGTGGTGCTCACGGGTCGTCTTCTCGACGCCCAGGAGGCGCGCGCCGTGGGGATGGTCCACGAGGTGGTGGAGCCCGATGCCGTGCTCGGGCGGGCCATGGCGGTCGCCACCGAGCTGAGCGCCATGGCGCCGCTGCCCTACGCCATGGCCAAGCACCACCTGCGCCGGCCGGCGCTGGAGCGTATGCGTGACGATGTGGCCATGGACGTCGAGGTGGCGCGCGGCTGGGCATCGGAGGAGACCCGCCGTCGCATCCGCGACCAACTCGACCGGATGGCGGCTCGCTGAACGACGCCGCGTCCGCGTGCCGTCGGACGTGACGACGGCGGCGGAGCCGGTGGTGGGACTCGAACCCACGACCTGACGATTACAAATCGTCTGCGCTTCCAGCTGCGCCACACCGGCTTGACGCCCAACGCTACCGCCCGCTCCCGCCCCGGCCGCGACCGTCGAGAACCACGCCGCCACCGTGAGACTCCACGTCGCCTGGCACAACCTCGGCCGGACCCATGAGACCCTCTCCAGGAGGCCGGGCGTCCGACCACCCCGGCCACGGGCGCCGGGGTCGAGACTCACCCCTGGTCAAACGTCTCAGATCGCGGCCTGCTCGACTGGTGCGCAGTGGACGAAGGTGCGTTTGAGCGGCGCCGGAAGGTGATCCTGCGCAAGATGTGGCTGACCGCTGCCGTCATGGCGGTCGCGACGTCAGCCACAGGTCTGGGAGTGGGCCTTGTCGAAGGGAGCGCCGGATGGGGTTTCGCGGGAGCCATGCTCTTCTGCGCGTTCGCGTTCGTGGCTTCGTTCGTCGGGATCGGCGTGGTCGGAGGGAGAAAGGGGCTGGGCCAAGTCGAGCGTCTTTACGGCAAAGCCGCCCGGCGCACGACGCTTGGCCGCCTCGTCACCAAGCGGCCCGATTCACGCTGACCCGCTCCCGCGACCGGCGCGAACTTGGGTTGCGTGAGCATGGAGGTGCGCGACTTCGACGTCGGAGCCCTTACGCCGCCATGGACGCGCAACGCGTCGCTCGTGGGTCAGCCGGCGCTGCGTGGCCGACGACATGTGGCGGCAGTCCGCCACAGGCCAGCACGTCCTGTTCATCTTGCGCTGCTGGGGCGTACACCGGAGAGCTTCCTTCCCGGGGCGGGGCCCGAGCCCGAGGGGACCGCGCCGGCGGCGGCCGGACCCGACAGTTCGTCTACGCCGCCCAGCGGTGACAGCACCCGGAACCGGCTCTCGGCTGCCCGGGGAGCCGCCTCGGCGTGCCCCGGGTACGCCCCGGTGGGGCGGGGTACGATCCGCGGCGATGGCGGCGACCCCGGTGATGCGCTCGGTGGCGGTGGGGGCGGAAGGCCGCCGCCGAGGGCCGGGTGGAGCGCGGCGTTGTGTCCCCGGATGCTCACGCCCGGCGACGACGGGCCCAATGGCGCCGGTCCGAAGCGGGTCGGTACGCGCGCTGTGCACGACCCGACCACGCTCCGTCGCTCCGAAATCCTTGCTTCGCGCGTTGAGCGTTGGCAGGCTTGATGACACGATGGGACTGACAGATCAGGACCGCCAGATCCTCGACTTCGAAGAATCGTGGTGGACCCGGCCCGGTGCCAAGTCGACCGCCATCCGTGATCGTCTGGGCATGTCCCCCACCCGTTACTACCGTCGCCTGTCGGAGTTGGTCGACGCCGCCGATGCGCTCGACCATGCCCCCCTGGTGGTGCGCCGTCTGCGCCGACGCCGGCGTGATCTGCGCCGCGGTCGGTTCGAGACGACGGTCGAGCATCAACACCCGCGGCGATGAGCGACCACACCGGCGACCCCCTCGCGGGGGCGCCCGAGGGTGACGGGCGCGCCGAGGGCGAGCCACCCGGCCACACCGGCCCGTCGCACTGGCTGCGCGGCGTCGGCGTGGTGATCGTGGCCGTCGTCATCGGGATCGTGCTTCTTCCGTCGGCCACGCGTGCTCCGTTGCACGTGTCCACGGCCTCGTCGCGGTCGCCGTCCGGCTCCACCTCGACCACCACCACGGCTCCCACCACCACGACGACGTTGCCGGCGGTGATCCCCGGGGCCTCGAGCATCCGCGTGCTCGTGGCCAACGCCACATCGATCTCGCATCTCGCCGCCGGTGTCGCCACCTATCTCCATTCCCGTGGCTACGACACGATCACGCCCACCAACGCCACCACGCACGTGTCCGCCACGCAGGTGTTCGCGGCCACCGGGCAGCAGGGCGCGGCCGGCACGGTGGTGAGCGTGCTCGGCCTGGCCCCCACGGTGATCCAGCCCTCCACCGCGGTGGCGCCGGTGGCGAGCACGGGCGGTGCCACGGTGGTCGTCATCGCCGGCCCCGATCTGGGCCGCCTGGCCCCGGCTGCGTCCAGCACCACCACGGCTGGGTCCCCCGGCTGACAGGCGCGCCGCGCCCCCTTGACGGCGCCCTCGTGACGGCGGCCCTGTGACGGCGGCCCTGTGACGGCGGGCGGTGCCGGGTTGGGCCCGTTGGCGGTGCTGCTCGAGGACCCCGCCACGAGCGCCGTGCTCACCGACTTCGACGGCACGCTCGCACCCATCGTGCCCGACCCCGCCGCCGCGGTGGCCCTGCCCGGAGTGGCCGAGACCCTCGACGCCCTGGCCCGGCGGTTCGCGGTGGTGGGGGTGGTGTCGGGCCGTCCCGCCGCCTTCCTGGCCGAGCGCCTCCGCGGCGCGGGCCCGGCCGTCCGCCTCTACGGCGTGTACGGGTTGGAGTGGATCGAGGACGGCGTGGTGTGCCGCGACCCGCGCGCCGAGCCGTGGCGCCGGGCCGCCACCGAGGTGGCCGACGCCGCCCGGACGGCCTTCGCCGGGGAGGGGGTCGGGGTCGAGGACAAGGGGGGCTCGGTCACGGTCCACTGGCGCCAGGCTCCCGAGGCGGGGGCGCGGGTGCAGGACTTCACCGCCACGTGGGCGGCCCGCACCGGACTGTCGCCCCAACCCGGCCGCATGGCGGTGGAGCTGCGGCCGCCTGTCCCCATCGACAAGGGTGCGGTGGTGGAGGCGCTCGCCCGGGGTTCCACCGCGGCGTGCTTCGCCGGGGACGATGCCGGTGACCTGGCCGCCTTCGCCGCTCTGGACCGTCTGGCCGAGACCGGGACGCGCGCCGTGCGCCTGGCGGTGGCGGACGAGGAGTCCCCGCCCGAGCTGGTGGCGGCGGCCGACTTGGTGGTGCACGGCCCGGCCGAGGCGCTGCGACTGCTCCAGGCGCTCGCCGGCGCCTCCGCCGGCGCGGTGCGCCGGGGTGGCTGACGAACGCTCAGCCGGAGATGGCCGCCGCCAGCTGGTCGGCCAGCCAGTCCCCGGGCTGGCGCAGGGCCACCAGGGCCCGCAGGGCCTCGGCCCGCAGGGCCCGCTCGGGCCGGGGGAGGTCGAGCGCCGCTCCGAGCACGGCGGCCGTTCCCGACACGTCGTAGGGGTTCACCTCGAGCGCCTGGCCCCGGAGCTCGGCGAACGCCCCCGCCTCGCGCGACAGCGCCAGCACGCCGTCGGTGGTGTTCACGAGCGGACCCTCCTTCGCCACCAGGTTGAGCCCGTCGCGGAGCGAATTGACGAGCAGCACGTCGTAGCGCCGCAGCGCCGCCAGTGACCGGCCGGCGTCGTCGGCCACGTCGAGGATGATCGGGACCCAGTCCGCCGTGGCCCAGGTGTCGTTGACGCGCCGCACCACCTGCTCCACCTCGGCTCCGTAGGCGAGGTACTCGGGCAGCGTCTGGCGCGACCCGTAGGCGAGGGCCAGCATCACCACCGTCCCCCGCAGGTCGGGTCGGGCCCGGAGCAGCTCGTCGAAGGCCCAGAACCCCCGCAGCAGGTTCTTGGCCGGCTCGATGCGGTCCACGCGCAGCACCATGCGCCTGCCCTGGAGCATGTCGTCGAGCCGCCCGCCCGCCGCCACGCACTCCGCCGATGCCGCCCGCTCGGCCAGATGGCCGGCGTCGGGCGACAGCGGCGACACGAAGGTGTGGCGCGGCTCGATGCCGGCCTCCACGCAGCACGCCCGGAAGCTCGCCTCCCAGCGCGCCGTGTGGAAGCCGCAGGCGGCGGCGTCGGCCATGCCCGCCAGGATCTCGATGGCCACGTCGGTGGGAAGCACCCGCAGGTCGCCCGGATCGCCGAAGGGCGTGTGGGTGAAGTGGACGGTGCGCAGGTCGGGTCGGGTGCGGGCCAGCATGCCGGGCACGAGGCACAGGTGGTAGTCCTGGACGAGCACGGTGGCACCGGGCGCGGCGGCGTCGTCGAGGGCGACGGCGAAGCACCGGTTGAGCTCGCGGTACGCCTCCCACGCCGCCGCGAAGTGGCGGTCGAAGCGCGGCCGCCGGGGCAGGTCGAACAGACCGTGGTGCACGAACCAGAGGGTGGCGTTGGACACCACGTCGTAGGCCATGCGGTAGGTGTCGGGGTCGGGCTGCACCATGATCAGGCGCAGGCCACGTTCGGTCATGAGCCCGTCGGTGGTGGCCTTGCGATCGGCGTCGGACATGGCGCACGCCACCCACGTGGCCCCGCTGCCCTCGAGCAGGGGGTGCAGGGCGCTGGCCAGCCCACCACCGGAGCCGGCCGGCACAGGGCGTCCGGCGTCGTCCAGCGCGAACGACAGCGGGCCACGGTTCGAGGCGATGACCAGGTCCGCGCCCACCGCCCGACCCTACTTGGCGCTGCACGGGCGGTTCGAACCGGTCACCATGGTTGCCATGCCGGCCCCCGTGCCCCACGCCGAGCCGCCCCCGGGTCCGACGGGCCGCCGTGGCGTCGTCCTGGCCGCCCCCGACGCCTACAAGGGCACGGCCGACGCCACCGTGCTCAGTGCCGCCATCGCCGCCGGCGCCGAGGAGGAGGGCTGGGCTGCCGACCGATGCCCGCTCTCCGACGGCGGCGAGGGCTTCGCCGACGTGCTGGCGGCGGCCCGTCCTGGCGGCTCGTGGCACACCACGCCCGTGACCGGCCCGCTGGGCGCGCCGGTCGAGGCCCGGTGGTGGATGGCGGACGACGAGGCGGTGGTGGAGTCGGCGGCGGCGTCGGGGCTCCCTCTGGCCGGCGGGGCCGAGGGCAACGACCCGCTCCGGGCGACCACGCGGGGCACGGGCGAGCTCGTCATGGCCGCCCGCCGGGCCGGGGCCCGCCGGGTCCTTTTGGGGGTGGGCGGCTCGGCCACCACCGACGGCGGGCGCGGTGCGGTGGAGGCCATCGAGGAGGCGGGCGGTCTGGGAGACACCGAGGTGGTCGTGGCCTGCGACGTGCGGGTGCGCTTCCTGGCCGCGGCGCGCGCCTTTGGTCCCCAGAAAGGCGCCGACGCCTCCCAGGTGGTCGAGCTGGAGCGGCGCCTCGAGTCCTACGCCGACCGGCTGCGGGAGCGCTACGGGGTCGACGTCCTCGACCTGGCGGGGGCCGGGGCGGCCGGCGGGTTGGGCGGCGGGCTGGCCGCGCTCGGGGCCCGCCTCGTGCCCGGTTTCGAGGTCGTGGCCGGGGCGGTGGGGCTGGAGCGGCGCCTGGCCGAGGCCGACGTGGTCGTGACGGGCGAAGGGAGGCTCGACGCCACCTCCTGGGACGGCAAGGTGGTGGGGGCGGTGGTGGAGGCGGCCGCCCGGCTCGGCGTTGCGGTCCTGGTGGTGGTGGGCAGCACCGGCCCGGGGGGGATCGACGGGGCCCGGCAGGCGGCCGCCTCTGTCTCCTGGGTCGACCTGTCGGCGCGCCACGGGCGGGCCCGGGCCCAGGCGGATCCGGCGCAGTGCATGCGGGAGGCGGTGGCCGAGGCCCTGCGCTCCCTGCCGTCCCCGGGGCGGGCGGGGTCTTGACTCTGAAGTGAGTGACTACTAACTTACTACTCGTGATGAAGACAGCGTCGGCATCGAGAGGACCGGGGGCGGGGCGGCTCACGGCCGACGAACGCCGGGAGTCGGTGCTGCGGGCGGCCATGACCGAGTTCGGACGCGGCGGCTACGCCGGCACCTCCACCGAGGACATCGCTGTGCGGGCCGGGATCTCCCAGCCCTACCTGTTCCGGCTCTTCGGCACCAAGCGCGACCTGTTCATCGCCACCATGGGCCTCATGCACGCCCGCATCGAGGCCACGTTCCGGGGTGCCGCCGACGGGCTCACCGGCATCGACGCCATGGCTGCCATGGGCGACGCCTACAAGGAGCTGCTGAGCGAGCGGGACCTGCTGCTCGTGCAGCTGCACGCCTTCGCCGCTTCCGAGGACGAGGAGGTCCGCCGGGCGGCGCGCGAGGGCTTCCGCCACCTGTGGACCGTGGTGGGCGAGCTCACCGGCCTGCCCGAAGACGACATCCGGGCCTTCTTCGCCCAGGGCATGCTGCTCAACGTGATGGCGGCCATCGACGCCGCCGCTCTCGACGAGTCGTGGGCCCGGGCCTGTCAGCCCGACCCCGACCGGTTCTTCGCCCACCACCGGGCGACGTCCTGACCCCCGCTGTGCCGCACCGAGAGGAGACCGCCGTGTCCATCCAAGATAGTTATCACTCACTAAAGACAGCCGACGGTGACGGCGACGGCGACGGCGCCCCGCCCCGCGCCTCGCGGGGGGCGGTGTGGGCGGTGGTCATCACCGCCCTGGCGTTGTTCATGGCCACCCTCGACAACCTGGTGGTCACGACGGCGCTCCCCGTCATCAAGGAGCACCTCCACGCCAGCCTGAGCGGCCTGGAGTGGACGGTCAACGCCTACACCCTGACCTTCGCCGTGCTCCTGCTCACAGGGGCGGCGCTCGGTGACCGCTTCGGCCGCCGGCGCATGTTCGTGGCCGGGTTGTTCGTGTTCAGCGCGGCGTCGGCCGCGGCCGCACTGGCGCCCTCGATCGGCTGGCTGGTCACGGCCCGGGCCGTGCAGGGCGCGGGCGGGGCGCTCGTGATGCCCCTGTCACTCACGCTCTTGTCCGCTGCGGTGTCCCCCGAGCGGCGCAACCAGGCGCTCGGGGTGTGGGGCGCCATCGGCGGGGTGGCGGTGGCGGCAGGGCCCCTGGTGGGCGGGGCGGTGACCACGGGATGGTCGTGGCAGTACATCTTCTGGATCAACGTGCCGGTGGGCGCGGTGCTGCTCGTGCTGGCCCGCTGGCGCCTGGCCGAGTCCCGCGGGCCGCGCCAGCCGCTCGACCTCGTCGGCCTCGTCCTCGCCACCGTCGGACTGTTCGGCGTGGTGCTCGGCCTCGTGCGCGCCGATGCGCACGGGTGGACGAGCGATGGCGTCGTGGCCTCGTTCGTGGCCGGGGTGTTCGGCCTCGGGACCTTCGTGGCCTGGGAGCTGCGCAGCCCCCATCCCATGCTGCCCATGCGCCTGTTCCGCAGCCGCGCCTTCTCGGCGGTGAACGTGGTGGCCCTGCTCATGAGCTTCGGCATGTTCGGGTCGATCTTCTTCCTGTCGCAGTTCCTCCAGGTGGTCCAGCACGACAGCCCGCTCGGCGCCGGGCTGCGGGTGTTGCCCTGGACGGGGATGCCCATGCTGGTGGCGCCGGTGGCGGCCGCCCTGGCGCAGCGTTTCGGTGGCCGGCCCGTGCTGAGCGCGGGGCTGGCCCTCCAGGCCACGGGGCTGGCGTGGATGGCGCTCGAGACGACGGCGCACGTCTCCTACGGCGCGTTGTGGCCGCCTTTCGTGCTGTCGGGCGTGGGCATGGCGCTGTTCTTCGTGCCGCTGGCGTCGGTGGTCCTGTCGTCGGTCCGTCCCGAGGAGGAGGGGGTGGCCTCGGGCGCCAACAGCGCCTTCCGCGAGATCGGCGGGGTGCTCGGGATCGCCGTGCTGGGCGCGGTGTTCTCCGCCCGGGGCGGCTACGGCACCGCCGCCAGCTACGTGTCGGGGCTCATCCCCGCCGTGTGGGTGGGCGTGGCGGTGGTGGGGGCGGGTGCGATGCTCGCCCTCGTCCTTCCCCGCCGTCTGGCGGCGCGGGCCCGGGCCGTCGTGCGCCCGGCGGTCGTGCGCCTGGCCCCCGTGCCCCGGGTGGTGGAGGGGGTGCGCCTGCCCGAGCTGGTCTGCGACCTCGACTAGCCCCGGGGGACCCCGGCCCGCTCCAGCGCGGCGCGCACCACGTCGGTGGCCTGGGGCCGCAGGGCGAGCAGGGGGCGGTTGCGGTGCACGCGCACGCCCAGGTCG
Organism: Acidimicrobiales bacterium; assembly: GCA_049514335.1. Classification (GTDB taxonomy): domain Bacteria; phylum Actinomycetota; class Acidimicrobiia; order Acidimicrobiales; family UBA8190; genus JBEKVE01. The sequence goes on from JBEKVE010000025.1 coordinate 11,245, forward strand.
ACCTGGGCGATGTGCTCCACCCCGAAGTGCTCGGCCACGTCCACGAGCAGGCCCAGCTCGACGCCGTAGCCGGGGGCGAAGCCCGTCTTGTCGAGCACGGTCCGGGGGGCGGCGGTCTCGCCCGCCAGGGGCTGGCGCACCCCGGCCAGGTGGGGGAACAGGAGATCGATGAGCGGGCGTGCCACCAGCTCGGTGACGCGGCCGCCGCCGGTGGGCTCGCCGTGGAGGGGCCGCTCGTAGAAGCCCTTCACGAGCAGCACGTCGGGCCCGCCGTCGGGAAGCGCCACGAGCAGCGGGCCCAGGAGGCCGGTCACGAAGTGGGCCTCGAAGTTCTCCACGTCGGCGTCGAGGAAGACCAGCAGCTCGGCGTCGGTCTCCTGCAGGGCGAGCGCCATGGCCTGTCCCTTGCCCGCCCCCACGGCGGCACGCACCACCCTGGCCCCGGCCCGGCGGGCCACCGCGGCGGTGTCGTCCACCGAGCCGTCGTCGACCACGACCACCTCGTCGACCAGGTCGGCCCCGCCTCCGGCGAGAGTCAACGCATCCACCACGCCGGCCACGATGGGCCCCACCGTGGTGGCCTCGTCCCGGGCCGGCAGGCACACCGCCACCCGTCGCCCGGCCCGGGCCCGCACCAGGTCGTCGAGGGCGTACGCGCCGAGGCGGGCGGTGCGGACGGGGGCCGGTGCCGGCCCGGGGGTGGTGCTGGGCACGCCACGATCATCCCCCATCGCGCCGGGCCACACCCCCGTCACCGGCGGGCTGATTGACGGGAGGTCCGCCGTCGTCCACCATGGAGGGATCATCCAGAGCGGCTGAGGGACGGGCCCTGTGACGCCGCGGCAACCAGTTGCCCGCCATCGAGGCGGGAACCAGGTGCCAATGCCCGATCGATGAGGAGGAAATCAGGTGGATTTCGTCACCGGTCTGCGATGTCGGGAATGCGGTCGCGGCTATCCGACCGAGGCCCTGCATGTCTGCGACTACTGCTTCGGCCCGCTCGAGGTGGCCTATGACTACGAGGCGCTGCGGGCGTCCTTGACCAGGGCCGCCATCGAGGCGGGGCCCTCCACCATCTGGCGCTACGCCCCGTTGCTCCCCGTGTCCGACGCCACGCCCATCGACCTCGGGGCGGGGTGCACGCCGCTCGTGCGGGCCGACCGCCTGGCGGCCGAGCTCGGTCTCGGGGAGCTGTGGATCAAGAACGACACCGTCAACCCCACGGGATCGTTCAAGGACCGCGTGGTGTCGGTGGCACTCACCAAGGCACGCCAGCTCGGGTTCAAGGTCGCCGCCTGCGCCAGCACCGGCAACCTGGCCAACGCCGTGGCGGCCCACGCGGCGCGCGCCGGCATGGTGTCGGTGGTCTTCATCCCCCGTGACCTCGAAGTGGCGAAGGTCGTCACCACCGCCGTCTACGGCGGCCACGTGGTGGCGGTGGAGGGCACCTACGACGACGTCAACCGGTTGTGCGCCGAGCTGACGAGCGACCACCCGTCGTGGGCCTTCGTCAACGTGAACGTGCGGACCTACTACGCCGAGGGATCGAAGACCCTGGCCTTCGAGACGGCTGAGCAGCTCGGGTGGCAGGCCCCCGACCACGTGGTGGTGCCCGTGGGGTCGGGCAGCCAGCTCACCAAGGTGGCCAAGGGGTTCACCGAGCTGTACGCCGTGGGCCTGCTCGACGAGGAGCCCCACGTGCGCGTGTCGGGCGCCCAGGCCGAGGGTTGCGCCCCGGTGGCGACGGCCTTCGCCGAGGGGACCGACGCCATTCGCCCCGTGAAGCCCGACACCGTGGCCAAGTCCCTGGCCATCGGCAACCCGGCCGACGGCTGGTACGCGCTGCAGACGGTGCGGTCGAGCGGCGGGGCGCTGGCGGCGGTGAACGACGAGGAGATCCTCGACGGCATCCGCCTGCTGGCGCGCACCGAGGGGATCTTCGCCGAGACGGCGGGCGGTGTGACCATCGCCACCCTGGCCAAGCTGGCGGCCCAGGGCGTGGTGCGGCGCGACGAGCGGGTGGTGGCCTACGTGACCGGCCACGGCCTCAAGACGGTGGAGGCGCTCGTGTCGAGCGCCCGCCCCACCGCCACCATCGCCCCCACCATGGAGGCCTTCCATCAGGCCGTGGAGGTCGACGGCGAGCTCATCGGGGGGGCGCGATGAGCGTCCCGGTGCGGATCCCCGCCCAGCTGCGCACGCTGACCGGCGGCGAGTCCCGCGTCGACGTGGAGGGCGCCACCGTGGGCGAGGTCCTGAAGGCGCTCGACGCCACCTATCCCGGGTTCGGGGACCGCCTGTTCGACGAGGGCGGTGCCCTGCGGCGCTTCGTGAACGTGTTCCTCGACGACGAGGATGTGCGCTTCCTGCAGGGCCTCGATACGCCCGTGGCCGCCCACCAGGCACTGTCGATCGTGCCCGCCGTGGCGGGGGGCTGAGCACCGCACATCCGCCGGTGGCCCCCCCGGGGCGCCGCCGGCTGTCGTGGGCCTCGCCGGGCCCGTCCCTCCGCCGCCACGACGCGGTTGCGCGTCCCGGGCCGCCGTGGTTTGCTGTTAGCACTCGAACCGCTAGAGTGCTAACAGACGCACGGGTGCGCCCGCCGGAGCAGTGGCTCCCCGGCGACTCGGGCGACACCCCGGACAGGCAACCCACGGAGGAAAACCACCCATGCCCAAGCTGATCGCCTTCGACGAGGAGGCCCGCCGGGCCCTCGAGAACGGCATGAACAAGCTCGCCGACGCCGTACGGGTGACCCTCGGCCCGAAGGGCCGCAACGTCGTGCTCGAAAAGAAGTGGGGCGCACCCACCATCACCAACGACGGGGTGTCGATCGCCAAGGAGATCGACCTCGAGGACCCGTGGGAGAAGGTCGGCGCCGAGCTCGTCAAGGAGGTCGCCAAGAAGACCGACGACGTCGCCGGCGACGGCACCACCACCGCCACCGTGCTGGCGTGGGCCATGGTCCACGAGGGCCTGCGCAACGTGGCCGCCGGGGCCAACCCCATGTCGCTCAAGCGGGGCATCGAGGCGGCCGTGGAGGCTGCCATCGACTCGCTCAAGAGCCAGGCCAAAGAGACCGAGTCCAAGTCGCAGATCTCCCAGGTGGCCGCCATCTCCGCTGCCGACGCCGAGATCGGCGAGATGATCGCCGAGGCCATCGACCGGGTGGGCAAGGACGGCGTCATCACCGTCGAGGAGTCCCAGACCTTCGGCATGGAGATGGACCTGGTCGAGGGCATGCGCTTCGACAAGGGCTACATCTCGCCCTACTTCGTGACCGACCCCGAGCGCATGGAGGGTGTCCTCGAGGACCCCTACGTGTTGTTCGTGGGGAGCAAGATCTCCGCCGTACGCGACCTGCTGCCGGTGCTGGAGAAGATCATGCAGACGGGCAAGCCGCTCGTGGTCGTGGCCGAGGACGTCGAAGGTGAAGCGCTCGCCACCCTGGTGGTCAACAAGATCCGGGGCACGTTCAAGTCCGTGGCGGTGAAGGCGCCGGGCTTCGGCGAGCGGCGCAAGGCGATGCTCCAGGACATGGCCATCCTCACCGGGGGCCAGGTCGTCACCGAGGAGGTCGGCCTCAAGCTGGAGAACGTCGGGCTCGACATGCTCGGCAAGGCCCGCAAGGTCGTGGTCACCAAGGACGAGACGACCATCGTCGAAGGTGCCGGCGACGAGACCGACATCAAGGGCCGCATCAACCAGATCAAGGCTGAGATCGAGAACACCGACTCCGACTACGACCGCGAGAAGCTCCAGGAGCGTCTGGCCAAGCTGTCGGGCGGCGTGGCCGTGATCAAGGTCGGGGCCGCCACCGAGGTCGAGCTCAAGGAGAAGAAGCACCGCATCGAGGACGCCGTGTCCACCACCAAGGCGGCCATCGAGGAGGGCGTGGTGCCCGGTGGCGGTGTGGCGCTGCTGCGCTCGCAGGCCGCCATCCTGGACCGGGCGGAGAAGCTCGAGGGCGACGAGGCCACGGGGTGCCGCATGGTGTCGCGGGCCGTGGAGGAGCCGCTCAAGCAGATCGCCGTGAACGCCGGTCTCGAGGGCGGTGTGGTGGTCGACAAGGTGCGCAACCTGAAGAAGCCGGCCGAGGGCCTGAACGCCGCCACCGGCGAGTACCAGGACCTGTTCGCAGCCGGTGTCATCGACGCCGTCAAGGTGACGCGCTCTGCGCTGCAGAACGCTGCTTCCATCGCGGCGCTCTTCCTCACCATCGAGGCCGTCATCGTCGACAAGCCCGAAAAGGATGGGGCGCCGGGCATGCCCGGCGGGGGCATGGACGACTTCTAGGCCGCCAGGCGGGCGGGCCGGTCGCCGGCGCCGTCCGCATCGGCACTGAGGGACTGAGGGACTGAGGTACTGACCGAGGGGCGCCCACCGGGCGCCCCTCGGTCGTTTCCTACACTGGGGCCCGTGGTGTCCTCCCCGTCCGCTTCCCCTCCGCCCCCCGTGCGCCCCGCCACGGGGTGGGGCGTGCTCCATCTCTTCCTCCGGGCCGGTCCGTCGGTGGACGTCGAGGCGGCCGTGCGCGCCGTCACCGACGCCCGGGCCGCCGGCGACCAGGTGGTCACGGCCTCGCTGCTCGGGCACAAGGCCGACGTGGCGGTGATGGTGCTCGGCCCCGATCTGTGGCGGCTGCGGGCCGCGCAGAGCGCCCTGCGCGCCGCCGGCCTGGACGAGGTGGGGTCCTACGTGTCGCTCACCGAGGTGTCGGAGTACGCGGCGGGCATCCCCGAGGCCATGGTGCAGGCGCGCCTGTACCCCGAGCTGCCGCCCCCGGGCAAGGCCGCCTTCTGCTTCTACCCCATGTCGCACCGCCGGGGCCCGGGGCAGAATTGGTACGCGCTCGACTTCGACGAGCGCAAGAGGCTCATGCTCGGCCACGGCGCGGTGGGGCGCAGCTTCGCCGGCCGCATCGTGCAGCTCATCACCGGCTCCACCGGCCTCGACGACTGGGAGTTCGGCGTGACGCTGTTCGGCGTGCACCCCGACGACCTGAAGGAGTGCGTGTACACCATGCGCTTCGACGAGGCCTCGGCGCACTACGCCGAGTTCGGTCCCTTCTGGACGGGCATGGTGGCCGACATCGAGGACGTGCTCGACAGTGTGCGCTGACCGGGGGCCCGCACCGGCGGCGCTGCTGACGACATCGGGGGTGGCGCTGCCCGACCCGGTCCTCCACGACAAGCTCGACGCGCTGCGCCACGAGATGGCCCGCATCGGCCCGGTGGTGGTGGCCTTCAGCGGCGGTGCGGATTCGGCCCTCGTGGCCCGCGTGGCCACCGACGTGCTCGGACCGACGCGGGCGTTGTGCGTCACGGCCGTCTCGCCCTCGCTCGCCCCCGAGGAGCTCGACGACTGCCGGGCCCTGGCGGCGGAATGGGGCCTTCGCTGGAGCCACGTCGTGACCACCGAGCTCGACTCCGACGACTACGCGGCCAACGGCACCGACCGCTGCTACCACTGCAAGACCAGCCTGCTGGCCGCGCTGGACCCCGTGGCGGCGGCGGAATCGGCCACGGTGGTGTTGGGCGTCAACCTCGACGACCTCGGTGACCATCGACCCGGCCAGCGGGCCGCGGCGGAGCGCGGTGCGGTGTTCCCCCTCGTGGCGGCGGGGCTCACCAAAGCCGACGTGCGCGCCCTGTCGCGTCACCTCGGTCTGCGCACGTGGGACAAGCCCGCCGCCGCCTGCCTGGCCTCGCGGGTTCCCTACGGCACGCCTGTCACCCTCGGGACGCTCGGGGCGGTGGCCGCGGCCGAGTCGGCGCTTCGCCGTCTGGGGTTCCGGCAGCTGCGCGTGCGGCACTACGGGGACCTGGCCCGCATCGAGCTGGAGCCGGGCGACCTGGCCGCCGCGTTGGCGCGCCGCTCGGACGTGGTGGCGGCGGTACAGGAGGCCGGGTACCGCTACGTGACCCTCGATCTCGAGGGGTTCCGGTCGGGCAACCTCAACCACGCCGTGCCCGCCGGCGACGCCGTCGGCCCCGCCGGCGGGGGGAGGACGACATGATCGACGTCCGGGTGAAGCTCACGTTCCCCGAAGACCTGGTGCGGCTGCCGTTCATGGCGACGCTCGTGCGCGAGCACCACGTCGAGCCCAACATCCGGCGGGCGAATGTGGACGAGCACGAGGGCTGGATCGTGTGTGAGCTCACCGGGCAGCCGGCCGACGTCGAGGAGGCGCTGGCGTGGCTGCGGGGCCAGGGCGTGCGCGCCGATCTCCTGGGCGACGTCATCGAGGGCTGAGCGTGGGTGACGCCGCGCCGGGGTCCTCGGACCCCGAGGCGCAGCTGGCCGTGCTCGGGGCCGCGCTGGCGGCGGCCGTCGCCGCCGCGGTGCCGGGGTGGGTGCTTCGGTGCGTGGAGGGACTGCTCCCCGCCGCCGCCGCCGATCGCGTCGTGGTGCTGGCCCGGGCCGAGGAGGCCGGGCGCCGTGCCGGGGACGACGTCGGGGCCGCACTCGGCTCCCTCCTCGCCCGCGACATCGACGACCAGCGCACCACGCCGCTCGAGGTGGTGCGGGGGGCGGTGTCGTACCCGACGGCGGTCCTGCGGGCGGCTGGCGTGGAGCCCGTGGAGCGCGACCGCTTCACCCGGGAGCGCTTCCCCGAGGACAGCTACGGCCTTTCGCCCGCCTCGCTCGGGGCTGTCTCCCCCGAGCTGGCCGAGCCCGGCCTGGCCTGGGGGGCGGCCAAGGCCTTCGTCCACCGGCGACGCCACGCCGGGCCTCCGCCCTCCCCAGGCGGCGCGAGCTAGGAGTTCATTCAACGATCACCGTTCGTTTGCACTTTGTTCGCGTGACGTTCACCTTCCGCCGGTAATTTCGCACGTGATGAGCTCTGGACCCGGAGGCGGCACCGGGAGCGGCGGACCCGGCACCGGTCGCTCCACCCTCTCCGCCCGGCCCCAGCCGGTCGACGCCCCTTCCCCGGCGTCGCACCAGGACGGCACCGCCGTCGCCCTCCTCGACGCCCCCGTCCTGATCGGGCGCGACGTGTGCGTGGGTTTCGGCTCCAAGACCGTCCTGAGCGAGGTCGACCTCGGTTTCGCTCCCAGGAGCATCACCGCCCTCATCGGTCCCACGGGCTGCGGCAAGTCGACCTTCCTGCGCTCGCTCAACCGCATGAACGACAAGGTGCGGGGCTACTGGCGCACCGGGAGCATCGAGCTCGAGGGCGTGGAGATCGGCGGCACGGACATGGACCCCCTGGAGCTTCGTCGCCGGGTGGGCATGGTATTCCAGCGCCCCAACCCGTTTCCCATGTCCATCCGCGACAACGTCGTGGCCGGGGTGAAGGCACACCGCATGGCGCCGCGCAACGAGCTCGACGACGTGGCCGAGCGCTCCCTGAAGCAGGTCGGCCTGTGGTCGGCGGTGTCGGATCGCTTGGGCGACTCCCCCTTCCGGCTGTCGGGCGGCCAGCAGCAGCTGCTGTGCCTGGCCCGCGCCCTGGCAGTCGAGCCGGAGGTGCTCCTCCTCGACGAGCCCACCTCCTCGCTCGACCCCGTCACCACCGAGATGGTGGAGGACCTGCTGCGCAAGCTCGCCCCCGACCTGACCATGGTGATTGTGACGCACAACCTCGCCCAGGCCCGTCGTGTGGCGGCTACGACGGCCTTCCTCTACAACGGCCGCCTCGTCGAGGCGGGCGACACCCAGCAGCTCTTCGACGCGCCCACCGAACCCGAGACCGTGAGCTACGTGAGCGGGAGGATCGGATGACGACCGCCTGATCGGCTCCCGGTGCCCGAGGGCGGGCACCGATGCACGTTCCATCGCTGGTTCCGCAGTTCCCATCGAAAGGAGCTTCACCCCCCATGTCCACGCGCCCATCCACGTCCGAGGCCTCCGCCGACGCGGCGCACCCGCGCCGGCACCGGGGCGGTGTCGTCGCGCTGTCCGCCCTTGCGGCGTCGGCTGTTCTCCTGGCGGCGTGCAGCTCGTCGCCGAGCACGCCGTCGGCGAACAAGTCGACGACCACCACGGCGGCACCCACCGTGTCGCTGTCGAGCCTCGAGAACTGGCCCACCACCTCGGTGTCGCTGCAGGAGACGGGCTCGAGCCTCCTGTACCCGCTGTTCAACCTGTGGACGGCGGACATCCAGAAGCAGTGGCCGGCCGTCGCCATCACCACCGCGTCGACCGGATCGGGCACGGGGATCTCCTCAGCCGCGGCGGGCACGGTGAACATCGGTGCCTCCGACGCCTATCTGTCCCCGGCCCAGGTGCAGCAGTACCCCGGCCTGGAGAACATCCCGCTCGCCATCTCCGGTCAGGAGGTTGCCTACAACGTGCCGGGCGTCACCGGACACCTGAAGCTCGACGGCCCCACCATCGCCGCCATCTTCCAGGGGACCATCACCAAGTGGAACGACGCCAAGATCGCTGCCCAGAACCCGGGTGTGACGCTCCCCGCCACGCCCATCGTGACGGTGCACCGTTCGGACAGCTCGGGTGACACCTTCCTCTTCAGCTCGTTCCTGACGGCGTCGGACCCCTCGGGCTGGACGATCCCGCCCGGCACCACCGTGGCGTGGCCCAACGTGGCCGGTGCCGTTGCGGCCCAGGGCAACGGCGGCATGGTCCAGGCCTGCCAGAAGGCCGTGGGGTGCATCGCCTACATCGGCGTGAGCTACCTCAACCAGGTCACCGCGGCCGGTCTCGGCTACGCGGCGCTCAAGAACAAGTCGGGGAACTACGAGCTGCCGTCGCAGGCGGCCATCTCGGCGGGGGCAGCCCAGTTCGCCACCTCCACCCCGGCCAGCGGCACGGTGTCGATGATCTTCGGGTCGGCCAGTGACGGGTACCCGATCATCAACTACGAGTACGGCATCATCCCCTCCAAGCAGCCGAGCGCCCTGGCCGCCCAGGCGGTGAAGGCCGTGCTGGCATGGGCCATCGACCCGAGCGGCGGCAACGCCCCGACGTATCTCGACCAGGTCAACTTCGTGGCCCTGCCGAGCCAGGTGGTCACCATCTCCACCAAGCTCATCTCGCAGATCCACAGCTAGGACCGGGTCCGGAGCGTCGAGGCGGTTCGCCATGGCCACGTCCGCTGCGGCGGGCACGGCGATCGCACAGGACGAGGAGAGGAGGGCGGATCCCGCCCTCCTCTCCGTCGTCACCGACGCCGGCACCCGCAAGCCCGCCACCGATAGTTCCGCCACGGCGTCGAGCACCGAGGCGCAGCTTCAACGTGCCGGCGGAGGGGGACGCAAGGGGGGCGACGCGGGGGGAGGGTCGGGCGACGGCGGATCTCCGCCGCCCGCCGCCCGCCGACGCCGGGCCACGGCGTGGTGGCGCGCCGAGCGCCTCCTTCCCCACGGCCTGCACGTCTTCGCCTTCGTCCCCTTCGTCGCCCTCGGTTTCATCCTGGGGGTGTTGGTGTGGAAGGCCATCCCCGCCATCCGCTACAACGGCGCCGGGTTCTTCACCCATTCGGCGTGGAGCCTCGGCAACCTCTACGCACCGCTCGTCACCTCCGGCGGCGTGACGCATCCCCCCGAGGCCTCCTACGGGGCGCTCCCGCTCATCGTGGGGACGGTGGTGTCCTCGGCCATCGCCGTGATCCTGGCCGTCCCGGTGGCCGTGGGCACCGCCCTCATCGTGGTGGAGAAGCTGCCGCCGCGCCTGTCGTCGGCGGTGGGCTTCTGCATGGAGGTGCTGGCCGGGGTGCCGAGCGTCATCTACGGCCTGTGGGGCTTCTTCACCCTGGGCCCGTTCCTCGCCCACGACGTGGCGCCCATCTGGGCGAACCACCTCCCCGATGTTCCCGTGCTGCGCTTCTTCCGGGGACCCACCTACAGCGGCGAGGGGCTGTTCACCGTGGGCGTGGTGCTCGCCATCATGATCCTTCCCATCATCGCCGCCACCACCCGCGACCTGTTGCGCCAGGTGCCGAGAGCAAACGTCGAGGGCGCCGTGGCCCTCGGCATGACCGAGTCCGAGGCCCTCGGCACCGTCACCATCCCGTGGGTGCGAAGCGGCGTGATCGGCGCCACCGTCCTCGGGCTCGGACGGGCGCTCGGGGAGACCATCGCCGTGGCCATGGTGAGCGGATCGCTCGTGGGGGCCAACGTGCACTCGTTCTACGGGTCGTTCGGCACCATCGCCGCCACCATCGTCAACCAGCTCGACAGCGCCCTCGACGACGTGAGCGGCCTGGCCACCGCCACCCTGGCCGAGCTCGGCCTCGTCCTCCTCGTCATCACGCTGCTGGCCAACGTGGGCGCCCGCCTCCTCGTGCGCCGGGTGGCCACCACCGCCCTGCCGGTGGGACGGGGGATCTGACCGTGTCCCTGGCCGCCGTCACCTCGACTCCTTCCCGGCCCCGTCACTCGCTCGGTCGGCGCAAGGCGCGCAACCGCCTGGTGTGGGTGCTCTCGGCGCTCGCCCTCGCCCTGGTGGTGGCGCCGGTGGTGTCGATCCTCATCGGCGTGGCAGGCCGGGCGCTCGCCCACTTCCACTTCAACCTCCTCACCACCTTCCCGGTGGGCAACGCCGGCGGTCTGCTCAACTCCATGGAGGGCACCGCCGTCATCGTCATCGGGGTGCTCGTGCTGTCCGGTGTCATCGGCATCGCCGGTGGTGTGTACCTGGCCGAGTACACGAAGACGGGGCGGGGCGGCTTCCTGCGCGGTGCCTCGGAGGTGCTCGCCGGTGTGCCCTCCATCATCATCGGCTTCGTGGGATATGTCGCCCTGGTGGTGGCGCTGCACTGGGGCTACTCGGTGTACGCCGGAGTCATCGCCGTGTCGATCCTGGTGCTCCCCTACATCACCAAGACCACCGAGGTGGCGCTGCGCAACGTGCCCACCAACTATCGCGAGGGGGGTGAGGCGCTCGGCATGCGCAGCGGCTACGCCCTGCGCAAGCTGGTGCTGCGCCCCGCCCTGCCCGGCATCGCCACGGGCCTCATCATCGCCCTGGCCATCGCCGTGGGCGAGACGGCGCCGCTTCTCTACACCGCCGGCTACAGCTCGCGCGCCCCCACCTTCAGCCTCCACAGCTCACCCATCGGGTACCTGACCTACAACGTGTTCACCGACTACAACCAGCCCAGCAACCTCGCCCACGAGCGCGCCGACGCCGCTGCGCTGCTCCTCATCGTCCTCGTCCTCGTCCTCATCATCGTGGCCCGCCTCGTCGTCATGACCACGCAGCGCCATTCGCCCGACCGGCCCAAGCGCCTGGGCAAGCGGCAGCGGTGACCGGGCCCGCCATGTCGAGCGCCGAGGAACGCGAGTCCGGGGGCCGCGTGCGCGTGCTCGTCGTCGAGGACGAGGAGTCCTACCGCGAGGCGCTCCAGGCCGGACTGTCGAAGGAGGGCTACGAGGTCGAGCTGTCCGCCGACGGGCTCGACGGCCTGCGGCGCTTCGCCGCCAGCCCGCCCGACGTGGTCCTGCTCGACGTGCTCCTGCCCGGCATGTCGGGCACCGAGGTGTGCCGCCGCATGCGCGACATCGCCCCCGTGCCCGTCATCATGGTGAGCGCCCTCGACACGGAGGTCGACATCGTCCTCGGCCTCGAGCTCGGTGCGGCCGACTACGTCACCAAGCCCTACCACCTGCGCGAGCTGATCGCCCGCATCCAGGCGGTCCTGCGCCGTGTGGCCCCACCCCCCTTCACCGCGCCGCGCGCCGTGCGGCCCGAGGTGGCGCCGCGATCGGACATCGTGGTGGCGGGGCCGGTGCGGGTCGACTTCGCCCGGCGCGTGGTGTCGGTCGGGAGCGACCCCGTCCACCTGTCGCGTCGCGAGTTCGACCTGCTCGCCCTGCTGTTGTCCCCTCCCGGCCAGGTGCGCACCCGTGAGGAGCTCATCGACCGCCTGTGGTCGGGGCGCGACCTGGCCGACACGCGCACGCTCGACACCCACATCCGGCGGCTGCGCGTGAAGCTCGAGCGCGACCCGGCCCGCCCGCACTACCTCGTCACGGTGCGCGGCGTCGGGTTCCGTTTCGACGCCGAGGGACGGGGAGAGCCAGAGCTCGACGACAGGTGAGCGAGCGGCGCAGCCGCCTGCTCGAAGTGGCCGCGGTGTCGGCCAAGTTGGGTGTGCTCGGCTTCGGTGGCCCCGCCGCCCACGTGGCGCTGTTGCGCACCGAGGTGGTCGAGCGTCGCCAGTGGATCTCCGACCCGGAGTTCGTCGACCTGCTCGGCGCCACGAGCGCCCTGCCCGGTCCGGGGTCGACGCAGATGGTGATCGCCGTCGGCCGCCGCCGTGCCGGGTGGGCGGGCCTGCTCGTGGCGGGGACGTGCTTCATCGCCCCGGCCACGGCCATCGTCCTCGTCCTGGCGTGGCTGTACGTGTCCTACGGCCACCTGCCGGCGGTGGGCGGGGTGCTGTACGGCGTCAAGCCGGTGGTGGTGGCGGTGATCGTCATGGCGCTGTGCGGTCTCGTGGCCGGTGCGGCGCGCACCGGGGCCGCCCCCGTGGTGGTGGCAGCGGGCGCGGCCGGGGGGTTCCTGGCCGGAGCCGACCCGCTCGTCGTGCTGGCCGTCGGCGCCGTGGCCCTCATGGTGTGGCGAAACGCGCCGCGCCTCGGCGCCCGGGGTTCGGTCGCCGGGGTGGTGCTGCCCGCAGTGGCCTCGTCGCAGGGACGCGGTGCCGGCGCCGTGGCGGCGCGGCGAACCGAGGCCGCCGCGCACGTGGGGCTGTGGCCGCTCGTGCGCGAGTTCGCCAAGCTGGGCGTGATCGTCTTCGGCAGCGGCTACGTGCTGCTCGCCTTTCTGCAACGCGACCTGGTCCACCAGCTGCACTGGATCGGTGCCCGTCAGCTCCTCGACGCCGTGGCGGCC
>JBEKVE010000026.1:0-24036 GCA_049514335.1 Acidimicrobiales bacterium
TGTCCAACTCCGGTGGGGCGTGGGACAACGCCAAGAAGTACATCGAGGACGGGCACGAGGGGGGCAAGGGCTCCGAGCCCCACAAGGCGGCCGTCATCGGCGACACCGTCGGTGACCCGTTCAAGGACACGGCCGGGCCCGCCCTCAACCCGCTCATCAAGGTCATGAACCTGGTGTCGCTCCTCATCCTTCCGGCCGTCATCACCCTCCGGCACCACACCGGCGCCCGCCTCGGCATCGCCGGCGGCGCCCTCGTGGTCCTCATCGGGGCCATCGCCTTCTCCAAGCGCAAGTCGGAGGGCTTCGGTGCCGAGGAGGAGGGGGCCGTCGACGCCCCCGTCGAGCCGGCCGTCGCCCCCCCTGCCGCCCCCGCGGCCATGGAGGCCTGAGCCACGGCCAGGTGAAAAGCCTGGCCACAGCCCCCGCCCCGGGATTTCCGGGCGGGCGCTGTTGACACCGCCGAGCGCCGACCCCCACGCTCTCATCGACCATGCCTGCCTCCACCCGCTCCCAGTCGGCCCGCACCGCATCGGGTGCCAGGCCCCTCGTCATCGTCGAGTCGCCGGCCAAGGCCCGCACCATCGGGGCCCTGCTCGGCCCCTCTTTCGTGGTGGAGTCGTCGGTGGGCCACATCCGCGACCTGCCCCGTCGGGCCGACGAGGTGCCGCCTGCCTTCAAAGGTGAGGGGTGGGCCCGCCTGGGCGTGGACGTCGACAACGGCTTCAAGCCCCTGTACGTGGTGGCGCCCGAGAAGAAGTCCGTCGTCACCCGGCTGAAGGCGTTGCTCAAGGATGCGAGCGAGGTCTACCTGGCCACAGACGAGGACCGCGAGGGTGAGTCCATCGCCTGGCATCTCACCGAGGTCCTCTCCCCCCGGGTGCCGGTGAAGCGGATGGTCTTCCACGAGATCACGCCCTCGGCCATCCAGCGCGCCGTGGAGGAGTGGCGCGACCTCGACCGCCGTCTCGTCGACGCCCAGGAAGCACGCCGCATCCTCGACCGCCTCTACGGCTACGAGGTGTCCCCCGTGCTGTGGAAGAAGGTCATGCCGCGCCTGTCGGCAGGGCGCGTCCAGAGCGTGGCCACGCGCATGATCGTGGAGCGCGAGCGGGCCCGCATGCGCTTCCGCGACGCCACGTGGTGGGACCTCGAAGGGACCTTCGACGCCGCCGGGCAGGGATTCACCGCCGTGCTCGTGGCGGTGGGGGGGACGCCGGTGGCGACGGGGCGCGACTTCGACGAGACGGGCCAGCTCACGCGCCCCGATGCCGTGCTCCTCGGTGAGGCCGACGCACAGCGCCTGGTGCAGGGTCTCGCCGGCTCGCAGTTCACGGTGCGCTCGGTGACCGAGAAGCCCTACCGCCGCTCCCCGGCACCGCCGTTCATGACCTCGACGCTGCAGCAGGAGGCCAGCCGCAAACTCCGCTTCGGGGCCCAGCGCACCATGCAGGTGGCCCAGCGCCTGTACGAGCAGGGCTGGATCACCTACATGCGCACCGACTCCACCACCTTGTCCGACGAAGCACTGTCGGCGGCGCGGGCCCAGGCGGCTGAGCTCTACGGCCCCGATTACGTGCCCGGCGCCCCCCGTCGCTACGAGCGCAAGGTCAAGAACGCGCAGGAGGCGCACGAGGCCATCCGCCCCGCCGGCGAGGTGTTCCGCACCCCCGACCAGGCGGCGCAGGCCCTCAACGGCGACATGCTCCGGCTCTACGACCTCGTCTGGAAGCGGACGGTGGCCTCGCAGATGGCCGACGCCACGGGCACGAGCGCCCAGGTGCGCCTGGTGGGGACGCCCGACGCCGCATCCGGCTCGGACGCACGGGTCACGGGGGACGCCGAATTCTCGGCATCGGGAACCGTTATCCGCTTCCCCGGTTTCCTGCGCGCCTATGTCGAGGGCTCCGACGACGCCGAGGCCGAGCTGGCCGAGCGCGAGGTGCAGCTGCCCGCGCTGGTCGAGGGTGACACCCCCGCCGCCACCGCCATCGAAGCGCGCTCGCACACCACCCAACCGCCGGCCCGCTACACCGAGGCGTCGCTCGTGAAGGCACTCGAGGACCTGGGTGTGGGCCGGCCCTCCACCTACGCCAGCATCCTCGGGACGATCCAGAACCGCGGCTACGTGTGGAAGAAGGGCAGCGCCCTCGTGCCCTCGTTCACCGCCTTTGCCGTGGTGGGCCTGCTCGAGCGCTACTTCGGCGACCTGGTCGACTACGGGTTCACGGCGGCCATGGAGAACGACCTGGACGACATCGCCGGGGGCCAGCAAGAGGTGCTGCCGTGGTTGACGCGCTTCTACTTCGGCGCGCCCGGCGCGCCCGGCACCGCGTCGGGGGCGGTGCCGGCGGCCGGGGACGGCAACGGCTCGGCCCACGGCGGGGCGCTCGGGTCCGGTAACGGCGCCGGACGCCGCGGCCTCAAGGAGGACGTGTCCTCCCACCTGGGCGAGATCGACGCCCGCGAAGTGAACTCCATCCCCATCGGTGTCGACGAGGACGGGACGCCCATCGTCGTGCGCGTCGGGCGCTATGGGCCGTATCTGCAGCGTGGCGAGGACAGGGCTGGGGTCCCAGAGGATCTCGCACCCGACGAGCTCACGGTGGAGCGCGCCCAGGAGCTCCTCGCCGCCCCGTCGGGCGACCGGTCGCTCGGCACCGATCCGGACAGCACCTTCGAAGTGCTCGTGCGGTCGGGGCGGTTCGGCCCCTATGTGCAGCTGGGTCCGGCGGTCGACGGCGGCGAGCGTCCCCGCACGGCGTCGCTGTTCCGGTCGATGACCCCGGAGACGCTCACCCTCGACCAGGCGCTCGAGTTGCTCCGGTTGCCCCGCGACGTCGGGACCGACCCCGAGTCGGGGGAGGTGATCCAGGCGCTCAACGGCCGTTTCGGCCCCTACGTCAAGAAGGGGACCGATACCCGCAGCCTCGAAACCGAGGAGCAGCTCCTCACCGTGACGCTCCCCGAGGCGCTGGCGTTGTTCGCCCAGCCCAAGGCCAGGCGTGGCCGCGCCTCGGCTGCACCGCTGCGCGAGCTGGGCGACGACCCCGAGACCGGGGGTCCGGTGGTCGTCCGGTCGGGTCGCTTCGGCCCCTACGTGACCGACGGCACCACCAACGCCTCGCTGCGCAAGGGGGACGAGCCCGAGACCATCACCATCGAACGGGCTGCCGAGCTCCTGGCCGATCGCCGCGCCGCCGGTCCGCCCGCGGCGCGCCCCCGGCGCGGTGCCAAGGCCACCGGGGCCAAGAAGGCGGCCAAGACGGCCAAGGCCGCCAAGAAGCCATCCGCGTCCAAGAAGGCCACCGGGGCGAAGAAAGCCACGGGGGCGAGGAAGGCCACGGGGGCGAAGAAGGCGGCGAGGGCCGTCAAGGCGGCGGGTGCCACCGGTGTCGGCGAGTCCCCCGAGTCCCCCGAGGCGCCGGAGGCGACGACGGGGATACCCGACACGGAGTGAGCGGGCGCGGCCAGTTCATTGCCCTCGAGGGGGTGGACGGCAGCGGCAAGAGCACGCACGCCCGCGGGCTCGCCTCCGCCGTCGGTGCGCTGTCGACATCGGAGCCGGGATCGACCGCCCTCGGGGCGAAGCTGCGGTCACTGCTGCTCGACGGCGACTCGCCCCCCGTGTCGGTGCGCGCCGAGGCGCTCCTGGTGGCGGCCGACCGCGCCCAGCACGTGGACGAGGTGGTCCTGCCCACCCTCGAGGCCGGGCGCTGGGTCGTGACCGAGCGGTTCTCGGGATCGACCCTTGCGTACCAGGGCTATGGCCGCGGTCTCGACCTGGCCGAGCTCAAGGGGCTCGTGTCCTGGGCGGCGGGGGGGCTCGAGCCCGACCTCACCGTGCTCATCGACGTGCCCGTCGCCCTGGCCCGGGCCCGCATGGGCGGCGGCGACCCGGACCGTCTCGAGCGCCTCGATGCCGCCTTCCACCAGCGCGTCCGCGACGGGTACCTCGCCCTGGCCGCCGCCGATCCCCGGTGGGTCGTGGTGGACGGCACCGGCGCCACCCCCGCCGTGGCCGCCGACCTGTTGGCGGCGGTGACGCAGCGCCTCGGCCCGCTCCCCACGGTCCCATCGTGACCCCGGCCCCGGCGGCCTCCCCGGCGCACGAGGTGCCTGACGACAGCGGGGTGCGCCCTGTGTCGTCGCTGTTCGACGGCGTGGTCGGCCAATCCGACGCCGTCTCGCAGTTGCGCGCCGCCGCCCGCAGGCCGGTCCACGCCTACCTGCTGGTGGGGCCGCCCGGTCTCGGGCAGCGCCTTCTGGTGCGGGGGTTCGCAGCCGGGCTCCTGTGTCCCGACGGCGGGTGCGGGCACTGCGAGGTCTGCCGTCGCGTCCGGGCGGGCGTGCATCCCGACCTGGTCGAGGTGGAGCGCAGCGGAGCGTCGGTGAGCGTGGACGACGCCCGGGGGGTGGTGCGGCTGGCTCAGCGGCGGCCGCTCGAAGGACACCGCCAGGTCATCACGGTGTCGGACATCCACCTTGCCCGGCTGGCGGCACCGGTGTTGTTGAAGACGCTCGAGGAACCCGCCGGGGACACGGTGTTCGTGCTCCTGGCCGACGTCGTGCCCGCCGAGCTCGCCACGGTGGCGAGCCGGTGCGTGCGCATCGAGCTCAGGCCTGTGCCCCCCGCCGTCATGGAGGGTTGGCTCGAGGAGCAGGGGATGGCCCCCGATCTCGCCGTCGAGCTCGCCGCCGCCGCCGGCGGAAGTGTCGACCGGGCCCGTCTGCTGGCCGACGACGCCGGGTTCGCCGAACGCCGGGGACTGTGGCGGTCGGTCCCCGCACGCCTCGACGGCACCGGGGCCGTGGCCGCGTCGTTGGCGTCGGAGCTCCTGGCGGCGGCGGACGAGGCCGTCGAGCCCGTGCGGGCCCGGCACCGCGCCGAGCTCGAGACCCTCGGGTCCGAGGCCGAGCAACGCGGCGAGCGCGGTGTGCCGCGCCGCAAGGAGGTGGAGGACCGCCAGCGGCGCGAGGAGCGGCGGTGGCGGACCGACGAGCTGCGGGCCGGCTTCGCCGTGCTGGCCGGGGCCTACCGGGACCGACTGGTGGCGGCGGCAGGTGCGGGACGAACCGGCGCGCCGCCGTCGGGCCGACCGGAGGAACGCGTGCGGGAGCTGGCCGGAGCCGTCGCCATGGTCGAGCAGTCCTCGGCGGAGCTCGTGCGCAATCCGAACGAGTCACTGCTTCTGGAGGCACTGCTCGTGCGTCTGTCCGCCGTCACCGGGTGACTGCACGCCGCGACGGGAGCGCCCGGGCGCTCGGGTTGCCGGATCGGCTGGGTCGGCCCGTTGCGCCGGTGGCGACCGGTTTCAAGTGGAACCCTGGTGTCCTCGGCAGCGCCACCAGTTGCGCCATGACGCGCTCGCGGTCGTCGGGATGCACGAACCGCAGGACACCTGCACCGACCGCCTTGTGGTGGGAGACCCGAACGTGGCCTGAGCGCCCTCACTGGCGTCGACGACGGTTCCGTCCCCGTCGATCACCAGGATCAGATCGACAGCCTGTTGCATGCGGTTCTGGAACCACTCGTCTTCGTGCTCTCGGACCGCTGGCGGGGGGTTCACGGCTGATTCACCGGGGAACGGCAACCGCCGGAGTAGGGGCTTTCGTCGGCCCGCCACGAGGGGCTATCGCCTCATTCATCTCGGACCGGACCGAGAGCCGAGCTGGCCCGACCCACGAATTGCCCGTGCGGGTTGCCGGCGCACGGTCGAGATGCCACTCGGGGCGGACCGATGCGGGTTGTAATCTCGTATGCCCTGGTCATGGTAGAAGAAGGCTGCATTGACCTGGAGTGCCTGGGTAGCTCAGCTGGTAGAGCAGCGCATTCGTAATGCGCAGGTCAGGGGTTCGAGTCCCCTCCCAGGCTCAGACGTGCGCGCCTCGGGCACGGCGGATCGCAGGGGCGCCCCGGTCAGGGCGTCGGGGTCCTTTCTTCCCGACGCCCTCGCGTGGGGGCATAGGCGGGGGTGTACGCCAGTGCTCCCCCGAACCCACAACGACCGAGTGCTCCGTTGGCGTCCACCTGTCTGGGCAGGTGGCCCGACGGGACGGGGGTCCTCGGCTCGTTGTGCGGGAGTTGACCTGGTCTTGGACGTGCGGTGACAGAAGCACGCCACGATGATCCCGGGGTTCGCCGAGGAGTGCCGAGGGGGGGCATCCGCGGGAACCGGGGGGCACGTCGCCGAGGCCGCAGGTCTCGGCGACGCGCGGGCAGCGAAAGGCGATCGGGGGTCCGCGATGAGCATCATGATTCCGTCCAACGCACGGAAGGGCGCGGGCCTGGACCGTTCAGTCGCCCGTGCCACCGGCGCCAAGGCCACGAACACGGCCAGCGACGAGGCCGTCGCTGCCGTCCCGGCGGTCGTGTACCTGGCGGCCGCCCAGAACACCTACGGCACCATGCTCTACCGGCTGGCGATGCGACGTCTGGCCGAGACGTGGCCGGGGGCCGTCCTCATGGACGCCGACGCCTGCGGATTCTCGTCCCGGGCGGACTGGCAGCTCCGGTGGCCCTTCATCCGCGAGGGCATCGACGGCCTGGTCGTGCTGAGCGAGGGAGACGGCACCATCAGCCACGACACGTGGCTCGAGCTGCGCGACGCCACCGATCTCGGGCTGCCGTGCTGGCTCGTCACGGCGGACGGCGCATTGGCCCCGGTGACCGTGGTGAGCTTCCGGCTTTACCCCATGGGCGCCCGCTCCTCCCGCCGGTGGGCCCGGGCAGAGCTCCCGTCGGACGCCTGAGGCGGGCACCCACCTCCTGACGAACGCGTGACCGCCGTCCACGGCGGGCCGCCGTCCCCGCCGGTACACCCGATGACTAGGGTGCAGCTCATGGCCGACCGGCGCCGATTCACCGAGCTAGCCATGCCGCACATGCAGGCGCTCTACACCGCCGCCCTGCGCATGACCCGCAATGCCGCCGACGCCGAGGACCTCGTGCAGGAGACCTTCCTGAAGGCGTACCGGTCCTTCGACCGCTACGAGGACGGCACGAACCTCAAGGCGTGGCTGTACAAGATCCTCACCAACACGTTCATCAACAGCTACCGCGCCGCCAAGCGGCGACCGGAGAAGGCCGACGTGGAGGACATCGAGGACCTCTACCTGTACCACCGCATCGGCGACCTCCGGGCGGCGGGCACCGGGCAGTCGGCCGAGGACGAGGTGCTCGACCATTTCACCGACGACGAGGTCAAGCAGGCCATCGAATCCCTGCCTGAGGCCTTCCGCATCGCCGTGCTCCTCGCCGACGTCGAGGGGTTCTCTTACAAGGAGATCGCCGACATCACCGATGTGCCCATCGGCACCGTCATGAGCCGCATCCACCGGGGAAGAAAGGCGCTGCAGAAGGCGTTGTTGGACTATGCCGTGGGACGAGGCTTGGTCGGGTCGACCGACGCCGGCCGTTAGCCTCGGTTCGATGGGAGGACGCGAGATGGGGTCCGGGGAGTCCGGCTTCGACTGCAACGAGACGATCGAGCGGCTCTACCACTTTCTCGACGGCGAGCTCACCGACGAGCGCCGCCGGGAGATCCAGCACCACCTGGACGACTGCTCGCCGTGTCTCGATGCATTCGACTTCGAGGCGGATCTCCGGCACCTGATCGCCAACCGGTGCAAGGACCACGTCCCCGAAGCCCTTCGCCGGCGCGTGTACGACGCCCTCCTCGAAGAGGAACGGCGCCACCCTTCGGACACCTGAGCAGCGTCTGCTCCCGGTCGGCGCCTCCGACCACCCTCCGAGGTCATCACAACGGTTGCACAACGCCCTCCACTCCTCCTCACGACGGCGGGTCCCCGCGTCGATAGGAAGCCGACGACATCACGGCGGGAGGTTGAGGGGGCATGGAAGACCGCATCGAAAACAGTGAGCATTCGATCGGGGCCACGGCCTTCACCGGCTACGGCCGCCCGGCACGGACCTTCGCCCGTGGCCGCGTGTGCGCCGAGCCCGGCTGTGACACCAAGCTGTCGATCTACAACGACGACGAGTACTGCTGTCTGCACCTGACACCCAGCACGCCCCGGCTGCGAGGCAAGAAGATCGCCTGACTGGGCGGGCTATGGCTCCGGCTCCCTACACTGGGCGCCGTGGCGAGCCCGGTGTCGTGGGAGGTGGCGCAGCGGGTCGCCACGTGGATCGGTTCTCGGGGCTCGCTGCTCGGGCCCCCAGGCGCCGGCTCCCTCGACGCCGCCACGACCGCCCAGCTCCAGGCCGACTTCACCGAGGCCACCACCCGGGCCGAGTCGCTCGTCATCGCCGCCACCGGGCTCCAGCCGGCCACGGGAAGCGCCGGCGCCCTCGTCCTGGACCGTGCCGGGTGGGTGCGGGCCAACCTGATGTCGTTCCGCCGCCTGCTCGAGCCTGTGCTCGAGCAGCTCCAGGCCACCACCTTGCGGGGGCCGCTGTCTCAGGCCGCGGGCCAGGTGACGGGTGCGCAGTTGGGCCTGGTCCTGGGGTGGATGGCCACACGCGTGCTGGGCCAGTACGACCTGCTGCTGGCCGAGGGTGACGACACCGGAGGGGTGGTGTCCTACGTCGGTCCGAACGTGGTGGCGCTGGAACGCCGCCACGGGTTCCCGGCCAAGCAGTTCCGCCTGTGGATCGCTCTGCACGAGGTCACCCACCGGTGCCAGTTCACCGGCGTGCCCTGGCTCCGGGGCCACTTCCTGTCCCTGGTGAACGAGGCCATGTCGGGCATGACGCCCGACCCACGCCGCTTCGCCGAAGCGCTGCGGCGTGCCGCCGCCGCCGTGCGGGCCGGCGAGAACCCCCTGCAGGAGGCGGGAATGCTCGGGCTCGTGGCCCCGCCCGAGCAGCTGGCGGTCATCGCCCGCATTCAGGCCATGATGAGCCTGCTCGAAGGGCACGGCGACGTGACCATGGACCGGGCCGGTGCCGACGCCGTGCCCGATGCCGCCTGGTTCTCCCGGGTGCTGCGCGAGCGCCGCCGCCGGGCCAGCCTGCCTGCCCGCCTGCTCCAGCAGCTCATGGGGATCGACGCCAAGCTGCGCCAGTACGAGATGGGGGAGCGCTTCATCCACGCCGTGGAGGCCGCCGGGGGCCCCCAGCTGCTCGCCCGCGTGTGGGAGGGCCCCGAGATGCTCCCCACCATGGACGAGATCCGCCATCCCGATACGTGGGTGGCGCGCGTCGGCCCCGCCCACCTCGCCACGGGCTGATGGCCCGCCGAGCCGAGGCCGCCACCGCCCCGGCCGCCGCCGTTCCCATCGCCCTGTCGGGCCGCTGCACCTTCCCCCCGCCGGGGACGGCCGTGTCCTGTGCGGTGTCCGGCGGTGCCGATTCTCTGGCCCTGCTGGCGTTGGCGGTGGCGGCGGGGTGCGACGTCATCGCCGTGCACGTCGACCACGGCCTCAGGACCGGCTCCGCCGCCGAGGCGGACGTGGTCGAGGCGGCGGCTCGGCTCCTCGGCGCCGGCTTCCGCAGCCTCCGGGTGGAGGTGGCGCCGGGCCCCAACCTCGAAGCCCGGGCCCGGGCGGCGCGTCGCAGCGTGCTTCCGGGGGACGCGGCCACCGGTCACACCATGGACGACCAGGCCGAGACCGTGCTCCTGAACCTGCTGCGCGGTGCGGGCCTCGACGGCCTGGCCGGGATGCGGCCCGGCCCCACCCACCCCCTCCTCGGTGTGCGGCGCTCCGACACCCACGCCCTGTGCGCCGCCCTCGGCCTCGAGCCGGTCGAGGACCCCAGCAATGCCGACATGCGCTTCACGCGCAACCGCGTCCGCCACGAGCTGTTGCCCCTGGCGTGCGCCGTGGCGGGGCGCGACCTCGTGCCCGTCCTCGCCCGGCAGGCCGGTGTCATGGCGGACGAAGCCGATCTGCTCGACGGCCTGGCGTCGGACATCGATGGTGCCGACGCGGGCGCGTTGTCGGCCGCGCCCGAGGCGCTCGCCCGTCGCGCCGCCCGGCGGTGGCTGCGGGGGTCGTCGCCACACCCTCCCGACCTGGCGGCGGTGGAGCGGGTCCTGGCCGTGGCTCGGGGCCGGGCGATCGGCACCGAGGTGGCCCCCGGGGTGCGCGTGCGCCGGTCCCGCGGCGTGCTGTCGTCGGCACCGGTCGCATCCAGAGGCGTCCGGTAGTGTCGGCCCCGATGACCACCCGGACGCGGCGGTGACCCAGGACCGTTGGTGCGACGACCCCGATCTGGGACGTGTCGTGGTGGCCGAGGACGTGCTCCAGAAGCGGGTGGGCGAGCTTGGTGAGCAGCTCACCGCCGAGTACGAGGGACGGCCACCGCTCCTCGTGGGGGTGCTCAAAGGCGCGTTCGTGTTCATGAGCGACCTGGCGCGTGCCATCCAGCTCCCCGTCGAGGTGGACGTCATGGCGGTGGCCTCCTACGGCTCCGCCACCACCACGAGCGGGGTGGTGCGCATCGTGAAGGACCTCGACTGCGATCTCACCGACCGCCACGTGCTCGTGGTGGAGGACATCGTCGACAGCGGGCTCACCCTGTCGTACCTGCGCCGCAGTCTGCTGGCCCGCCAGCCGGCCAGCCTCGAGGTGTGCGCCCTGCTCGTCAAAGAGGGACGCCAGCGGGCCCGTCTCGATCTCCGCTACGTCGGGTTCCGCATCCCGCCCGACTTCGTGGTGGGGTACGGCCTCGACGTGGCCGAGCGCTACCGCAACGTGCCCGACATCCGGGTGTACCAGGGCCCCGTGCCCGTCGACTGAGGACCGCCCCCGTGCCCGTCGATTCCGCCCGTGTCGAGCGCCTCGTGACCGAATTGCTCGAAGCCATCGGTGAGGACCCGACGCGCGAAGGGCTGCAGGCCACGCCGCGTCGGGTGGCGGCGATGTACCAGGAGCTGTTCGCCGGCCTCGACGACGACCCGGCCAAGTACCTCACCGTCACCTTTGCGGCCGAGCACGACGAAATGGTGATGGTGCGCGACATCTCCTTCGCCTCGCTGTGCGAGCACCACATGGTGCCGTTCATCGGCAAGGTCCATGTCGGCTACATCCCCGGCGAGGACGGACGCGTGACGGGCCTGTCCAAGCTGGCCCGCCTGGTGGACGTGTTCGCCCGGCGCCTCCAGGTGCAGGAGCGCATGACCACGCAGATCGCCGACACCCTGGAGCGGGTCCTCGCGCCGCGCGGGGTGCTCGTGGTGGTGGAGGCCGAGCACCTGTGCATGTCGATGCGCGGGGTGAAGAAGCCCGGCACCCTCACCATCACCTCGGCCGTGCGCGGGCTGTTTCGCGACGACCCCCGGACACGGGCCGAGGCCATGGAGTTCGTGCACGGCCGGTGACGACCGGGCCGTCGCATCCCGCCCCCGCGCCGCAGGCCGCCGCGGACCCCGGCGCCGTGCCCGAGGCCGCGCCGGCCGCCGTCATGGGCGTGCTCAACGTCACGCCCGACTCGTTCTCCGACGGCGGCCGTTTCGTCGATCCCGACCGGGCCGTGGCGCACGGCCTCGACATGGCCCGCCTCGGCGCGGCCGTGGTCGACGTCGGGGGCGAGTCGACCCGGCCCGGGGCCAGGCCCGTGCCCGAGGACGAGGAGCTGGCGCGGGTGCTCCCGGTGGTGCGGGCACTGGCGCCGCACGTCCGGGTGTCGATCGACACCATGAAGCCGGCCGTGGCAGGCGCGGCGGTGGCGGCGGGCGCCACGCTCGTCAACGACGTGTCGGGCTCGCTGTGGGAGCTCGCCGCCGAGCTCGGGGTGGGCTGGGTGGCCATGCACATGCAGGGCACGCCCCCCACCATGCAGGACGACCCCCGCTACGACGACGTGGTGGCCGAGGTCCACGGGTTCCTGGCCGAGCGGGCCGCCGTCGCCCGGCGGGCCGGCGTGGGCGAGGTGTGGGTGGACCCCGGCATCGGGTTCGGCAAGACCACGGCGCACAACCTGGCCCTGCTCCACCGTCTCCCCGAGCTGGTCGCGCTCGGGTACCCGGTGGTGGTGGGCACCAGCCGCAAGGGGTTCCTGGGCCGCCTGGCGCCCGGACCGGACGGGGAGCCCGCCTCCGTCTCCGACCGGCTCCCCGGGTCGATCGCCACGGCCACGTGGGCCATGCTGGCGGGCGCCTCTATGGTGCGGGTGCACGACGTGGCGGCCACGGTGCAGGCCGCCGTCCTGGTGGGCGGGACGCGCCTGGAGGGCGGACATCGGGTGGAGCGGACGGCGACAGGGTGAGAGGCGACATGGGTGTGAGGCGATCGGAGCGTGCGGGGTGAAGGGCAAGTGGGCGGCGGGGATCCCTCCCCGCAACTTCACCTGGGTGGTCAAGGACCAGCTGGCCGTGAGCGAGCGGCCCGGGGGGTTCGCCCCCCACCACCGCCGTGTCCGGCGCCAGGAGGAGATCATCTGGCTCCGGGTGCAGGGGTTCAACCGGGTGGTGTCGCTGCTGCCGTCGCCGCACAACCTGGCCGCCTACGACGAGGGGGAGCTCGTGTGGTCGCACTTCCCCCTGGCCCCCACCGGCGACGTGCGCGAGACGCTGCTCGACCTCTACCGCCAGCTCGAGGGCTGGCTGCGCGGTGGCGAGCGCCTGCTGTTGCACCAGGAGGAGCTGGGCGACCGTCTCATGGGCGTGGTGGCCGGCTACCTGCTGTGGAGCGCCCGGTTGCCCGGTGGCCCGCAGGCCATCAACGCCGTGGAGCGCCTGGTCGGGCACCAGATGGGCCCCCCGGGGCGCGACATGGTGGCCCGGGCCTCGGAGCTGCCCGTCCCGGGTGGGACCTGAGCGGGCCGCGGCAGCACCGGCCATGAGCGTGGACGGCCCCCGTGGCGCCCCCGGTGGCGACGCCACGACGGGTGCCCCGGCCGGTGACCGCGTCGAGATCCGGGGTCTGCATCTCGACGCCGTGCACGGGGTGTTGGACGAGGAGCGCACCACCGCACAGCCCTTCGAGCTCGATCTCGACCTGTACCTGGCGCGCCGGACGGCGGCGTCGAGCGACGACCTGGCCGACACCGCCGACTACGCCGGCGCCGTCGACGCCGCGGTGGCGGTGATGGCCGGACCGCCCCACCGCCTGCTCGAGTCGTTGTCGAGCGCCGTGGCCGAGGCCGTCCTGGCCGACCCGGCGCTGTCGGAGGTGACGGTCACGGTGCGCAAGCTGCGCCCACCCCTCGACCACCCCGTCGCCTCCACCGCCGTGCGCGTCCATCGTCACCGCATCACCACGGGCCCCGCCTCGGGACGGGTCTTCGTCGGTGTCGGCTCCAACATCGGCGACCGCCGCAAGCACCTGCGCGGTGCCGTGGCCGGCCTGCCCGGCGTGGTGGCGGTGTCCCAGGTCTACGAGACCGAGCCCCTGGGGGGACCTCCGGGGCAGCGGCCCTATCTCAACCTGGTGGTGGAGCTGGACACAGACCTCGCCCCCCGGCAGCTGTTGGACGTGGCCCGGGGTCTCGAGGCCCAGGCCGGGCGGCGCCGCACCGTGCCCTGGGGGCCGCGCTCGCTGGATGTGGACATCCTCCTCGTGGGCGACGCCGTGGTGGACGAGGACGACCTCGTGGTGCCGCACCCCCGGATGTGGCAGCGCCGGTTCGTGGTGGAGCCGCTGGCCGAGCTGGCACCGGGGCTCGTGCCCGACGAGGTGCGGCAGCGCGCTGGTGGGCAGGTCCGCGCCGTGGGTAGACTGACGGGGTACTGATCCGATCGCCTGACGCGACCGGCACCCGCATGGCGGGGCTGGAGCGCAGAAAGGGGTCCGGTGACAACTGTCCGACTGATCGGGCCCGGACGGGCCGGTCGTTCGCTCGCCGCGGCGCTGTCCGACGCCGGCCATGACGTGGTCGGCGTGCTGTCACGCCACGACGACCTGCGCCACGCGGCACACGGTGTCGAGGTCCTCGTGCTCGCCACCCCGGACGCGGCCATCGCCGACGTGGCGGCGGCGGTGACGCCGGTGCCGGGGACGGTGGTCCTGCACCTCTCGGGAGCGCTCGGCCTCGACGTCCTTGGCCCCCATGCCCGCCGGGCGTCGCTGCACCCCCTGGTGCCGCTGCCTTCGCCCGAGGTGGGGCGGGTGCGGCTGCGCAGCGGCATCACCTTCGCCGTGGCGGGCGACCCCGTGGCCGAGGAGCTCGCCCGGTCCCTCGGCGGCACCCCCCTGGAGGTGGCCGACGAGCACCGCGCCGCGTACCACGCCGCGGCGTGCGTGGCCGCCAACCACGTGGTGGCGCTCATGGGCCAGGTGCAGCGCATGGCGGCATCGGCCGGTCTCGGCCTCGACGCCTTCGTGGGCCTGGCCCGGGCCGCCCTCACCGACGTGGCCGACCTCGGTCCCGCCGCCGCGCTCACCGGGCCGGCGGCACGGGGCGACGACACCACCTTGAGCCGGCACCGCGCCGTGCTCGATCCCGTCGAGATCCCGGCCTACGACGCCGGCGTCGAGCTGGCCCGCCGGCTGGCGGCGACTCGTCCACCGACGACGGCCACACCGGCCCCGGCGACGGCAGGCGCGCCGTCTGTGACCCGCCGGCCCCGGCGTCGGCGGAGCATGTCCGTGCTCGGTGCCGCTACCCGCTTCGCGGCCGCGCTCGACGCCGAGCGCGCCGTCGGTCGCCGCGTCGGCCTCGTTCCCACCATGGGCGCGCTCCATGCCGGGCACCGCGCCCTCATCGAACGGGCGGCGCGCGAGTGCGACGTCGTGGCCGTCACCGTCTTCGTCAATCCGCTGCAGTTCGACGACGCCGCCGATCTCGACGCCTATCCACGCGACCTCGACGCCGACGTGGCTCTGGCCCGGGCGGCGGGCGCGTCGATGGTGTTCGCCCCGCCGGTGCGCGAGATGTACCCCGACCACCCTGGGCCCGTCGCCACCACCGTGCACGTCGACGGCGTCAGCGAGGGCCTCGAGGGGGCGTCGCGGCCCGGGCACTTCGACGGGGTCGCCACCGTGGTGGCCAAGCTCTTCTCACTGGCCGGCCCGTGCCGGGCGTACTTCGGCGAGAAGGACTTCCAGCAGCTGGCCGTGGTGCGGCGCATGGTGGCCGACCTGTCGCTGCCGGTCGAGGTGGTGGGGTGCGCCACCGTGCGCGAGACCGACGGACTGGCGCTGTCGAGCCGCAACCGACGGTTGTCGCCGCGCCAGCGCCGCGCTGCCACCGCCCTGCACCGCGCCCTGGCGGCGGGACGCGCCCGGGTCGAGCGCGGCGAGCGCGATCCGGCTCGCGTCTGTGCGGCCATGACGGCCGTGCTCAGCGCCGAGCCGCTCCTCACCCCCGACTACGCCGTGGTGGTGGACCCCACCACCCTGCGGTGCCCACCCGAGGTGGGTGGCGACGTGCGCCTGCTCGTGGCGGCCCGGGTGGGCACGGTGCGCCTCATCGACAACGAGGGGGCGTGCGCCCCTGCCGAGGACCAGACGTCACGTTTCGTGTTGGCCAACATCGGAGAGGAGCGCTGAGATGCGCCGGCGCATGATGAAGTCCAAGATCCACCGGGCAACGGTGACCGACGCCAACCTGGAATACGTCGGCTCGATCAGCCTCGACCCGGAGCTGATGGCGCTGGCCGACATCCTGGAGTACGAACAGGTCACGGTGTTGGACATCGACAACGGCGCCCGATTCGAGACCTACGCCATCGTGGGCGGGCCGGGCGAGGTGTGCCTCAACGGCGCCGCCGCCCGCCTGGTGCAGCGCAACGACAAGGTGATCGTCATCACCTACGCCGACTACGAGACGGCCGAGCTCGTGGGGTTCGAGCCCACCGTCGTGCACGTCGACGCCGCCAACGCCGTGGTGGAGGTGTCCGCGGCACGGCTCGAGGCAGAGCTGAGCCGGGCCACCTCCAGCTGAGCCCACCCCGCCGTACCGGGACGCGCACCTGTGCAGCTCGACGTCCTCGTCCTCGGGTCAGGAGTGGCGGGCCTGTCCGCCGTCGTTCGCCTGGCCACCGCCGAGGACATGCGGGTGGGCGTGCTGACCAAGGCCGACCTGGCCGGTTCGGCCACGCGCTGGGCCCAGGGCGGCATCGCCGCCGCCGTGGGCGGCGACGAGGACTCCGCCGACCTCCACCTGGCCGACACGCTGGCGGCAGGAGCGGGCCTGTGCGACACCGACGCCGTGCGCGTGCTCGTGGACGAGGGCCCCGGACGTGTCGACGAGCTCATCGGGCTGGGCGCGGTGTTCGACCGCGAGGCCGGGGGGCACCTGGCCCTGGCCCGCGAAGGCGGCCACTCCACCGCCCGGGTGCTGCACGCCGGGGGTGCCGCCACCGGTGCCGAGGTGGAGCGGGCCCTCGTGTCCGCCGTGCGCCGCAGCGCCGCCGCGGTCCTCGAGCAGTGGTTCGCCGTCGACCTCCTCGTCGAGGGGGGCCGTTGCGTCGGGGTCGTCGCCCTCGACCCCGACGGCGCGCCCCGCGAGGTGCGGGCCACCCGGGTGGTGCTCGCCACCGGGGGAGCGGGCCAGCTCTACGCCGTGACCACCAATCCCCCCGAGGCCACCGGCGACGGCGTGGCCATGGCGCTGCGCGCCGGGGTGCCCGTGGCCGACGTGGAGTTCTTCCAGTTCCACCCCACCGCCCTCCACCACCCCGCCATGCCCCGGCCGCTTCTGTCCGAGGCCCTGCGGGGCCACGGCGCGTTGTTGCGCGACGGCCATGGCGCGCGGTTCGTCGACGAGCTCGCGCCCCGCGACGTGGTGAGCCGGGCCATGGCCGACCGCATGGCGGCCCAGGGGGTCGAGCACCTGTGGCTGGACGCCACCGCCCTCGAGTCCTTCGAGGCGCGCTTTCCCACCGTGGCGGCGTCGCTGCACGCGGTGGGGCTCGATCCGGCCACGGACTGGCTCCCCATCGCGCCCGCTGCCCACTACGTGTCGGGTGGCGTGATGAGCGATCTCGACGGGGCCACGGCCTTGCCCGGTCTGTGGGTGGCGGGCGAGGCGGCGTGCACCGGTGTCCACGGCGCCAACCGGCTGGCGTCGAACTCCTTGCTCGAGGGGATGGTGTTCGGGGCGCGCTTGGCCGAGGCCATCGGCGCCGGCCGCGACGGCCCGCTCGCCACGGGCGTCATGCGCGCGCTCGACGGTGCAGCCCCCGACGGCATCGGGGCGCGGGAGATCTCCGACGGCGTGCACAGCGCCACGCGGCGCGGCGTGCCGGTGCCGCGCCCCGCCGTGCCCGTCGAATCGGTTGCCGACGCCGCGCCGGTGAGCGCCGCCGCCGCCGTCGTGGACCTGTCCGACGGGGACGTGGCCAAGCTGCGTGACCGCCTCCAGCGGGCCATGACCGAGGGCGCCGGCGTGCTGCGCTCGCCGGCATCGCTGTCGGCGGCCACGGCGGAGATCCGGTCCGTCGCCGACGCCGTGCCCGGTCTCGCTCCGGGGCGGGCCAGCGGCGAGCTCGCCAACCTGGTCACGGTGGCGGACGCCTTGCTGGCGGCGGCGGGCGCCCGGGAGGAGACGCGCGGGGCCCACGCCCGGCGCGACCACCCCCGCGCCGACCCGGCGTGGCGGTGCCGGATCGTGCACCGTGGCGTCCCGTCCGGGGCCCGGCGGTGAGCGGCGCACGCCGGGCCGGGGAAGGCGGCGCCCGGGAGGAGATCGACGGCATCCTCGACGCCTGGCCCACCTCGGGCCCGGTGGACCCGCCCCGCAGCGCGGCACGCCAGGCGGTGGCGCTGGCGCTGGCCGAGGACGTGGGTCCGATCGGGGACCTGACCGCCATGCTCGTGCCCGAGACCGTCACCGGTTCGGCCCGCGTCGTGTCGCGTGCCCATGGCGTGCTGGCCGGGCGGCTGTGCGCGCTCGAGGCCTTCGCCCAGGTCGATCCCGACCTCGTCGTCTCCTGGTACGAGCCCGACGGGTCCCTGCTCGAGCCGGGAACGGTGGTGGCCGAGGTGTCGGGTCCGATGCGCTCGCTGCTCACGGCGGAACGCACCGCGCTCAACTTCCTGTGCCACCTGTCGGGCGTGGCCAGCTCGGCGCACCGCTTCGTCGATGTCGTGACCGCCGCCAACCCCACCACCCGGGTGCTCGACACCCGCAAGACCACTCCCGGCCTGCGGGCCCTGGAGAAGGCGGCGGTGCGCGCCGGGGGTGCATGGAACCACCGGGCCGGGCTGTCGGACGCCGTGCTCGTGAAGGACAACCACCTCGGCCGTCTGGGGATCGCCGAGGCCGTGGCGCTCGCCCGCCAGTGGTGGCCGGGACGCATGGTCGAGGTGGAGTGCGACCGGCCCGAGCAGGTGGCCGAGGCGGTCGACGCCGGCGCGTCGGTGGTCATGCTCGACAACATGTCCCCCTCGGAGGTGTCGGAGTGCGTGGCCCTGGTGCGGGCGGCGACCGCCGACGCCCCCGGCACCGTGCTGGTCGAGGTGTCAGGGGGCGTCACCCTCGACACCGCGCCCGCCTACGCCGCCGCCGGGGCCGACCTGGTGTCGGTGGGGGCCATCACCCACTCGGCGCCCGTGCTCGACCTCGGCCTCGATCTCGTGGAGGACTGACCGTGCTGCTCGCCATCGACGTGGGGAACACCGAAACGGTGATCGGCCTCTTCTCCCTCGGGCCCGGGGACGACCCGCCGCCCGGCAGCCGCGCCGCGCCCCCCGCGCCCCCCGAGCCCGCCGGCCTCAGCCACCACTGGCGCCTGTCCACCGTGGACGAGCGCACGCCCGACGAGCACGCCCTGCTGCTGTCGGAGCTGCTCAACCTGGACGGCATGGACGTGGACGAGGTGGTGACCGGCGTGGCGGTGACGTCGTCGGTGCCGCGCGTGACGACATCGCTGCGCGCCATGGCGAGCCGGTGGTTCGACGTCCCCTGCGTGGTGCTCGAGCCCGGCGTGCGCTCGGGGATGCCCATCCTCTACGACAACCCCAAGGAGGTCGGCGCCGACCGCATCGCCAACGCCATCGGCGCCTACGACCTGTACGGCGGCCCGTGCATCGTGGTCGACCTGGGCACGGCGACGACCTTCGACGCCATCTCGGAGCCGGGCGAGTACCTCGGCGGTGCCATCGCGCCGGGTATCGCCATCTCCATGGACGCGCTCTTCCACCACGCCGCCGCTCTGCGGCGCGTCGAGCTGGTGGAGCCGCGCAGCGTCATCGGCAAGTCGACGGTGGAGTCGATCCAGTCGGGCGCGCTGTACGGGTACGCGGCCCAGGTCGACGGCATGTGCCGCCGCATCATGGACGAGCTCGGGCGCGCCACGGTGGTGGCCACGGGCGGGCTGTCGGAGGTGATCGCGCCCCTGTCGGGCTGCATCGACCACCGCGAGCCCTGGTTGACGCTGCACGGGCTCCGCCTCGTGTACGAGCGCAACGCCAAGACGCGCTGAGCGTCCCGGCACCGCCCCCACCGGGCGGGGCGGCGGCGACCCGGTATCCTCCGGCCCCGTGGCCGACGTCCCCTACTCCTTTCACCGCAGCGCCGAGGCGGCCCATCTCCAGGAGCGCTACGCCTCGCTCCCCGCCGGCGACGAGACCGAGGACGAGGTGTCGGTGGCGGGGCGGGTCATGCTGGTGCGCCCCCAGGGGCGTCTCGCCTTCGCCACGTTGCGCGACTCGTCGGGCACGGTGCAGCTGTTCGCCCTGGAGAAGGTCACCGCCGACTTCGCCGGGTTCGGCCGCCTGTCGCTCGGCGACTGGGTGGGAGCCACCGGGCGCGTGGTGCGCACCCGCAAGGGGGAATTGTCGGTGCAGGTGCACCGCTGGGTGCTCCTGGCCGAGGCGCGACGCGGCTTCGGCGACAAGTGGAAGGGCGTGTCCGACGTCGAGACGAGGTTCCGCCAGCGCGAGGTCGACCTGTGGGCCAACGAGCGGACCCGGGAGATCCTGACGTTGCGCAGCCGGCTGGTGAGCGCCCTGCGCCAGCGCCTCGAGGCGGCGGGGTTCGTCGAGGTGGAGACCCCCGTGCTCCACGTCATCCCCGGCGGGGCCCACGCCCGGCCCTTCGTGACGCACCACAACGCGCTCGACACCGACCTCTACCTGCGCATCGCACCCGAGCTGTACCTGAAGCGACTGGTGGTGGGGGGCTTCGAGAAGGTGTTCGAGATCGCCCGGGTCTTCCGCAACGAGGGGCTGTCGCCGCGCCACAACCCGGAATTCACGATGCTCGAGCTGTACCAGGCCTACGCCGACTACGGCGACCTGGCGGTGCTCGTGGAGGACCTCGTGTCGGGGCTGGCGGTGCAGCTGTGCGGCTCCGCCGTCATCTCGTACCAGGGCCGCGAGCTCGACCTCACGCCACCGTGGCGACGGGCCACCATGGCCGAGCTCGTGAGCGATGCGGTGGGGGTGGCCCTCGACGTGCACTCCCCGGTGGACGAGCTGCGCCGCCACCTCGGGGCCACCGGGGCGGAGGTCCAGGCGTCGTGGGGCCCGGGCAAGCTGCTTCTGGAGCTGTACGAGAAGACGACCGAGCCCGGCCTGTGGGGCCCGGTGTTCGTCATGGACTACCCCGCCGAGGTGTCACCGCTGGCCCGGCGCCACCGCGCCGATCCCGACCTGGTCGAGCGGTTCGAGCCCGTGGTGGCCGGACGCGAGCTCGGGAACGCCTTCTCCGAGCTCGTGGACCCCGACGACCAGCGGGCCCGCTTCGAGGCCCAGGCCCGGGCCCGGGCCGAGGGTGACGAGGAGGCCATGGCCATCGACGAGGACTACCTCCGTGCCCTCGAGCACGGCCTGCCCCCCACCGCCGGTCTGGGCATCGGCATCGACCGCCTGGTGATGCTCCTGGCCGACGTCCCCAACATCCGCGAGGTCATCGCCTTCCCCACCCTTCGCCCCGAGCGCTGAGGCGCCCGGCAGGGCTCAGGCCGGCAGGTCGTCGAGGAGCGAGCGGGCCACGTCCCCGAGCGCCCGGCCCAGGGTGGCGTCGCCCACGGCGGCGGCGGCCTCGACCGCCTCGTCGACGAAGCGCCGGCCCGTGGTCACGGTGCGGGTGATGGCGTCCGAGTCGGCCACGATGGCCCGGGCCTTGTCCCGTTCGGGCTGGTCGAGGGGCTGGCCGAGCAGGGGGCGGAGCTCGGACCCGGTCGCCGGGTCCTCGAGGGCGAACAGCACGGGGAGGGTGTAGATGCCCTCGGCCAGGTCCTGGCCGGCCGCCTTGCCCAGCTCCTCGTCGCTCGCCACCACGTCCAGGACGTCGTCGCGCAGCTGGAAGAGCATGCCGAAGCAGCGCCCGAAGCGGGTGAGCACCTCCACCTCGGGCCGGGCCGCTCCGCCCGTGAGGGCGCCGATGCGGCACGAGGTGGACATGAGGGCGGCGGTCTTGCCCTCGATGGTGCGCAGGTAGTCGTCCTCGGTGCGGGCCGGGCTGAACGCCCCGTGCACCTCGGTGACCTGCCCCTGGCACAGCTGGCCCAGCGTGTTGGCCAGCAGGCCGGCGATCTCGGTGCCGAGCGAGGCGGCGATCTCGGCCGAGCGGGCCAGCAGGAAGTCCCCCGCCACGATGGCGATGAGGTTGCCCCACCGGGCGTTCACGCTGTCCACGTTCCGCCGGACCAGGGCGTCGTCCATGACGTCGTCGTGGTAGAGCGAGGCCAGGTGCACGAGCTCGACGGCCACGGCCCCGAGGAGGTCCTCGGCACTGGCGGGGCGCCGGCCACCGGTGGCGGCGGCCAGAGCCAGGCAGGGCCGCAGGCGCTTGCCCCCGGCCGAGATGAGGTGGGTGGTGACCTCGTCGAGGAACGGATCGCCCGATCCGACCGCCGTGACGAGCTCGGGCTCGAGCCGGGCCAGGTCGTCGGACAGGTAGGGGAGCGACAGCAGGGGGGCGGTGTCCACCAGGGGGAACGATAGGCGAAGGAGCCCGAGTCGGGACAACGAGCCAGGTCCAAAGCACCGTGTCCGGGGCCCGGCGCAGGGGTCTCGCCGGGGGTGTCCGGACCGGTCGGCGCCCCTCTGCCGCTACCGTCCGTGACGTCGGCGCAGGTCGTGGTCAGGCTTAGGGCCCAACATGCCGATGGAGATCGGGTCGATGCGTGACCTTGGACCCCTGGGTTTGGAGTCTTCCTGGTGTTTGTTCCCGTAGCCCGCCCGGTAGACTCTCCTCAGGATTCGAGCCGTCGAGGGAGGCGGTCTGGTGTTCGAACGCTTCACTGACCGTGCACGAAGGGTGTTGGTACTGGCGCAGGAGGAAGCGCGCCTGCTCAACCACAGCTTCATCGGCACGGAGCACATCCTCCTGGGTCTGATCCACGAGGGCGAGGGTGTCGCCGCCAAGGCGCTCGAGCAGCTCAACATCTCGCTCGAGGCCGTGCGGGAGAAGGTGGAGGAGACCATCGGGCTGTCGGGCACCGCCCCGACGGGCTCGCCCCCCTTTACGCCCCGGGCCAAAAAGGTGCTCGAGCTGTCGCTGCGCGAGGCGCTGCAGCTCGGCCACAACTACATCGGCACCGAGCACATGCTCCTGGGCCTGGTGCGCGAGGGCGAAGGCGTCGCCGCCCAGGTTCTCGTGAGCCTCGGGGCAGATCTGGCCCGCGTGCGCCAGCAGGTCATCCAGCTGCTGTCGGGGTACCAGGGCAAGGAGTCCGTGGGCGCCGGCCCGGGATCGTCGTCCTCGGAGGCCCCCTCCGGCTCACCCGTGCTCGACCAGTTCGGCCGCAACCTGACGCAGCTGGCGCGCGACGGCAAGCTCGACCCCGTCATCGGGCGCGAGAAGGAGATCGAGCGCGTCATGCAGGTGCTGTCGCGCCGCACCAAGAACAACCCCGTCCTGATCGGCGAGCCCGGTGTGGGCAAGACGGCCATCGTCGAGGGCCTAGCCCAGCGCATCGTGGCCAACGACGTGCCCGAGACGCTCAAGGGCAAGCAGCTCTACACCCTCGACCTCGGCGCGCTGGTGGCGGGCAGCCGCTACCGCGGCGACTTCGAGGAGCGCCTGAAGAAGGTGTTGAAGGAGATCCGCACCCGCGGCGACATCGTGCTGTTCATCGACGAGCTCCACACGCTCGTGGGGGCGGGCGCGGCCGAGGGCGCCATCGACGCGGCGTCGATCCTCAAGCCGATGCTGGCGCGCGGTGAGCTGCAGACCATCGGCGCCACCACGCTCGACGAGTACCGCAAGCACCTCGAAAAGGACGCCGCGCTCGAGCGACGCTTCCAGCCCATCAAGGTGGAGCAGCCCACCGTGGCGCACACCATCGAGATCCTGAAGGGTCTGCGCGACCGCTACGAGTCGCACCACTCGGTCACCATCACCGACCAGGCGCTCGTGGCCGCGGCCAACCTCGCCGACCGCTACCTCGCCGACCGCTACCTTCCCGACAAGGCCATCGACCTCATCGACGAGGCCGGCAGCCGCCTGCGCATCCGGCGCATGACGACACCGCCGGACTACAAGAAGCTCGAGGAGGAGATCGGCCGCATCCGTCACGACAAGGAGACGGCTATCGAGCGCGGCGCGTTCGACCAGGCGAAGAAGTTCTCCGAGCAGGAGAAGGAGCGCCTCGACCGCAAGACCGCCATGGAGGCGGAATGGCGGGCCGAGGGACTCGAGCTCTTCGACGTCGTGGACGAGGAGGTCATCGCCGAGGTCCTCGCCAATTGGACCGGGATCCCCGTCTACCGCCTCACCGAGGAGGAGACGGCCAAGCTCCTGCGCATGGAGGACGAGCTGCACAAGCGGATCGTCGGGCAGGAGGAGGCCATCAAGGCCCTGTCGCGTGCCATCCGCCGCACCCGGGCCGGTCTCAAGGACCCCAAGCGCCCGAGCGGGTCGTTCATCTTCCTCGGCCCCACGGGCGTGGGGAAGACCGAGCTCGCCAAGGCGCTCACCGAGTTCCTCTTCGACGACGAGGACGCCCTCATCCAGCTCGACATGAGCGAGTACATGGAGAAGCACACCGTGTCGCGCCTCGTCGGGTCGCCCCCCGGCTACGTGGGGTACGAGGAGGGCGGGCAGCTGACCGAGGCCGTGCGGCGCAAGCCGTTCTCGGTCGTGCTCTTCGACGAGGTGGAGAAGGCCCACCCCGACGTGTTCAACGCCCTGCTCCAGATCCTGGAGGAAGGGCGGCTCACCGACAGTCAGGGCCGCACGGTGGACTTCAAGAACACCGTGCTGATCATGACCTCGAACCTGGGCACCGCCGACCT
>JBEKVE010000027.1:0-24024 GCA_049514335.1 Acidimicrobiales bacterium
TGGCCTACGGGGGGCTCCTCCAGCTGACGGGCGAGCCCGACCGCCCGCCGGTGCGCCCCGGCGTGACGGTGGCCGACTACCTCACCGGCGTGTTCGCGGCCGAGGCCACCCTGGCCGCCCTCTACCGGCGCGACGCCGCGCCGCGCCGCAGCGCCGGTGCCGACGCCGGTTCCACCGCCGGTGCCGAGCGGGGCACAGGGCGCGGAGCGGTGGTGGACGCCTCGTTGTACGGGGCCGTGCTGCGCATCCTGGAGTGGACGATTCCCGCCTACGACCGCCTCGGCACGGTGCGCAGCCGCGAGGGGAACCGCCTGTCGAACTCGGCCCCGCTCGACAACTACCGCAGCGCCGATGGCCACTACGTGTGCGTGGTGGCCGGCGGTGACGCCAACTTCTCCCGCCTGTGCCGGGCCATGGACCGCCTCGACCTGCTCGAGGACCCGCGTTTCGCCACCCTGGCGGATCGCGCCCGCAACGGCGACGTGATCAACGGCGTGGTGGCCGACTGGGCCGCCGGCCGCAGTGCGGCGGAGATCGAAGCGCTGTGCATCACCTACGACGTGCCGGTGGCGACGGCCTACAGCGCCCGCGAGATCGCGCTCGATCCGCACTTCGCGGCGCGCGGCGACCTCGTGCCTGTGGACGATCCGGTCCTGGGCCCGCTTCGGATGCAGGCGCCCTATCCCCGGTTGGTGGGCGAGGGCGTCGCCGTCCCGGCGGGCGCGCCGGTGCTCGGGGCGCACAACCGGGAGGTGTGGTGCGACCTGGTCGGCCTGTCGCCGGCCGAGCTCGAGGACATGCAGTCCAAGAGGATCGTGTGACGGGCGGTCCGGCAGATCACGTGAGGGGCGCCGCCGAGATGGCGCCCACCGAAGAGGGGGGAGACCCATGAGCACAGCGTTCGGAGCAGGTGGTGCGCGCCACTCGGCGCGCACTGGCACACCGCGCCGGGCACGACCGTGAGAGCGCTCGTCTTCGGGGCGGCTCCCGACGCGGGCGAGGTTCGCCCCGTCCCCACCTCCGACATCGAGCGGAAGCTGGCCTCGCTCCCCTTCGGCCTGCACGTGGTGGACGACGCCCGTCCGGTTCGCCCCGACTGGGTGGTGACGCGTCCGATCCTGTCGGGGGTGTGCGGATCCGACGCCAAGCTCGTGCTGGGCGACTTCGGCGAGGGGGACGTCGACAACCCCATGTCCGCTTTTTCGTCGCTGCCGCACGTTCCGGGCCACGAGGTGGTCGCCGAGGTGGTGGAGCTCGGCCCCGAGGCGAGCGGCGTGGAGGTCGGCGACCGCGTCGTGCTCAACCCCTGGCTCACCTGCGGCCCGCGCGGCATCGACCCCCCCTGCCCGGCTTGCCGGGCCGGTGACCTCAGCCTGTGCTGGAGCTTCACCAAGGGCGCCCTCGGTCCGGGCGTGCACGTCGGGGTCACCACCGACGCCCCCGGGGCGTGGGCCGACCTGCTCGCCGCCCACGACTCCATGCTCATCCCCGTGCCCGACGCCGTGCCCGACGTGCTCGCCGTGCTGGCCGACCCCTTTGCCGTGTCGATGCACGCCATCGTCCACCACCCGCCGCCGCCAGGAGGAAAGGCGCTCGTGTACGGCGCCGGGGCGCTCGGAGTGACGAGCGTGGCCGTGCTGCGCACCCTCTACCCCGACGTCGAGGTGGCCGTCGTGGCCCGCTTCGCCGCCCAGGGCGCCCTGGCCACCAAGTTCGGCGCGGCCAAGGTGGTGGCGCACGAGCCCAGGAGCCAGGTCGTGGAGGAGTTGGCCGAGTGGTCCGGAGGCGTTCTGCACGCTCCCTTCGACGGGCTCCCCGTCGCCCATCCCGGCGGGATCGACGTCGTCTACGACACCATCGCCAAGCCCGAGACGCTCGAGGTCGGGGTGCGCGTCCTGGCCGAGCGGGGCACCCTGGTCCAGAGCGGGGTCTCCACCCCGGGACGCTTCGAATGGACGCCGATCTACTTCAAGGAGCTCACCATCGCCGGCTCCAACGCCTTCGGCATCGAGGAGGTCGAGGGGGTCCGCAAGCACGCCATCGCCCACTACCTCGACCTCACCGCCGCCGGCCGGGTCGACCTCACCGGCATGCTCACCCACCGGTTCCCTTTGGAGCAGTGGTGGGACGCCCTGAAGGTCATCGCCGATCAGGAGGCGAGCGGCGCCGTGAAGGTCGCCTTCGAGCCTTCCGCGGCCGGTCCGTGACTACGATGATCCGGCCATGGGACCGGCCGTCACGCCCGCCGGGTCCGAGAACGTCCCGGTGACGCCCCGGGCGGGCGGGGCCTCCACCACCGGGTCACCTCCGGCGTCGCGCCCTGCCCCGAAGCGGGCGCGCCAGGCGCCGGTCGCCGGCGAGCCGGCCAGCAAGCGCGCCCTGCGCAGCCAGGGCCGCAAGACCATGCGCAAGCTCCTCGACGCCGCCATGGTCGTCTTCGCCCGCCGCGGGTACCACGCGGCCCGCGTCGACGACATCGTGAAGGTGGCCCGCACCTCGCACGGCACCTTCTACCTCTACTTCTCCAACAAAGAGGACCTGCTGCGCGCGCTCGTCACCGAGGCGGGCGACGTGGTGGCGGCCCTCGACAACGCCCTCGGCCCCGTGGGGCCCGACGCCGAGGGGTGGCTGGAGCTGCGGGCCTGGATGGAGCGGTTCTCCGAGGCGTGGCAGCGCTACGCCCCGGTGCTCCGGGGATGGACCGATCTGGTCATGAGCGACACGCAGCTGAGCGACCAGGCCCACGCCGCTGCCTCGGGGGTGGCGAGCACGCTGGCCAAGCGGATCGACCAGGCGGGCCCCCACCCCGGCATCGACCCCAACGCCGCCGCCGAGGCGGTGGTGGCCATGGTGGACCGCTTCCACTACCTGCGGCAGTTCGCAGGGGAGCCCATCGACGCGGCGGCGCTCGACACCTTGACGACGATGGTGCACCGGGCGCTGTTCGGCGGGGGTGACCCGCCCGCCCACGTCCTGTCGTCGACAGACGGCGCCGGCGGGCCCCGCAACACGCCCGATACGCGCTAGCGCTCGGAGCGCTGCCCCGGCGCCACGCTCAGTCCGAGGAGCGGCGCGAGCCCTTGTCGACGGCGGCCCGGCCACGCTCCCAGCCCCGGCGGGCGTGGGGCATGGCCTCGAACACCTGCAGGAGGCCGAAGGCGGGCTCGGTCAGCACGATGCTGCCCGCCACCTCCTCCCACGTGGCGCCGACCTCGGCCGCCAGCTTGGCGTGGCGCTGGATGCCCGGCGGGTTGCGCAGGATGACCGTGCACACCATGCGGATGAGCTCGTGGGTCTTTCTGTCCGGGGCCCGCAGCGAATCGATCTGCGACAGCCACGAGCTCTGGGCCTCCTGCAGTCCCGGGGCCACGCCGTGCAGATCGGATTCGAGCGGGAACGACCAGTCGAAGCCGCGTGCGTCGTCCTCGTCGTGCTCGCGTCCTTTGGGGCTCACCGCGCCACCTCCGCTCCCCAGCATGGCAGAGGGCTCGAGCGGTGCTCAACGCGGGCCGGGAGGCGCACGGTGCGTCCGTACGTGCGGGCCTGCGCGCTCAGGCCCCGGGGCTGTGGCCGAGGAAGCGCGCGTAGCGCTCCGACGCCGCCGCCTGCCAGCGGGGATCGGGGTCGATGTGCCGGCCGGGACGAGCCCACAGCGATGCCCCGTCGAGCGACGGCTCGAGCCCGGCCGTCCACCGCGCCACGTAGGCGGCACCCAGTGCCGCTCCCTCGGACACCCCCACGGTTTCGACGGGGAGCCCACTGGCGTCCGCCATGGCCTGCATCCAGGCCACGACCTTGGTGCCGCCGCCGCTCGCCACGATGCGGCGCGCCGTGATGCCGGCGCGGTCGAGCATGTGCCGGACCACGAAGCCGCTGGCCTCGTAGGCGGCCCGCTCCACGGCCTCGGCGTCGTGGGTGATGTCGAGATCGTGCAGCCCCGCCCGCAACGACGGGTCGTGAAACGGGGCGCGCTCACCGCGCAGGTAGGGGGTCCACACCGGGACGCGACCCGGGTCGCCGGTCCGGGCCGGCTCGGCGTCGGATGCCGGGGGCGCCACACCGGCCCGGCGCGAGGCGGAGGTGTGCGGCCGGGACCGCATGAGCGTCCGGGCCCAGTCGACGAAGAGGGCGCCGGCGTT
The DNA here is from genome assembly GCA_049514335.1 of Acidimicrobiales bacterium. GTDB lineage: Bacteria > Actinomycetota > Acidimicrobiia > Acidimicrobiales > UBA8190 > JBEKVE01. Next base: position 4,140 of record JBEKVE010000027.1, read on the forward strand.
GCTGGGGCCGCCGATGAGCACCTTGCCCGGCGCGGTGTGGGGGAGGGTCCACAGCCCCGGCGCCTCCATCCACTCGTCGACAACGGCCCACACGATGAGGGTGGCGCCGCAGATGACGAGGACGTCGCCGGTCTCAGTGGCACCCGACACGATCTGGTCGCACAGGGCGTCGACGGTCCCCCCCGCCAGCACGGCGTCGCTCCCGGTGACGGTGCCGGCCGGCGATCCCATGGGCACCACCACGGGCAGCTGCTCCTCGGTGACGCCGACGGCCTTCAACACCTCGGCGTCCCACCCCGCGCCCCGGCGAAGCGAACCCATGCACAGCCCGGCGCCGGTGTCGATGGCGGGGACCGCCCCGATGGCGTAGTTGGCCACCGCCTGGGCCGGCCAGTAGCCGCGGGCGCCGGGGGACTCCGCCACGGCCCACCGCACGAAACCGACGGCGTCGGGCATGGCCGCATCGGTGGGGCCGGCGACCCCGTCGCCGGGGACGACGGGGTCGGTGAACCGGCCCCGGGCATCGCCGTAGAGGAGGCCGGGCGAGCGGGGCACGCCCTTGGCGTCCACCACCGTCAGGGACGGGACCATGCTGGTCACGCAGACCGCGGCCACGTCGCCGGCCACCTCCGTCACCTGGGCCAGCGCCTGGACGGGGCCGCGCCGCCAGGCCCGCGCGGCGTCGTGCTCGAGGCGGTCGGGGGCGGTCGAGAGCAGGCGGTGGGGAACCCGGGCCCGGGCGAGCACGTTGCCCGCGGCGTCGGCCGCCACCGCCTTCACGGCGGTCGTGCCGATGTCGATGCCCACGGTCACCGGACCCGGCACCGCCTTCCTCGCCGAACCTGACACGGTCGTCATGATCGGCCATTATGAATGACTCCGGCGGCCGAAGGAGGATCGATGGAGCGGACGCGTCCGCGGGCACTCGTCACCGCCCCCGTGCGGGGGCCCGGGCTCGAGCTGCTGCGCGAGATCGCCGACCTGGTCGTCGACCCCTGGATCGACCACCGGCCCCTGCGCATCTATAACGCCGAGCAGCTGGCCGAACGGGCGGCGGCGGAGGGGGCGTCGATCCTGCTGGTCGAGGCCGACCGCTGCGCCGGGCCGGTGTTCGACCTCCCCCTGGTGGCGGTGTGCAGCGCCCGGGGCGACCCCAACAACGTCGACGTCGAGGCGGCCACGGCCGCCGGCGTGCCGGTCCTGCGGGCCCCGGCCCGCAACGCTGATGCCGTGGCCGAGATCGGGGTGGCGCTGTTGCTGGCCGCCACCCGCGGCGTGCTCGGAGCGGACCGCGACGTGCGTGCCGGTGACGTGTACAAGGACGGCACCATCCCCTACCAGCGCTTCCGCGCCTGGCAACTGGCGGGGCGGACGGCCGGACTGGTCGGGCTGGGAGCGGTGGGGCGGGCGCTTCGCTGGCGCCTGGAGGGCCTCGGCATGCGGGTGGTCGCCTACGACCCCTACGCCGATGACGCCACCTACACCCTCGAGCACCTCCTCGAGGTGTCCGACGTCATCTCGCTGCACGCCCCGGTGACCGAGGAGACCACGGGCATGATCGGGGCCAAGGAGTTCGCCGCCATGCGGGACGGGGTGGTGTTCCTCAACACCGCCCGGGCCCAGTTGCACGACGGCGACGCCCTGGTCGAGGCGTTGCGCTCGGGGAAGGTGGGCGCGGCGGGCCTGGACCACTTCGTGGGCGAGCACCTCCCCACCGACCATCCCCTCACCACGTTCCCCAACGTCGTGCTCACCCCCCACATCGGTGGCGCCACCTACGACACCGAGGCCAACCACACCATGACCATCGCCGACGACCTGTGCCGGCTCCTGGCGGGGGCGTCGCCGAGAAACATCGTCAACCCCTCGGTCCTCGGTCGCTGAGCCAACCGTGGACTTCTCCTACACCGCCGAGGACGACGAGTTCCGGGCCGAGCTGCGCCAGTGGCTCGACGACAACCTCCCCGGGTTCATGGCGTCGGGGGAGATAGGCGACGAGAACAACCCCGACCGCCGCACCATGCTCCGCCGCCAGGCGTGGCAGCGGACGCTCCACGCCGGTCGCTGGGCCGCCATCAACTGGCCCCGCTCGTGGGGTGGGCGCGAAGCCACGGTGATGCAGAACACCATCTACTCCGAGGAGATGGCCAAGGCCAAGACCCCGGGGATCTACAACGCCAACGGGTTGTGGCAGATCGGCCCCATGATCCTGCGTTGGGGCACCGAGGAACAGCAGCAGATGTGGCTGCCGGGCATCCTCAACGCCGATGTCCACTGGTGCCAGGGCTTCACCGAGCCCGAGGCCGGCTCGGACCTCGCCAACCTGCGCACCGCGGCGGTGCGCGACGGCGACGTGTACGTCGTGAACGGGCGCAAGATCTGGATCTCCACCGCCCATCTGGCCAAGTGGGGGTTGTTCCTGGTGCGCACCGACCCCACCGCCATCGAGCGCGGGGCCAAGCACGAGGGGATCACCGCGCTCATCGTCGACATGGAGCTGCCCGGCATCGAGGTCTCGGTCATCCGCGACATCACCGGTGGGGAGCTGTTCTGCGAGGTCACCTTCGACGGGGCCCGCGTCCCCGTCGCCTACCGGCTGGGCGAGGAGAACCAGGGCTGGAACGTGGCCATGGGGACGCTTGCCAACGAGCGGGTGGGGACGGCGGGGTTGTCGGTGACCATGCGCATCGAGCTCGACAACCTCATCGCCACGGCGCGGGCCCACAACCCCGCAGCGCTCGAGGACCCGGGTATCCGCGACCGCATCGCACGACTGTGGACCCAGCTCGAGCTCACCCGCCTCCTGAACGCCCGGGCGCTGTCGAAGATCCTGAAGGGCGAGAAGAACTGGCCCGAGGTGCCGCTGGCCAAGCTGCAGTGGAGCTACCTGTCGCAGACCATCGCCGAGCTCGGTGTCGACATCCTCGGCCCCCTCGGAGTGCTGACCAAGGGCGGCCCCGACGCCGTCGACAAGGGGCACTGGGGCCACAACTACGTGTGGCAGCGCTACACCTCGATCGGGGCCGGCACCACCGAGGTGCAGAAGAACATCATCGCCGACCGCGCCATCAAGATGCCCCGCCGCTGAGCGTCAGGTCGTGGCGTCACCCAGGCGCTCGAGCACGCCGCTCGGGTCGTAGTACAGCTCCTGGCGGGCGATGCGCCCGTCGTCGTCGTGGCGGTAGAGCACGACGTACGTCGAGCGAAGCCGGTCCTGCGCCATGTCGAAGTCGAAGCGGACCTTGACGAATGCGCCGCCGCCGGGGACGAGGGCCCGGGCCTGCACCACGTAGTCGATCCGGCCCAGTCCCCTCACCGTCAGCTCGATGAACTCGAGGGTCCGCTCCACGCCTTCGATGCGCGCCGGCCACCCGAAGAGCCGGGTGGTGGGGCTCACGTAGACCACGTCGGTGCGGTACAGGTCGCGGGTGCGGGCCACTTCTCCGGCGGCGAAGGCACCGGCCATGCACGCCTCCTGGGCGTCCAGTGCGGCCAAAGAGCGCGCGCTCACACCGCCAGCAACACGTGCAGGTCCAATTCCCCCAGGCGGGCGGACCCGCCCAGGGCGGCGATGTCGAGCAGGGCGGCCACGCCCACGACATCGGCCCCGGCGCGGCGGAGGATCCCGGCGGTGGCGAGGATGGTGCCCCCGGTGGCAATGACGTCGTCGACGATGAGGACGCGCTCGCCCGGGACCACGGCGTCGAGGTGCATCTCCAGGGTGGCTTCGCCGTACTCGAGGGCATAGGCCTCGGCCATCGTGTCGTGGGGCAGCTTGCCCAGCTTGCGCACGGGCACGAGGCCCACGCCGAGGGCGAAGGCCACCGGTGCACCCAGGATGAAGCCCCGCGCCTCGATGGCGGCCACGAGGTCGACCCGCCCGGCGAAGGGGGCGCCCAGCCACCGCACCACGTCGGTGAAGGCACCGGGGTCGCCGAGCACGGGGGTGATGTCCTTGAAGGTCACCCCGGGCCGGGGAAAACCGACCACGTCACGGACGAGGGTGCCCACCCGGGCCGCCAGGGCGTGGTCGTCGGGCACCGCCCCAAACCTAGTGCCGGACCCGCCGATCGGAGTCCGTGCCGATCGGAGTCCGTGCCGATCGGAGTCCGTGCCGATCACAGTCCGTACAGGGCCACGGCGTTGGCGCCGGCGATGAGCCGCTGCTCCTCGACCGGCAACGGGGTGATGGCCTCACGCAACTCACCGGTGACACCCGGGAACACGGCGTCGGGGTGGGGGTAATCGGACGCCCACACGATGCGGTCGGCGCCGCACAGCGGCGAGCGGGCGGTGAAGGCGAGGGTGGACTCGTCGGGGTCGAAGCTGATCCAACACTGGCGGCGGAAGTACTCAGAGGGTTCGGCCCGCAGCTGCGGGACGTCCCACCCGAAGATCTCGTAGTGGTGGTCGAGGCGTTCCAGCCAAGGCACGAGCCACCCGCCCCCGGCTTCCAAGAAGACCAGGCGCAGCGCGGGGAACCGCTCGCACACCCCTCCCGCCAGGAGGAAGGCCATCGAGCTCATCATGTCGAAGGGATTGGCGATGGCCTGGGTGAAGAAGATGTTGTCGATGTCCACCGAGCCGGTGTCGTCCCGGAGGGGACGCCCCGAGCTGCGCAACCGGTTGATGCGCAGGCCGGCGCACGCACCGGGGAGATCAGCGGCCAGGAAGGGGTGCAGGCCCACGGGGAGACCGGTGTCGGAGGCGGCGGCCCACAGCGGGTCGTACACGGCGTCGGAGAACGGGCGCCAGTCGGCGGTGGGGTTGGGACGCAGGAACACGCCCACGATCCCCGGCAGCGACGCCACGCGCCGGATCTCGGCCGCCGACGCCTCGATGTCTTGCTGGGGCAGCACGGCCACGCCGAAGAGCCGCCCCGCCCCGGACCCGGTGTGGTCCGACAGCCAGTCGTTGTAGGCACGGCACATCACGGTGGCGAACGCCGCGTCACGATGGCCCTGGATGCCGAGCAGGAGCGTCGGGTAGAGCACCGCCCGGTCGATGCCGTCGGTGTCCATGTCGACCAGGCGCGCCGGGCCGTCCCAGGCGGCGGGGCGCACCTCGGTGTAGCGCAGCTCGCCGCGCGTGGCCCGGTCCCGGTCGTCGGCCGACATTCCCGCCGTCCCCGCCAGCGACATGAAGTTGGCCGGGGTGCGGGTGCCGTCCATGACGGCCCACTCCCGGCCTTCGCCGTCGACGTCGATGTGCCATACCCGGTCCTCGAACCCCTTGGGAGCGAAGTCCCGGAAGCCGCTCGGGTGCTCGAGCACGTGGCCGTCGGCGTCCACGAACTCGAGGCCTTCCGCCCCCTTCGCCGGCGCGCCGGGGGCGCTCACCGGGGCAGCCCGTAGAACGTGCGGGCGTTGTCCCCCGCCACACGGGCCAGCGACGCTGCCGGCAACCGGCTGCCGGCGTGCTCACGCAGCTCGGCGGTGGCCCGCGGCCACGCCCCGTCCCAGTGGGGGTAGTCGCTGGCGAACATGACGCACGCGTCGCCGAGCAGGTCCACCACGCACGGCAGGGAGTCCTCGTCGGGCTCGCATGTGACCACCACGTTGCCGGCCTCGATGTAGCGCCGGGGTGGGCGCTGCCAGCCCCCGGGGATCCAATCACCACGCGACTCGTAGTGCTCGGTGAGGCGCTCCACGAACCACGGCAGCCACCCCGCCCCCGCCTCGAGGAAGGCCACCCGCAGCCGCGGATGTCGCTCGAAGACCCCGCCGCTCACGAGCGCGGTCATGGCCGTCATCTGGTCGAAGGGGAAGCTGATGCAGTGCACCTGGATGTAATTGTCGAACCGGTCCACCCCGATCTGGGGCAGGTGGATCCCCGGCGCGCCGTGCACACCCAGGGCCATGTCCATGGCGGCCGCGGCGTCGTAGAAGCCGTCGAGATCGGGGTGGTCGAGATTCCGCTCCTTGAGGGCGGGGGGCACGATGGTGCACACGAGCCCGAGCTCCTTGGCCTCCTCCATGACCGACACGGCCACGGTGCCGTGCTCGACGGGTGTCACCGCCACGCCGTGGAGGCGACCACCGCTCTTGGCGCAGAACTCGGCCACCCACCGGTTGTAGAGGCGGGCCATGCCCTCGGCCAGGCCGGGGTCGACGATGGTGGGAACGCACAGGCCGAAGCTCGGGAACAGCACCATCTCGTCGATGCCGTCGGTGTCGGCGTTGCCGAGCACGCCCTCCACGCTCCCCGGGTCGACGCCGGGGGCGGTGGTGAGGCCGTGCTGGGGCGGGCACCCCGCCCCCGGTCCCTCGTAGCGGGGGTAGGGCCGCCCTTCGACGAGCACGCCCAGCTTGGTGTCGGTCCGCACGCCCACGTGATCGGGGAACCGGCTCATGAGCTCGGCGAAGAACTCGATGGGCTCCACCGCGTGGGCGTCGGCGTCCACCACGTACAGGTCGTCGGCCATCACCGCTCCCCTCCTCGTCCGGGACTGCGCCCCGATGTGCTTCGCCCCGCGTCGCCGTACACGATCACGCTGCGGGCCACCTCGCCCGCCTCCATGGCGCGGAAGGCCTCGTCGATGTCGTCGAGGCCGATGCGCCGGGTGACGAGACCGGCGGCGTCGATGGCCCCCGTGCGCACCAGGTCGACGAGCACGGGGAAGTCACGGTCGCCGTCGGTGGAGCCGTACACGCACCCCACCACCGTCTTGGCGTCGACGAACAGCTCGAAGGCGGAGAACGACACCTGCTCGGCGGGAGATCCCGCCCCCACGAGGACCGTCGTGCCCCCCCGGCGCGTGGCGGCGAAGGCGGCCCTGATGGTGTCGGCCCGGCCCACCACCTCGAAACAGAAGTCCGCCCCCCGGCCGGCGGTGTGGGCCCGCACCGCCGCCACTACGTCCTCCGACGACGCATCGACAGCGGCCGTCGCCCCCATGGCGAGCGCCGTCTCCAGCTTGGCGGCCACGCGGTCCACCGCCACCACGGGGCCCGCCCCCGCCAGTCGAGCGCCCTGGATCACAGACAGCCCGACGCCGCCGCAGCCCACCACGGCCACGCTCGATCCCGGGGTCACCTTGGCGGTGTGCCACACCGCACCCACTCCCGTGGCCAGCGCGCAGCCCACCAGGGCAGCCAGCTCGAGGGAGACCGAGGGGTCGATGCGGACCACCTCGCCCTCGGGAACGAGGGTGAGCTCCCCGAAGGTGGCGGTGCCGAGGCCGCGCACGAGCGGCCGCCCTCCCACGGTTGCGTACGGGCTCGACAGCGCCTCGCTCAGGCCGACCTCGCACAGCATGGGCTGTCCGTTCAGGCACCAGAAGCAGCGCCGGCACGCCGGCATCCACGTGAGCACCACGTGGTCGCCGGGGGCGACGCGCGTGACGGACTCCCCCACTTCGAGCACCACGCCCGCACCCTCGTGGCCGAGGACGGTGGGGAACAAAAAGGGGATGGAGCCGTTCTGCACCGACAGGTCGGAGTGGCACACGCCGCTCGCCGCCATCTGCACGAGCACGTCGTGCGCACCGGTGGGCGCCAGTTCGATCTCCTCCACCACGACGGGCGTCCCCACCTCGTGCACCACCGCGGCGCGCACCCGGCGACCGCCGCTCGTGGCGCTCACCGGGCCGGCCCGGCGTGCACGGTGTCGGTGTCGGTGCCCGACCGCAGCACCGCGCCGGGGACGGCACCGGTGAAGGAGCCTCGCGTCACGATCTCCGTGCCGTTCACGAGCACGTGCTCGATACCCTCTCCCTCCGCGTACAGGCGGCTCGCCCCCCCGGGGAGGTCGTCGCGGGTGCGCTCGGGCCCGTGCCCGATGCGCTGCGGATCGAACACGACGAGGTCGGCCCACCATCCCTCGGACACACGGCCGCGCCCCCGCAGGCCGTAGAGACGGGCGGGGACGTCGGTGAGCTGGCGCACCCCTTCCTCCCACGACAGCAGGCCACGCTTGCGCACGCCGTCTCCGAGAAGCGAGGTGGAGTAGATGGCGCCGCACATGACGTCGAGATGCGCGCCGGCGTCGGATCCGCCCACAACCGTGCGGGGGTCCTGCCACACCCGGGCCCGCAGCTCCCAGTCGGCGTCGGATTCGGGGATGGGCGGGCGCAACCCGGTGCGCAGGTCGTCGGCGATCACGATGTCGAGCATGGCGTCGAAGGGGTCCTTTCCGGTGGCGGCGGCGATGTCGCGCACCGAGCGCCCTTCGTAGGCGGCGTTCTCGGGGCTGAAGGTCTCGTCGACGACCAGGTTCTCCCACCGGGCCAGGGCGCCGATGATGCCGGCCTCCTCGGACTTGGCCGAGGCGTCGAGACGGGCGCGCTGGGCGGGGTCCGACAGAAGCGCCATCCGCTCGGGGACGGGCAGGCCGAAGACCTGTCGCCATCCAGGCAGGCCGTCGAGGATGGCACCGTGGGCGAAGGACAGGCGGAGCTTCATGGTGTGCGGCAACGTCAGGGCGACCACCGTGGCGCCCCGGGCGGCGGCGGTGGTGGACGCGGCCAGCTGATGGTCGAGGCCGCCGGGGTTCATGGCCGACACCCCGAGGACGTTCCAGTTGGCGGGGCGGTCGGCGAGCAGCGACAGCGTGGCCATGAGCTCCACCTCGTCGTCGCTGAAACCGTTGATGCACCCCGGCACGATGAGCTCGAGCGTGGTGCCGTCATGCGCCGCCAGCGCCGCGCACAGCGCCTCGAGCTCGTCGCGCGCCGCGGCGCGCGACGGCACGGGCATGCCGTCGCCGTCGTTGTGGGTCTGGGCCTGCGAAGTGGAGAAGCCGAGCGCACCCTCCTCGAGCGAGCGTCGCAACAGGGCGGCCATCTCCGCCACCTCCGACTCGGTGGCGACGGATCCCACCGCCGCCTCGCCCATGACGGCGCGCCGCAGGGTGGAATGGCCCACCAGGAATCCGGCGTTCACCGCCACGGTGCCGTCGAGCCGGCTCAGCCAGTCACCGAACGACGACCACGACCAGTCGAGCCCCTCCAGAGCGGTGAGGGGCATCCCCTCCACCCGGGCCATCATGCGCGCCAGGTACGGGGCATGCGCCGGGCCCGAGGGTGCGAGCGAGAAGCCGCAGTTGCCGCCGATGACCGTGGTCACCCCATGCAGGGGCGAGGGGCTGGCGGTGGGGTCCCACGACAGCTGCGCGTCGTAGTGGGTGTGCAGGTCGACGAAGCCGGGCACCACCATGAGGTCGGTGGCGTCGATGGTGCGCGCCGCCGGCTCGTCGAACGTGCCCAGCGCCACCACCGTGCCGTCGCGCACCCCCACATCGGCGCGCCGAGCCGGCGCGCCGGTGCCGTCCACCACCGTGCCGCCCCGGATCACCACGTCCAACATGGGCCAACCCTCCGTTCCGATGCCGGCCGCTTCCCCTGCCGGCGCAGTGCCCGCCGTCGTCAGGACGCGGGGAACTCCAGGATCGTCTTGGGCCGGGTGAAGGCGAGCATGCCCTCGGGCCCGAGCTCGAGGCCGTACCCCGATTGCTTCCACCCGCCGAAGGGCGCCCGGAAGTCCATGGCCGCCGTACCGTGGTTGTTCACGAACACCGTGCCCGCCTCGAAACGCCGGGCGGCGTCGGCGGCCAGGTCCCCGTCACCGGTCCAAATCGACGCGCACAACCCGAAGGGCGTGTCGTTGGCGCGGCGCATGGCGTCCTCGATGTCGCGGTACCCGAGCACGGGGAGCGCCGGCGCGAACTGCTCCTCGCACACGATCCGGGCGTCGTCGGGCGCTCCCTCCACGATGGCGGGCGACACGAGGTACCCACCCGAGTCCACGTCCTCGTGGCGCAGGCGGGCAGGACGGTGCACGGTGGCACCGCGCTGCTCGGCGTCCTCGAGCATCTCCTCCACCCGCTGCTTCGCCTGCGGGAGATGCACCGGCCCCATGGTCACCTCGGGGGCGAGCCCGTCCCCCACCACCTCGCGGCCCACCCTGGCCACCAGGGCGTCGACCATGGCCCGCACCTTGTCCTCGGGCACGAACAGACGCTTCACCGCCATGCACACCTGGCCCGAGGTGATGAAGGTGGCGCCGGCGATCTTGTCGGCCAGGGCGTCGTCGATCTCCACGTCGGGCGCCACGACAGCAGGGTCGTTGCCGCCCAGCTCGAGCACCACGGGCCGCACCGCCGTCGAGGCGGCCGCCATGACGGCGCGGCCGGTCGGGACCCCGCCGGTGAACGACACCATGTCGATGCCGGGGTGCGTCACGAGCATCTCGCCCAGCTCGGCTCCGGGACCGTTGACGGCGTTCACCACCCCGGGGGGAAGCGCATCGGCCAGCGCGGCGGCCACGGCCAGCACCGCACCGGGACACGAGGGCGGCGCCTTCACCACGACCGTGTTCCCCGTGAGCAGGGCGGGAAGGACCTTGTTGCCGAACACCGACACGGGCCAGTTGAAGGGCAGGATGGCGGCCACCACGCCGAAGGGCTCGTGGACGACGCTCGTGCGGCGCCCACCGCCGCCGCTCATGGAGCGGGCCGCCACGGCGTCGGCCGCCAGGGGGCCGAAGGCCCCGGCCATACCGGCCATGGTGCCGGCGTCGAACTGGGCCTCCCACAGCACCTTGCCGTGCTCGCGGGTGAGGAGCGTGGCGAGGCCGTGCGCGTCCACCGCCGCGCCCGCTGCCGCCGATGCCTTGGCCACGAGCTCGGCGCGCTCGGCCGCGTCGAGCGCGGCCCACGCCGGTTGGGCCCGGCGGGCGGCCGCCACCGCAGCGTCGAGCTGGTCGGGGGAGGCCGACGGCGCCGCCAGCACCACCTCGGCCGGCCGCACCGGATTGGTCACCGGGTAGGTGCCGGCCCCGCCGGGCACCACCCCACCGTCGATCACGAGCCCGATCGCTTCGCCCACCGCTGGCCTCCCTCGGAGAATGCCGTTCTCCGGCGGATGATAGTTTCCGATTTCGATGGCGTCCGGAGCGCAGGCGTTGGTGGCGACCGACGAGGTGGCGGAGCGCTTGGTGGAGTCGGCCCGCGCCCTCGTGTGGGACGCCGGGGGCCCGGCCTTCACCGTGGCCCAGGTGGTGGCGGGGGCGGGCACGTCGCTCAAGAGCTTCTACCGCTGCTTCTCGGGCAAGGACGATCTGCTCGTGGCGCTCTTCGCCGACGACGCCCGCCGGGGGGCGGCCGCGCTGGCGTCGATGGTGGGCGAGGAACGCGATCCCCTGGAGCGGCTGCGCGTGGCGGTGGCGGGGCTGTTCCGGTTCCTGAGCGTCGACGGCCGACTCCCCTACGCGGCGGCCCTGGTGGGCGAGCACCTGCGGCTGGCGCAGTCGCATCCCGACCAGCTGCGTGACGTCCTCCAGCCCTTCGTCGCCGTCTTCGAGCAGGCGGTGGTCGATGCCCAGGCGGCGGGGGCGGTCCGCAGCGGCGACGCGCGACGCGACGCCCGCACCCTGTTCCACCTGGTGCTGTCGCACCTGCACGCCCTCATCTGCCACCAGATCGACGAGCCCCCGGCGGCGGTGGCCGAGGACCTGTGGGCGTTCTGCGCCGCCGCGTTGCGGCCCTGAGCGGGCGACGCCACATGACCGACCCACGCCACCCCGACGACGTGCTGCTGCCCGACCCCGCACCGCGCCCCGTGCGGGTGCCGATCATCTCGGTTGACGACCACCTCATCGAACCGCCCGACCTGTTCGAAGGCCGCGTCCCGGCCCACCTCGCCGGGCGCGCACCGCGCATCGTCGAACAGGACGACGGCGTGCAGCACTGGCTGTACGAGGACCGGACGTATCCGAACGTCGGCCTCAACGCCGTGGTGGGCCGGCGGCGCGACACGTGGAGCATGGACCCGTCGCGCTTCGACGAGATGCGCCCCGGGTGCTTCGACATCGACGCCCGGGTGGAAGACATGGACATCAACGGCGTGTGGGCCTCGCTGTGCTTCCCCTCTCTGGTGGCCGGCTTCTGCGGCTCGGTGTTCTCCCGGTCCGAGGATCCCGAGCTCGGTCTGGCCTGCTTGCGGGCGTGGAACGACTGGCACGTCGAGGTGTGGGCCGGCACCCATCCCGAGCGCATCATCGCCCTCCAGCTGCCGTGGCTCGTCGACGTGGGCGTGGCCGCGGCGGAGGTCCGGCGCAACGCGGCGCGCGGCTTCAAGGCGGTGAGCTTCCCGGAGTTCCCGTCGCGCCTCGGGTTCCCCTCGATCTTCTCGGGGGCGTGGGACCCGTTCTTCGCCGCCTGTGAGGAGACCGCCACCGTGGTCTGTCTGCACACGGGCGCCTCGGCGTGGGCGCCCCTGCCCTCGCCCGACCCGCCCTTCGAGCTGTTCCCCACGCTGTTCCCCGTCAACGCCCTGCTCGCCGCGGCGGAGTGGCTGTGGTCCGGCGTGCCACTGCGCTTCCCCGCGCTGTCGGTGGCCATGTCCGAGGGCGGGATCGGTTGGGTGCCGATGCTCCTCGACCGGGCCGACTACGTGCTCGAGCACTCGGCGTCGGGCAACGACAGCACGTCGTGGGCCTCGGAGCTGCGACCGAGCGAGGTGCTGCGCCGCAACTTCTGGTTCTGCACCATCGACGACCCCTCGGTGGTGGAGCTGCGCCACCGCATCGGTGTGGACCACATCATGGTGGAGAGCGACTACCCCCACGCCGACTCCACCTGGCCCGACACCCAGACGGTGCTCGAGAAGAACTTCGGGCACCTCCCCGAGGACGAGCTCCGCATGGTGGCGGGCACCAACGCGGCGCGCCTGTTCCGCCACCCGCTTCCCGGTCGCGACGACTGGCGCACGCCGTGACGACGCCGGTGGTCGACGGGCCGACGCCGGTGGTCGACGCCGACGGGCACGTGGTGGAGCCGCGCTCGGCCTGGGCGCCGGTGCCCGAGCCCTACCGTCCCCGCATCGAGCGCGACGGCGCCGGCTACGAGCACGTGGTGGTGGACGACACCGAGATCCTGGCCGTCCCCCTCGGCACGCTCGGCACCCCGGGCGCCCGCTTCTCGGATCCCGGCTCCTTCCTCTGCTTGGAGGAGGCGTGGGCCGGGGGGTCCGACCCCCGCGCCCGTCTGGCCGACATGGACGACGAGGGCATCGACCGCGCCGTGCTGTTCCCGTCGGTGGGGCTGTACTTCTGGGCGCTCGACGACCCGGCCGCGGCGGTGCCCATCGCCCGCGCCTACAACGACTGGCTGGCCTCGTACTGCGCGGCGGACCCCGGCCGGCTCCTCGGAGCGGCCATGCTCCCGGTGCAGGATCCCGGGGCGGCGGTGGCCGAGCTGCGCCGGGCGCGCGCCGAGCTCGGATTCGTGGCCGGGTTCGTGCGCCCCAACCCCTGCCGGGGACGCTCGCTGTGCGATGCCGCCTACGAGCCGCTGTGGGATGCGGCCGAAGAGACGGGGACGGCGATCGCCGTGCACGAGGGGAGCTCGGTCATCGTCCCCACGCTCGGTGCGAACCGGCCGTTCAACCCCCTCGTGCTGCACGCCGTGTCGCACTCTTTCGAGGCCATGCTGGCCTGCGCCCAGCTGATCGCCTTCGGCGTCCTCGAGCGTCACCCCGCCCTGCGCGTCGTCTTCCTCGAGTCGGGGGGCGGCTGGGCGCCGTTCTGGCTGGATCGCCTGGACGAGCAGGCCGAGAGCTTCGGCGACTTCTGCCCCGAGCTGCGCATGGCCCCGAGCGAGTACTTCGCCCGCCAGTGCTGGATCAGCTACGAGGTCGACGAGCACACGCTGGCGGTGCTGGCGCCGCTCATCGGCGAGCACCGCATCGTGTGGGGGTCGGACTACCCGCACCACGACGCCACCTTCCCCGGCGCCGTCGACGCCCTGCGCCGCACCATGGCGCCGCTTCCCGAGGCGGTGCAGACCCGCATCCTGGGCGCCAACGCCACCGAGCTGTACGGGCTCGCACGGCCCGCGTCGGCCTGAGCCGGAGGCCGCCGGTGCTGGGCGATGTCGTGCGGGAGGCGGGGGCACGCTACGGCGACACGCCGCTCTACGTCACGCCGGGCGGCGCCGTGCTCACCTACGCCGAGCTCGACCGCCTGTCGGACGAGGTGGCGTTCGGACTGCGGGCGCGCGGCGTGGCGGTGGGGGACGTGGTGGCGCTCCTGCTGCCGTCGGGGGCGGCCTACGCCGTGGCCTACGCGGCGGCCGCCAAGGCGGGGGCGGTGACCGCCGGTGTGAACGACCGCCTGTCGCCGCCCGAGCGACGCGCCTGTCTGGCGGTGGCCGGGCCCCGGGTGGTGCTGGCGTCGCCGTCCCTGGCGAGGGACACCGCACTCGGCGAGGTCCCCGCAATGGGCGACGTGGTGGAGGTGGCCACCGACGACGTGGCACCGGCCGACACCCTGGGCGAGCTCCGGTCCCGGCGGGGAGCGGTTGTCGACGACGATGGCGGCGCCGCAGCCGATGACGGCATGCGCGGCGACCAGCCCATCGCCGTGGTGTTCACCTCGGGCACCACCGGTGCGCCCAGGGGCGCGGTGTTCGGGGCGACGCAGCTCGCCGCCATCGGGGACATCGACGGTGGTGGCCGGTGGGGCGGTGGTGGCCGGGGGCTTTCATCGACGTCGTTCGCCCACCTCGGGTACATGACCAAGCTGCCCCAGACGTTGCGCGGCGGCGGCACGACGTATCTCATGGAGCGGTGGTCGGCAGGCGCCGCGCTCGAGATGGTGGCGCGCCACGGCATCACCACGCTCGGGGGGATCCCCACCCAGGTGGCGCTCATGCTGCGCCACGAGCGCTTCGAGTCGACCGACACGAGCAGCGTGCGCGCCATCGCCATGGGCGGGGGCCCGGCCACTGCCGCCCTGGTGCGCGAGGCGCGACGGCGCTTCGGCGTGCCGGTGGTGGTCCGCTACACCTGCACCGAGGCGGGCGTGGGCGTGGGGACGGCCGCTGACGACGCCCCCGAGGACGCCGAGGAGTCCGTGGGCCGGGCGCGGCGCGGCGTCGAGCTCACCATCCGGTCCGACGACGACACCGTCCTCCCGGCGGGGGAGACCGGCCAGGTGTGCCTGCGCTCGGCGGCGGTCATGCGCGGCTACTGGCACGACGCCGAAGCCACGGCGGCGGTGTTCACCGCCGACCGGTCGGTACGCACCGGGGACCTGGGCTACGTCGACGACCGGGGACGTCTGCACCTCGAGGGGCGGTCCAAGGAGATGTACGTGCGGGGCGGGTACAACGTCTTCCCGCTCGAGGTCGAGAACGTCCTCGCCGACCATCCCGACGTGGCCCACGTGGCGGTGGTCCCTCGCCCCGACGCCGTCATGGGGGAGATCGGCGTGGCCGTGGTCGTGGCGCGGCGCGGCGCCGAGGCCCCCACCCTGGAGTCGTTGCGCCAGCACGCCCGCACCCGGCTGGCCGCCTACAAGCTTCCCGAGGCCGTGGTCGTCACCGACGAGTTGCCCCGCACCGCTATGGAGAAGATCGACCGGTCCAGCCTGCGCTCGCTGGCCGAATCCGCTGAGACGGCGCGCTAGAGGGTTACGGGGCGGTTGACCGAGGCCCGTCTCCTCCAGGGCCGCCGCCTTCATCGCGAAACGTGGCCCGATCGAACGTGACCTCGATATGCGCGTGCCCTGCCCACCCGTCGACCACGGTCACCCGCCCGTTGCAGCGGCGCCCCGACGAGTCACCCACGACCACCGTGTCACCCTGTTTCGGCTCGCGGGTGAACTCCTCGGAGAGGGCGACCACACGCCGTCCGTCGAGGTACCAGGGATCAACCCAAAGGTCGACATCCACCAGGAGAAAACGCTACGACCGGCCCCTTTTGCCCGCTATGGCCCTGACGGAACCTCGGCACCGGCGATGAGCAGGTCGTCGGGCCCGGACGGGTCGAGCACGGCGTCGAGGATCGCACCCGCCATCTCGTCGGACTGGAGCACCTCGTAGCGCAGGCGGCCCGCTGACACCCACTCCTCGAAGGCCTGCCCGGCGGTGGCCGGGTCCCACCCGTCGGCGAAGGAGGTGGCGGTGTTGCCCACCGCCACGCACAGCACCCGCAGTCCGGGCTCCTCGGCGCGAAGTCCCCGGGCCAGCTCGGCCAGCGCCGCCTTGGTGGACCCGTAGACCCCGAGCCACGGCCACGGCTCTCCCATGGAGTGCGTCGTGACCACGACGACGGGATCGGCGGCGGCGTGCAGGTGCGACATGGCTCTCGACAGCACGAGCGACGCCCCCACCAGGTTGGTGGCGAGCATGGTGTGCCACTGCTCGGGGGTGGCGTCGCGCACCCGTACGAGCGGCGCGCTCCCGGCCATGTAGAGAAGCACGTCGATGCCGCCCATCCACTGCGCCGCCTCGTCGACCAGCCGGGCGCACGCTGCCTCGTCGGTGACGTCGCAGGACCAGGCCCGGGCATCGCCCCCTCCGTCGCTGATGGCGGACGCCACCTCCTCCACCAGGGCCAGTCGCCGGGCGCCGATCGCCACCGCGGCCCCGGCCGCCCCGGCGGCGAGGGCCAGGGCCCGGCCGATCCCGGAGGAGGCACCCACCACGAGAACCCGGCGGTCACGGAGGCCGGAGTGCGGCACGGGGCGAGCGTAGCGCCGCGAACCCTGACGGCGCCGTCAGGTTCCCCGCCCGTGACGTAGCATCTCGCCCCGTGACCCGCCCCCGGCTCTGCCCCCGACTCTGCCCTCGGTCCGAACAGTGAGCCCGCCCCCTGCCGACGCGCCCTCCGCCGGCGCGCCGGGGTCGGCGCCAAGCGGCACCGTGGCGCCCGGCCCGTCGGTGCGGGCTCTGCCCCGGCTCGGTGCCGACACCCACTTCTTCTGGACGTCCGGAGAGGACGGACGCCTGCGCTTCCTGCGCTGCGGCGGCTGCCGGCACTACGTCCACCCTCCCGCGCCGCGCTGCCCCTACTGCCTCGACGGACCGCTCGAGCCCGAGGCGGTGAGCGGCCGGGGCGTGGTGCACTCCTTCACCGTGAACCACCAGCAGTGGATCCCGGGGTCCGAGCCCTACGTCATCGGCCTGGTCACCATCGCCGAGCAGGACGACGTCCGCCTCACCACCAACCTGGTCGACTGCCGGATCGAGGACGTGCACATCGGCATGCCGGTCGAGGTGACCTTCGAGCACAGCGAGGACGTGTGGCTGCCGCTGTTCCGCCCCGCCGGCGGGGGGGCCGCATGACGGTGGACCTGCTCGAACGCCGGTCGGTGGTGTCCGGCATCGGCCAGTCCGACGTCGGGCGGCGACTGGGGCGCACCGACATCGACCTGACCGTCGACGCCTGCCTGCAGGCCGTCGCCGATGCCGGCCTCACACGCGACGACATCGACGGACTGGCCACCTTCCCCGGCGCGGGGGTGGGGACCGGTGGCTTCGCCGGGCCTTCGAGCCCCGAGGTGCAGGACGCGCTGCGCCTCCGGCTCAACTGGCACGACGGCGGCCTCGAGGGCCCGGGCCAGCTGCGCGCCGTCTTCGCCGCCTGCATGGCCGTGGCGGCGGGGTTGGCCCGCCACGTGCTCGTCTACCGCACCGTGACCGAGTCGAGCGCCCAGGGCGCCGGTGGCCGCCAGGGCATCGGCGGCGGGGGCGGGGGACGCGGCATCCCCCGCATGAGCGGCTTCATGCAGTGGACCATCCCCTACGGCGCGGTGTCGGCTGCCAACTGGATCGCCTGGATCGCCCAGCGGCGGATGTACGAGTTCGGCCTCACCCGCGAGCAGCTCGCCCAGATCGCGCTGAACGGGCGGCGCAACGCGGCGCGCAACCCCAAGGCCATCTACCGCGAGCCCATGACGCTCGAGGACTACCTGGCCGTGCGCATGATCTCCACCCCCCTGTGCCTCTACGACTGCGACGCGCCCTGCGACGGGTCGACGGCGGTGGTGGTGTCGCACGCCGACTACGCACCCGACGCCCCGCGCCCTGCACTGCACGTCAACGCCATCGGCACCGCCATCCGCGGCCGGCCGAGCTGGGACCAGTTCGACGACATGACGACCTTCTCGGCCCGCGATGCGGCCGCCTCGATGTGGGCGCGCACCGACCTGCGGCCCGCCGATGTGGACGTGGCCGAGCTCTACGACGGTTTCAGCATCCTCACCATGGTGTGGCTCGAGGAGCTCGGCCTGTGCGGCCGGGGCGAGAGCGGGGCCTTCGTCGAGGGTGGGTCCCGCATCGCCCTCGACGGTGCGGTCCCTCTCAACACGAGCGGCGGTCAGCTCTCGGCCGGGCGCCTGCACGGCTTCGGCATGCTGCACGAGGCGTGCGTGCAGCTGCGCGGCGACGGTGGGCCGCGCCAGGTCCCCGGGTCCCCCGAGGTGGCGGCGGTGGCCGCCGGGGGCGGTCCCATCGCCGGGTGCATGCTCCTCACCCGGGGGGCGTCGTGAGAGGTCGGCGCACCACCGGCGCCGCTGCGACGTGCGGCGCGACGGCCCCACCGCCTAGCTGACACGCACGTCAGTCGGACTACGATCCCCCCGATGCGCCTGCACTACGACGAGGAGACCGAGGCGTTTCGCCACGACCTCCGGGCGTGGATGGAGGCGAACCTCCCCCCCTCCTCGGAACGCACCGAGCGGGTGAAGTCCTCGGCCCACATCCCCGAATGGGCCCGTGTGTGGCAGCGCAAGCTCTTCGACAACGGCTGGCTGGTACCGGGGTGGCCCCCCGAGTACGGCGGGCGCAACGCCACCCCCGTGCAGCAGATGGTGTACTTCGAGGAGCTGTCGCGCCTCGGGGTGCCCCGCAGCTGCAACCCCCAGGGGCTTTCCATCATCACCCCCTCCATCCTCGACTGGGGGACCGAGGAGCAGAAGGCGAGCTACGTGCTGCCCACGCTCCGGGCCGATATCAGCTGGTGCCTCGGCATGAGCGAGCCCAACGCCGGCAGCGACCTGGCCGGCCTGCGCACCCGGGCCGAGCTGCACGGCGACCACTTCGTCGTGAACGGCCAGAAGGTGTGGACCTCGGGAGCGCACCATTCGGACTACTGCTTCTGTTTCGTGCGCACCGATCCCGAAGCCGCCAAGCACGCCGGGATCAGCGTCCTCATCGTCGACATGACCACACCCGGGGTGCAGACCCGACCCATCGCCGAGCTGACCGACAGCGAGCACGCCGACTTCAACGAGGTGTTCTTCACCGACGTGGCGGTGCCCGTCGGCAACCTGGTGGGCGAGCTGCACCGCGGCTGGTCGGTGGCAGGGGGATCGCTCGCCCACGAGCGCGGCATGCTGTGGATCAACGAGGCCACCGGCACCGAGCGCATCATCGAGCGCGTCATCGCAACCGCCACCACCGCGCTGCCCGGAGGGCGGCGGCTGGCCGACGACCCCCTGCTGCGGGCCACGGTGGCACGCGCCTACGTGCAGTCCCAGGCGCTCAAGCTCCTCGGGTACCGGGGATTCGCCAAGTTCGCCAAGGGCATGGCCTCGCCCGAGCACTCCGTGCTCAAGCTGCTCGGCAGCGAGATGCGGCGCAACCTGGCGCTCGACGTGGGCGAGGCCCTGGGGGCCAACGGCATCGATCTGGCCCGGCACGAGGCACCGTCGGTGGGGCGCGGCGACAGCGAGGCGTGGCTGGTGCACTGGCTGCAGAGCTTCGCCGGGACCATCGCCGGGGGGACGTCGGAGATCCAGCGCAACATCATCGCCGAGCGTGTGCTCGGCCTGCCCCGCAAGTAGGGCGCACCGAAGCGCCGCCCGCGGCGCAGGAACAGGGAGGGACCATGCCGAACTACGGACCCGAGATCCTGGGGCCACCGCCCCGGGACCCGGCACAGCAGTACTGGGATCCCGAGGTCCAGACCATGGACCCCGAGCGGCTCCGGGCGCTGCAGGACGAGCGCCTGAGCGTGCTCATGCGCAAGATCTTCGATCTCCCCGTCCCCCTGTTCAAGGACAAGCTCACCGCGGCGGGCATCGGCGCCCCCGAGGACGTGAAGACGGTCGACGACCTGCGCCACGTCCCGTTGACGGTGAAGCAGGACCTGCGCGATTCG
>JBEKVE010000028.1:0-23877 GCA_049514335.1 Acidimicrobiales bacterium
ACTGACGGCGCACGAAGTTGTCCACCACGGCCACCTCGTGGCCCCGGCGCGACAGGTGCAACGCCGTCGGCCATCCCAGGTACCCGTCGCCCCCCAACACGAGGATCCGCACTCGTGCCACCTCCCTCTCGACCTTGAACAGGCGTTCGCACCCCGCCGCAGACGGGGGACGCCCCCCTAGGATCGCCGATCGAGCTGGGAAGATGCTGGGATGTCGTGCAGAAGGCCCTGTGAAGCCCGGGGGGGAGGTCCGAGCGTGCCCACCGACACCCTCCCGGCCGGTGCCCCCGGGCCGCCCCCCTTCGCGCCCTGTTGGCGCAGGTGCGCCGGTAACATTGGCCACGTCCGCACGGGGATGCTCCGGGTGCGGCATGCGCTGGCACAGGAGGGGGGGCCGTGGCGCGGAGAGTTTCCGGTGTCCGTCTTCAGGCCGCGTCCACGACAAGGCTGAGTCTCGTGTCGCCCACCGACCTTCCCGACCCCCTCGTCGACCTCACCGTCGTCGTGCCGTATTACAACCCCGGTCCCGGGCTGCGCTCCACGGTGGAGGGCGCCGTCGACGTGCTGCGGGGAACGGGCATCTCCTTCGAGATCGTCACGGTCTCCGACGGGTCCACCGACGGTAGCGACGCCTCGCTCGAGGGACTGCACCCCGACGTCGTGCGACGCGTGGAGATCGCCCACGCCGGCAAGGGCAAGGCCGTGCGCGCCGGGCTCGCCACGGGACGGGGCCGCTACCTGGGGTTCATCGACGGCGACGGTGACGTCCCCCCCGAGCTCCTGGCCGACTTCGTCGAGGTCGTGCGCCGCCGGCACCCCGACGTGGTGCTCGGGAGCAAGCGCCACCCCGATTCACAGGTGGTGTACCCGCCGGCCCGGCGCCTGTACTCGTGGGGGTACCAGCAACTCGTCCGCATGCTGTTCCACCTGGACGTGCGCGACACCCAGGCCGGCATCAAGCTCGTCCGGCGCGAGGTGCTGTCGGAGGTGCTGCCGCTCATGGAGGAGGAGGGCTACGCCTTCGACCTCGAGATGCTCGTGATCGCCCACCGCCTGGGCTACCGGGACCTGGTGGAGGCACCCGTGCGCATCGGGCGGCGCTTCTCGAGCACGGTGTCGGGCCACGTCGTGTTCGACATGCTGCGCGACACCTTCTCCATCTGGTGGCGCCTGCGCACCTGACCCCCGGGTCACACCGGCCGGTGGCGGCGCCACAGCCGGGCCGTAGCATGCCGAAATGACGCGCGACGGGGACCTCGTCACGGCCTCGCTGGCCGCGGAGGTGGCGGCGGCCAAGGGTGCGGACCCGCTCGCCCCGGTCACCGTGGTGGCGCCGTCGGTGTACGCCGCGCTGGCCGTACGGCGCACCCTGGGGACACAACCGGGTCCGTCGGGGCGCCGGGGGGTGGCCAACGTCGAGTGCACCGTGGTGGACAAGCTGCTGCGCCGGCTGGCGGCCCCCGCCCTGGCGGCGCGGGACCTGCGCGTCGCCCCCGCCCCCGTCGACCTCGAAGCCCTGCGCCAGTGCGCGGCCGGTACGCCGGGATGGCTGGCCGACCTGGCCGGCCACCCCCGGGGTCTCGCCGCCATGCACGACGCCTGCACCGAGCTCCGGCGGTGCCCGGGCCCGACCATCGACGCCCTGGGCGGCCGTCCCGGGCGCGTGGGTGAGCTGGCCCGGCTGGTCGTGGCGGTGGGCTCGCACCTGCGGGAGCGGGGGTTCGCCGACGAGGTGGAGGTGGCCCGGGCCGCCGTCTCCGCCGCCGGCGCGCCGTCGGGGGCGGTGCCGGCGCTGGGCACGCTCGTGTGCCTCGAGCTCGGCACCCTGGCGCCGTCGCAGCGTCGGGTGCTCGACCTCCTGGCCGCCCGCCCCGGCATCCGGTGGATCCCTTCCTCTCCGGGGCCGGCGTCGTTCACCGAGGTGCGCGACTGCGCCGATCCCGGCGAGGAGGTGCGGGCGGCGCTGCGCTCGGTCGTCTCCGCGGCGGAGAAGGGCACGCCGCTGTGGCGCCAGGCGGTGCTGCATCCCGCCGGGCCCTCCTACGCGCGCATGGTGCACCAGGAGCTGGCCGCCGCCGACGTGCCGACCAACGGGCCCGAGCTGCGCCGCCTCGACCGGTCCGTGGCCGGGATCGCCCTGGTGCGCCTCCTCGACCTGGCCACCTCGGACTGGGGTCGCGAGGAGGTCATGGCGTGGCTGGCCACCGCCCCCATCGTGGGCGGCCCCGACCGGCGCCGTGTTCCGGCCAGCCGCTGGGACCTCGTCTCGGCCGAGGCGGGGGTGGTGCGGGGCACGGCGCAGTGGGCCGAGCGGCTCGCCGCCCTGCGCGGCCGCACCGGGCCGGACCGGGGCGACGACGCCGAGGCCCTGGCCGGGTTCGTGGCCGGGCTGGTCGAGGGCACGTCCCCGCCCGCCACGTCGTGGGACTCGCTCGCCCGCTGGGCGGCGGGGCTGCTCGACCGGTACCTCGCCGACGACGACGGATCGTGGCCGGCAGCCGAGGCGGCCGCCGCCGCCCAGGTGCGGGGGGCGGTGCTGGCGCTCGGCGAGCTCGACCGGGTGTCGGGCAGCGCCGACCTGGCGTCTTTCCGCCGCACCGTCCGCACGGTGCTGGAGGAGACGCCCCTGGACGGCTCGGACATCCCCGAGGGCGGGTTCGGCGACGGCGTGTTCGTGGCACCCCTGGGCCGCGCCCGCGGCCTCGTGTTCGACGGCGCGGTCGTGCTGGGCATGGCCGACGCGCTCGTCCCCGGGGCCGTGGGCGACGACGCCCTGCTCCCTGAGGACGTCCGGCGCCTCGACGCCTCGGGCGGGCTGCGCACCCGGGCGGCGCGCCTCGAGGAGCTGCGGACCGACCTCGTCGCCGCCGTGGCCACGGGTGCGACGCGGCGCGTCGCCACCTATCCGCGCGTGGACCCCCGCACCGGGCGCGAGCAGATGCCGTCGCGCTGGTTGGAGCGGCTCACCACCCCCGCCACGCGCTGGCGCCCGGTCGCCTCCTTCGCCGCCACCGTGGCGGCCGCCGACCCGCCGCTGTCGGTGCGCGAGCTCGAGCTCCACGACATCTCCCGCTGGGCGGCGGCGGGACGCGACCCGTCGCTCGCCCCGGTGGCGTCGTGCTCGGCGCGCCTCGCCACCGGCATCACCGCGGCGCGCCAGCGCGCCGGTGACGCCTTCAGCCGCTTCGACGGGAACGTGGGCCGGGGCTCGGTGTCGCCCTTCTCGGCGGAGACCCCGGTGTCGGCCACCCGTCTCGAGGCCTACGCCAAGTGCCCCCGGCGGTTCCTCTACGACCGCATCCTGAACGTGCGGGAGCGCACCCTGCCCGAAGACCTGTGGCAGATGGAGCCGGCCGAGCGCGGCACCCTCGTCCACGAGGTGCTCGAGGCCTACCTGCTCGAGCGCCTAGCCGGCGCGCCGCGCTCGCTCGAGCGGTTGCTGGCCGTGGCCGAGGAGCACTTCGAGGCGGCAGGTCGCGGTGGGTTGGTGGGCAAGGCCCTGCTGTGGCGCATGGACCGCGCCGCCATGCGGCGGGACCTCGCCCGCTTCCACCACGAGGAGGGGGACCTCGAGCCCCTGGCGGCCGAGCTCGAGTTCGGTGACGGGGCCGAGGGTGCGCTGCCCGCCGTGGCGGTGGAACTGGGCGAGGGGCGGACGGTGCGCTTCAAGGGCAAGGCCGACCGCGTCGACCGCGCCCCGGGCGGCGAGCTCGTGGTGTCGGACTACAAGACGGGCCGCCAGACCATGCTGGCCGACCTGCGCAAGGACCCGGTGGCGGGAGGACGGCTCCTGCAGCTCCCGGTGTACGCCATGGCGGCGCAGGCCCGTTTCGGCGACGAGGCGCCGGTGCTCGCCCGCTACTGGCTCCTGTCCGAGCAGCGGGTGGCCCCTTGCTACAACCTGCCCCTCACCGATGCGGTGCAGGCCCGCTTCCGGGAGGTGCTGGGCCTCATCGCCGACGCCGTCGAGGCCGGCGCCTTTCCCGGCGCGCCCACCGAGAAGCCCGGGGAGCGGCAGTTCGACTCCTGTCGCACCTGTGACTTCGACGTGGTGTGCCCGTCGACACGCGACCGCGAATGGGCGCGCAAGAACGCCGATCCGGCGCTCGCCCCGGTCGTCGCCCTTATGAACACCACCGTCCCCGACGACCTGGCCGGGGCCGTGGTGGGACGGTTCCCGGGCACGTGACGGCGGTGCACGACGACCGTGCGCTTGGCGCCGAGGTGCTCGACGGGGACGCGCCCGACGACACGACGGCCCGGGCCCGCATCGAGGCGGAGCTCGACACCACCCTGGTGGTGGTGGCCGGCGCGGGCACGGGCAAGACCACCGCGCTCGTGGGCCGGATCCTGCAGCTCGTGCGGTCGGGCCGGGCCCAGCTGCGCGAGATCGCGGCGATCACCTTCACCGAGGCGGCCGCGGCCGAGCTGCGCCAACGCATCCGGGAGCGGATCGAGGAGGTGGCGGCGCAGAGCCCCACCGAGGCCCGCCTGGTGGCGGCACGTCACGAGGTCGACGAGGCCGCCATCTGCACGTTGCACGCCTTCGCCCAGCGCATCCTGGTCGAGCACTGCGTGGCCGCCGGCATCCCCCCCGGTTTCGACGTCCTCGACGAGACGGCCGAACGGGCCGACTTCGAGGCCCGCTTCGAGCGCTTCGCCGACGTCCTGCTGGCCGACCCCGATGCCGAGGAGGCCCTGGTGCGGGGGTTCTCGGTCGGGCTCATGCGCGTCGACCTGGCCGACATGGCGTGGGCGCTGCACACCCACTGGGACCGCCTGGAGGACGGCGGGCTCGAGGCCTTCGAGCGGCTCCGGCCCGCTCCGGGGAACTGGCCCAGCGCCGAGCCCGGTCCCGTGCTCGACGCCATCGACGCCGCCGTAGCCCTCGGCGGGTGGTGCACCGACGACAGCGACAAGCTGAAGGAACACCTCGACACCACGCTGGCCGGGGTGCGCGCCGGGCTGGCGACGTGCGACGACGCCCAGTCCACCCTGCGCCTCCTCGACGGCCTGCGCGGACTGCAGTGCAGCTACGGCAAGCGTGACAACTGGAACGACCACGTCGAGGAGGTCCGGGCGGCGTGCGCCACGGCCGAGAAGGCGCGACTCGACCTCCTGCAGGCGACGCGCCGGGCCGTGCTCGGCGAGCTGGGGGCGCGCCTGGCCCACTTCGTGGTCGGTGCCGCCAACGAGCGCCGCGCCGAGGGACGTCTCGCCTTCCACGACCTTCTCGTCCACGCCCGCCGGCTGCTGCGCCACGACGGAGCGGCACGCGCCGCCCTGCGGCGCCGCTACCGCCGGCTCCTCATCGACGAGTTCCAGGACACCGACCCCATCCAGGTGGAGCTGGCCGCCCGCCTGGCGGCGGCGGTGGACGGCTCGGCCGACCTGGCGAGCGGGGAGCCGGGTGGCCTCTTCGTGGTGGGTGACCCCAAGCAGTCGATCTACCGCTTCCGGCGCGCCGACATCGAGTCATTCGCCCGCGTGGGGAGCGAGATCGGGGACGCCGTGGTGCTCGTCACCAACTTCCGATCGGTCCCCGGCATCCTCGCCTTCGTGAACACCGTGTTCGCCGAGCTCTTCGGCGCCGTGCCCGTCCCGGGTCAGGCCGCCCACCACGCGCTGTACGGAGCCCGGGCCGCCATGGCACTGCGCGCCGCACCGTCGCGCCCGGGCGCCGTCGGCGTCACCACGGCGGCTCCGGGAGCCCGGGCCGAGCAGCTCACCCTGGACGGCCTCGGCCTCGACCCCCCGGGCGGGGCCCGAACCTCGCGCCCCGTCGCGCCGCCTCCCACCGTCGGCAGATCCGTCCCGGGCATGCCCCCGGTGGTCGTGGTGGGGGGACCCAACCGCGGCACGGCGGCGGAGATCCGACGCCTGGCGGCGCGCGACATCGCCGCCGCCGTCTCGGTCGTGCACGACCAGCGCTGGGCCGTGTCCGACGGAGCAGACGGCGTGCGGGCGGCGCGCTGGCGCGACGTGACCGTGCTCCTCCCCGCCCGCACCGGCCTGGCCGCATTGGAGGAGGCCTTCGAGGAGTCGGCCATCCCCTACCGCCTCGAAGGGGTGGCCATGCTGTGGGGGTCCCAGGAGGTGCGCGACGTGCTGGCCGTGCTGCACGCCGCCGACGACCCCGCCGACGCCATGGCCGTCCTGGCCGCCCTGCGCAGCCCCGGCCTCGCCTGCGGCGACGACGACCTCGTGTCGTGGCGCCAGGCGGATGGCCGATGGGACCCGAGGGCCGAGGCGCCGCCGGGGCTCGAGGCGCACCCGGTGGCCCGGGCCATGGCCGTGTTGGTGAGCCTGCACGATCGCCGGTGGTGGCACGAGCCGTCGGCCATGGTGATGCTCGCCTTCGACGAGCTACGCAGCTTCGAGCTCTGCCTCGCCTACCACCGCCCCCGCGACCACTGGCACCGGCTGCGGTGGCTCGTGGACCAGGCCCGGCTCTTCGACGAGACGGTGGGCGGTCCCCTGCGGTCCTTCCTGCGCTGGGCCGACCTCCAGGCCGAGGACGACCGGCACCGTGGCGGGGTGGGGCCGCCCGACCCCGATGACGACGCCGTGCGCGTCATGACCGTCCACGGCGCCAAGGGACTCGAGTTCCCCGTTGTCGTCCTGGCCGGGCTGGAACGCGAGGTGGGAGCGGGGCAGCGCACCCCGGCGGTGCTGTGGGCAGACGACGGCACCCCCGAGCTGCGGGCCCGGCGCGACCTCAAGTCGGGGGGCTACGACGTGGTGAGCGAGCGCGAGCGCGAGCTCGACGCCCTCGAGCAGCACCGGCTGCTGTACGTGGGGATGACGCGAGCACGCGACCACCTCGTGATCGGGCTGCACCACAAGGAGATGAAGGCCGGCACCACCGCCACGCCCACCGAGGCGGCCCGCCTCTTCGACATCTGCGCCCGTCGACCCGACTTGTGGCGCCGGCTGCCCGCCGAGGACGCCTCGACCGCACCCGCACCCGGTTCGAGGTCTCGCCCCACCGAAGCGGCCGGGCCCGAGGAGGAGGACACCTCGGCCTGGCTCTCCCGGCGTGACGCCTTCGAGGCCGCCCGGCACGAGGCCCTGTCGTCGCGACGGCGGGTGCCGGTCACCACCGCCACCGCCGTGGCCGAACGGGTGGCCGAGGGCGCCGGTGCCGGCGACGCCGTGGCCCGCCGGGTCGCATCGGCGCCCGACCCCGGGTCCCCCGACGCCACGGGGGCGCTGTGGCGCGACGCCGAGGTGTCGCTCCAGGTGGGCCGGGCCGTGCACGGCGCCCTGGCTGCCATCGACCTCGCCGCCGGCACCGACGCGGCGGGCAGAGCACCGGCCGAGGTGGCCCGGGGCCGCGCCGCGGCGCAGGGCGTGGGGGAGCGGGCCGAGGACGTGGTGGTCATGGTGGACGCGGCGCTGCGGGCCGAGAGCGTGGCGGCGGCGGCGGGACACCGGCACTGGCGCGAGCTGTTCGTGGCCGTGCCGGTGGGCGACGGCGGTGTGCTCGAGGGCTACGTGGACCTCGTCGTCGAGGACGACGACGGCCTGGTGGTGGTGGACTACAAGACCGACCGCGTCGACGGGCCGGCGGGCGTGGCCGTGGCCGCCCGGCGCTACGGGCCCCAGCTGGCGAGCTACGCCTACGCCCTGGAGCAGTCGACGGGGATGACCGTGCGGCGCTGCGTGCTCGTCTTCGTGGGCACGGGCGATCCGCTGGAGCACGTCATCGACGGGGCGGAACTGGCCGCGGCCCGGGCCGAGGCGCTCGACGCCGGTGCGGCGCTCGTGTCGAGCCGCTCGTAGCCCTCAGGTGGTGGCGGCGGCGGGCGGCAGGTCGAATCGCTCGTCGTCGTCGTCAGAGTCCCACCCCGACCCGGCGATGAGCTCCAGGCCCGAGTCCCCGGGAGCGGGGCGCATGGAAGCGGTGAGCTCGGGCGCCTCGAGCCGGCGGGTCAGGGCGTCGACGGCATCGAGCTCGGGGATCTCCTTGTCGGAGCCTCCCACCACACCCAGGTCGTGGAAGCGCCTGGCCTGGGGCAGGACGCTTCTCTCCAACGACCCCACCGCCTTGTTGTACGAGTCGACGGCGCCGCTCAGGCTCCGCCCGGCGCGTGCCATGTGGTCGCCGAAGGTGGCCAGCCGCTTGTAGAGCTCGCGTCCCATGTGCTGGACCTCGCGGGCGTTCTCGGCCAGCGCCTCTTGCTGCCAGCCGCGCGCCACGGTGAGCAGCAGGGCGATGAGCGTGGTGGGGGTGGCGAGCAGCACGTGGCTGGAAACGGCGTGCTCGAGCAGCGAGGTGTCGTTCTCGAGGGCGGCGGCCAGCAGCGGGTCGCCGGGCACGAAGGCCACCACGAAGCCCGGGGAGTCGTCGACGTCCTGCCAGTACGCCTTCTTCGCCAGCGAGTCGACGTGGGTGCGCAGGTGGCGGGCGTGCGTCTTCAGATGGGCGCGCCGCCCGTCCTCGTCGGTGGCCTCGTTGGCGTCGAGGAAGGCCTGGAGGGGCACCTTGGCGTCGACCACGATGCGCTTGGCCCCCGGCAGGTGCACGATCATGTCGGGACGACCCCGGCTCTCGCCCGCGTCGGTGCTGACCTGCTCCTCGAAATCGCAGTGCTCGAGCATCCCGGCCATCTCCACCACCCGCCGCAGCTGGAGCTCGCCCCACCGGCCCCTGGTGGCAGGGGCGCGCAGGGCCGTGACCAGGTTGCGCGTCTCGGCCTGGAGCTTGTCCTGCGAGGTGGCCAGCTGCTTCACCTGCTCGTTGAGCCCGGCGTACGCCCCCTGACGGTCGATCTCGAGGCGCCGCAGGCCCTCCTCGTAGCGGCCGAGCTGCTCGCGCAGGGGACCGAGCAGCTGCTCGAGGGCCTGGGCGCGGCTGTCGAGGTCGCCGCGCGCCCACTGCTGGGCGCTGGCGATACGGGCGTCGGCCAGCTCCAGGAACTGTGAGTTGTTGTGCTCGAGAGCCTGGCGTGACAACTGGGCGAACTCCCCGGCCAGCTGGCGCCGCACCTCGTCGGTGGCGACCTGGCGCTCGGCGGCGGCGAGGCGCTCGTGGTCGAGGGTCGCCTGCAGCGCCGCCATCTCGGCACGGGCCGTGCCCAGGACGGCGGCGTGCTGTGCTCCTTGGAACGCGGCGCGCGCCGAGGCCCGGGACCCAGCCACGATCAGTGCCACGAGGGCACCGATGCCACCACCAACCACCACACCGATGACCAGTCCGACGATCATGAGATCCCCCTCTTGCCATGGCTCTCGGGCGAGATTTTCCCTGCTCCGAGGGTGCACGCGGGAGCGTAACCCGGGGGTGTGACAGCGCCGAGGGACCCTCCCCGGGGCCTCCTCACGGGCACCGAATCGTCCCTGGCACCGGGTAGCGTCGTCAGTGGTGCGCAAGGGCGCGGTGGCGCGAGGAGAAGAGAGTGGCGCCACCTCGACCGACACCGCCACCTCGACGGACACCGGCGCCGCGGCCCCGGGCCCGCTCCAGGCTTACAGCCCCGACGAGCTGATCGCGGACTTCGCCACGGCGTGCCTGTCCCGGGCCCTCGACGACCGCGAGATCCTGCTGCAGAAGCAGAGCCGGGTGTTCTTCCAGATCTCGGGAGCCGGGCACGAGATCCTGCTCCTGGCGCTGGCCCGGTCGCTGCGGCCCGCCTACGACTGGTTCTTCCCCTACTACCGCGACCGGGCTCTGGTGCTCGGCCTCGGGGTGACGCCGCTCGACATCATGCTGCAGGCGGTCGGATCGGCCCTCGACCCCGCCTCGGGGGGACGGCAGATGCCGTGCCACTGGGGCGACGTCACCCGCAACATCGTCACCCAGTCGAGCCCCACCGGTAGCCAGTGCCTGCCCGCCGTGGGCTGCGCCGAGGCGGGGCGTTACATCGCCCGCCGGCCCGGCCTGCCCGGATGCCGAGCCTACGGCGACGAGGTCACCTACGTGTCGCTCGGCGAGGGCGCCACCTCGGAAGGCGAGTTCTGGGAGAGCCTCAACACGGCGTGCCGGCTCCACCTCCCCACGCTGTTCGTGGTGGCCGACAATGGGTACGCAATCTCCGTGCGCGCCGCCGACCAGTCCCCCGCCCCCGTGGCCGAGCTGGTGCGCGGCTTCCGGGGCCTGGCGGTGACGACCATGGCCGGGTGGGACTACGCGTCGTGCCGGGACCAGGGGGCGAAGGCCATCGCCCGGGTGCGCGCCGGTGAGGGACCGGGCCTCATCCACGCCCACGTCACCCGTCCCTACTCGCACTCCTCAGCCGACTCCCAAGCCAAGTACCGCGACGCCGAGGAGCTCGCCGACGAAAAGGCGCACGATCCCATCGACACCTTCGAGCGCGCCCTGATCGCGGCGGAGATCCTCACCCCCGAGGACGCGGCGCGACTACGCGACGAGGCGCGCGACATCGCGGCGCGGGCCGCCGACGAGGCCCTGGCCGCCGCACGCCCGGACCCCGCCACCGTCACCGACAACGTGGTCCGGCTGCCGGCGCTGGCCGACCCCGAGCCCGACCCCGTGCCCGCGTTCGCCGAGGGGGAGGAGGGTTCGGGGCCCGTGGTCATGGCCGACGCCATCCGGATGACGCTGCACGAGCTGCTCGCCGGCGACGAGCGCATCCGGGTCTTCGGCGAGGACGTCGCCGACGCCGACGACGAGGTCCTCGACCACGTGGAGGGCAAGGGTGGCGTGTTCGGCGTCACCCGCGGCCTGCAACGGCGCTTCGGCTCGGCGCGCTGCTACAACACCCCGCTGGCCGAGTCCAACATCGTGGGCCGCGGCATCGGGCAGGCCCTCCGGGGCTTGAAGCCCTGCGCCGAGATCCAGTTCTTCGACTACATCTGGCCCGCCATGCAGCAGCTGCGCAGCGAGGCGGCCACCACCCGGTGGCGTTCCAACGGGGCCTTCACGTGCCCGCTCGTGGTGCGGGTGGCCATCGGCGGCTACCTCACGGGCGGGGCCATCTGGCACTCCCAGAGCGGCGAGTCGATCTTCGCCCACATCCCGGGCCTGCTCGTCGCCTTTCCGTCACGGGCCCGCGACGCCGTGGGCCTGCTGCGCAGCGCCTTCGCCGCCGACGACCCCGTGCTGTTCCTGGAGCACAAGCACCTCTACCGCCAGCGCTACGCCGCTGACCCCGTCCCCCACCAGGGTTGGGTCATCCCCTTCGGACGCGGCGCGGTGGTGCGCACCGGACGCGACCTCACCATCGTGACGTGGGGGGCGACGGTGCAGAAGTCGCTGGTGGCGGCCGAGCAGCTGGCGGGCGAGGGGGTCTCGGTGGAGGTCGTCGACCTGCGCACCATCGCCCCCTGGGACCGGGACCTCGTGGCCGAGTCGGTACAGCGCACCGGGCGGTTGCTGGTGGTGCACGAGGACACCCTCACGGCGGGCTTCGGAGCCGAGGTCGCCGCCTGGGTGGCGGGCGCCTGCTTCTGGTCGCTCGACGCGCCCGTGGGCCGGGTGGCGGCGACGGACACCTTCGTCGGCTACGAGCCGTCGCTCGAGGAGGCCATCCTCCCGCAGGTCGAGGACATCACCACCGCGGCGCGCGCCCTGGGCGCCGTCTGAGCCCGAGACACGCCGTGGAACGCGTCGTGGTGGTGGGAGCCGGGTTCGCCGGCCTCAGCGCCGCCCACCACCTGGCCAGGCACCCCGTGCAGGTGACGCTCGTCGACCGCCACAACTTCCACACCTTCCAGCCACTGCTCTACCAGGTGGCGACGGCCGGGCTCGATCCCGCCGACGTCGCCTATCCGGTGCGCACCATCTTCGGCCGCGACCCCAACGTGACGTTCCGCCACGGACGCGTCGAGTCCGTGGACCTCGCGGCGCGCCGCCTGGCCCTCGGCGACGGCACCACCCTCGACTACGACCAGCTGGTGGTGGCCACAGGAGCGACCACGGGCTTCTTCGGCGTCCCCGGCGCGGCTGCGCACGGTCTGCCCCTCTACACCCTGGCCGACGCCCGCCACGTGCGGGACCAGGTACTCGGCTGCCTCGAGGCGGCCGACGCCCGGCCCGAGCGCTTCGACGGCGCGGCGCCCACCTTCGTCGTGGTGGGCGGCGGGGCCACGGGGGTCGAGACGTCGGGGGCGCTCATGGAGCTGCTCGAGGTGTCGGTGCGGCGCGACCGGCTGCGCATCGACCCCCAGCGCACCCGCGTGGTGCTGCTCGAGGCGGGCGAGCGCCTGCTGTCGGGGTTCGAACCCGAAGCGAGTCACTACGCCCTCGACACGCTCGTCGCCCGGGGGGTGGACGTGCGCCTGCGCACTGCGGTGGGCGAAGTCACCGCCGACGGGGTGCAGCTGGCCGACGGGACGCACATCACCGCCGCCGTGGTGATCTGGGCCGGGGGCGTGACCGTCGACGGCACACTGGCGGCGAGCCTGTCCGCCCCCACCACCCGGGGCAGCCGGGTGGTGGTGCGTCCCGACCTCTCCCTCGAGGGACATCCCGAGGTGTTCGTGGCCGGCGACGCCGCGGCGGTGCCGTGGGGACCGAAGCGCACCGAGGCCTGCCCCCAGGTGGCGCAGGTCGCCATCCAGTCGGGGCGCCACATCGCCGCCCAGATCGTGCGACGCCAGGCGGGATCCCCCACCACCGCCTTCGCATACCACGACAAGGGCCTCATGGCCACAATCGGCCGGCACGCGGCGGTGGCCCAGCTGCGCCACGGGCTCATCCTGCGCGGCACCCTGGGATGGTTGGCGTGGCTGGGACTGCACCTCGTCTACCTGGTCGGCTTCCGCAACAGGGTGGTGGTGCTGGTCAACTGGTGCTGGCGCTACCTCGACTGGCCTTCGGGGCCGCGCCTCATCATGGCCGACGTCGAGGCCGATACCTGATCCGACGCCCCCCCGGGGACGGCGCTACGGTCAGGCACAGGGCGACGGGCACAGGAGCGGAAACGTGGCGAAGCGTGTGGTGGTGCCCATGGACAGCGCCGACGATGTCACCGAGAGCCTGGAGCGCATCGATCGCGAGATCATCAAGCTCTTCGCCCTGGTGGGCGAGGGCGTGGCCGGTGCGACCCACTCGCTGCTGGCCGGGGACCGCGAGGCGGCACGGGTCCTGGCCGAGAGCGACGAGACGATCGACGCCCTCTACCGCGAGGTCGAGCAGCTGGCCCAGAGCCAGCTGGCCCAGCGCGCCACCGGGCCCGAGGAACTTCGCTACCTGGTGGCGGTGTTGCGCATGCTGCCCGAGCTCGAGCGCAGCGGCGACCTGGCCGAGCACGTGTCGCGCCGGGCGGTGCGTGGGCTCGGGGTCGAGCTCTCGCCGCGGGCGCGCGGCCTCGTCGAGCAGATGGGCGAGGTGGCCTGCGACATGTGGCGGGCCACGGCCGACGCCTACGCCGATCGCGCCCCCGACGTGGCCGAGGACGTGGAGTCCCTCGACGACGAGCTCGACGAGCTGCACGTGACGCTCACCGCCGAGATCGCCAGCGGATCCATGCCCCTGCCGGTCGCCATCGAGGCGGCCCTGGTGGCCCGCTTCTACGAGCGCTTCGGCGACCACGCCGTCAACCTGGCCCGGCGCATCACGGCCCTGTCGACCCGGGGGGGTTGGGCCTGAGCGGTCAGCGCGCCCGTCGGGCGAGGAGCGCCTCGGCGATCTGCACGGCGTTCAAGGCGGCCCCCTTGCGCAGGTTGTCGCCCGACACGAACAGCGCCAAGCCGTGGGGCACGGTGCGGTCGCGTCGCAGGCGCCCGACGAGCATGGCGTCGCCACCGGCGGCGGCCAGGGGCGTGGGGACGTCCACGAGCCGCACGCCGGGCGCACCGGCCAGCAGGGCGTGGGCCCGCTCGACGGTGAGCTCCTCCTCGAACCCGGCGTTGATCGACAGGCTGTGCCCCGTGAACACCGGCACGCGGACGCATGTGCCCGACACGGGGAGGTCGGGGATGTCGAGGATCTTGCGCGTCTCGTCGCGCAGCTTCTGCTCCTCGTTGGTCTCGTCCGAGCCGTCCTCCACCAACCGGCCCGCCAGGGGCAGCACGTTGTGGGCGACGGGTCCGGCGAACACCGCGGCGGGCGGGAAGTCGACCGCCGCGCCGTCGAAGGCGAGCCCGGCCGCCCCTTCCACCGTCTTGGCCAGCTGCTCCTCGAGCTCGCGCACGCCGGCACCGCCCGCCCCCGACACGGCCTGGTAGGTGGACACGATCAGCCGGCGCAGCCCCGCGGCGCGGTGCAGCGGGCCCAGCACGGGCATGGCCACCATGGTCGTGCAATTGGGGTTGGCCACGATCCCCTTGTCGATCCGGTCGAGCGCGTCGGGGTTCACCTCCGCCACCACCAGGGGCACGTCGGGGTCCATGCGCCATGCCGAGGAGTTGTCGACGACGACGGCACCGGCGGCGGCGATGCGCGGCGACAGGGTGCGCGACGCGGTGGCCCCGGCCGATACGAGGGCGATGTCCACGCCGGCGAAGTCGGCGGTCTCGGCCACCTCGACCTCGACCTCGCCGCCGGCCCAGGGCAGGCGCCGGCCCGCCGAGTGGGGCGAGGCGAAGAAGCGGACCTCGTCGAGGGGGAAGCGGCGCTCGGCCAGCACGGCACGCATGACCGTCCCCACCTGCCCGGTGGCCCCCACCACGGCGACGCGCATGGGAAAAAGTCTACCGGCCAGGCTCAGCCCCCCGAGAGGCCGAAGGCACCGTGCAGGAGCCGGACGGCCTCCTCCACACGGTCGGCCCTCACCACGCAGGAGATGCGGATGCTGGAGGTGGAGATCATGTCGATGTT
This sequence comes from Acidimicrobiales bacterium, assembly GCA_049514335.1. Classification (GTDB taxonomy): domain Bacteria; phylum Actinomycetota; class Acidimicrobiia; order Acidimicrobiales; family UBA8190; genus JBEKVE01. The sequence goes on from JBEKVE010000028.1 coordinate 14,726, forward strand.
GATCCCCGCCGCGGCGAGCGTCTCGAACATGGTGGCCGACACTCCGGGGTGGGTCCGCATGCCTGCCCCCACGAGCGACACCTTGGCGATGCCGTCGTCGGCCAGCACCTCCCCGGCACCGATCTCGGGGGCGAGCGCCTCCACCACCACCAGCGTGGCGGCCAGGTCCGTCTTGGGCACGGTGAAGGAGATGTCGGTGGTGCCGTGCAGCGACACGTTCTGCACGATGGTGTCGACGTTGACAGTGCGGTCGGCCAGCGTACGGAACAGCCGGGCGGCGATGCCGGGTTGGTCGGGCACCCCGGTCACGGTGATCTTCGCCTCGGAGTCGTCGTGGGTGACGGCGGTGACGACGGCCTGCTCCATGGAAGGATCCTCCTCGACCACCCAGGTGCCGGGCTCCCAGGTGAAGCTGGAACGGACGTGCAGCGGCACGCCGTGGTTGCGGGCGAACTCGACCGAGCGCAGCGCCAGGACGCGCCCGCCGCTGGCGGCGATGTCGAGCATCTCCTCGAAGCTCACCCGGGCGAGGCGGTGCGCCTCGGGTACGACGCGCGGGTCGGCGCTGAAGACGCCGGACACGTCGGTGTAGATCTCACACGCCTCGGCGCCGAGGGCGGCGGCCAGGGCCACGGCGGTGGTGTCGGAACCGCCTCGGCCCAAGGTGGTGATGTCGCGCTCGAGCGACACGCCCTGGAACCCGGCCACCACGGGAACGCGACCCAATGCGAGCGCCTGGCGCAGGCGATCGCCGCGCACCTCGATGATCTTCGCCTTGAGGTGGGAGTCGTCGGTGATGATCCCGGCCTGGCTGCCGGTGAAGGACACAGCCTCCACCCCCTGCTCGGCCAGCGCCATGCACAGCAGGGCCATGGTGACGCGCTCCCCGGAGGTGAGGAGCATGTCCAGCTCGCGCGGCGGTTGCACTGCGCTCACGTCGCTGGCCAGCCGCAGCAGGTCGTCGGTGGTCTTGCCCATGGCGCTCACCACCACCACCACGTCGGTCCCCTGGCGGCGGGTCCGGGCCACGTGGTCGGCGACAGCACGCACGCGCTCGGCGTCACCGACCGACGTACCGCCGAACTTCTGCACCAGGAGCGCCACACATCGACGCTACCTTGCCGACCTCCCGACCCCGGACGCCGACCACGGCCCGTGGCCCATGCCGTCGACCCCATGCCGTCGACCCGGTCCGTCGGCCCCGTGCCGTCGGCCCCGTGCCGTCGACTCCCGCCAGCCCCCGGCTCGTCACCGGGGTATCGCCCCCGGGTCGAACCGACCTCCCGGGAGCCGGGGGCATCGGCCCCGGACCGGAGATCACCCACCCGGGAGCGGTGTGCCCGGGCGGTGCGCTCGGGTGCGGCCGGGCCCGCTCGGATGGGGCCGAACGTTGGCCCTCGGCGGCGCCCGATAGGGTGGCGGGCCGTGCCGAGCGACAAACGGGCCCGCAAGCGCGCTGCGCGCGAAGTGAAGATGGCCGCACTGCAGCGCCAGCGGCGCCGGCGCGCCGCGGTCCGGCGGACGATCACCATCGTGGTCATCGTGGGCGTCGTCATCGGCATCTACTTCGCCGTGTCGGGCGGCTCGAAGCCCAAGGCGAAGCTGACGGCGACACAGATCGCCCAGCAGACCGCCAACACCGCGGCGGTGGCCGCCGGGTGCCCGTCGAGTCCGACCAAGGCGCTGACCAAGCCCAAGTGGAGCAAGCCGCCGGCCATGACGATCGACACGGCCAAGACCTACACCGCCACGGTGAAGACCGACGTGGGCACGATCGTGATCGCCCTCGACGCCGCCCAGACACCGATCACGGTGAACAACTTCGTGTTCCTGGCCGACAAGGACTTCTACAACTGCGTGATCTTCCAACGCGTCATCCCCACCTTCATGGACCAGACCGGCGACCCCACTGGCACGGGCAGTGGGGGCCCGGGCTACCAGTTCGCAGACGAGCTGCCCAAGAAGGCGAGCCCCCAGTACCCGATCGGCTCGGTGGCCATGGCCAACGCCGGCCCCAACACCAACGGGAGCCAGTTCTTCATCGTGACCGGGTCCGAAGGCGAGAGCCTCCCGGCCAGCTACACCCTGTTCGGGCACGTCACGTCGGGCTTGAGCGTGGCCGACAAGATCAACGCCGACGGCAATTCGAGCGCCAGCGCCAACGGGGTCCCGCCCAAGGTCATCCACCGCATGCTGAAGGTCACGATCTCGTCTTCGTAGGACGCTGGTGCGCACTGCGTGGTGCGCTCCACGCCGAGCGGCGCGCACCTCACCATCGCTCCACCGACACAGGAGGATCCATGCCAACCGATGCCCCCGCACCCGACGGGTCGAGTCCCCAGCGCCGCTCGTTCGACGGCGAGCCCCCCATGGTCATCGATCCGGCCAAGCGCTACACCGCCACCATGGTCACCTCCAAGGGGACCATGACCATCGCCCTCAGCCCCGAGCTCGCTCCGAAGACGGTCAACAACTTCGTCTTCCTGGCCCGCTACCACTACTTCGACGGCATCGTCTTCCACCGCATCATCCCCGGCTTCGTCCTGCAAGGCGGCGACCCCACCGGGACGGGAACAGGTGGTCCGGGCTACAAGTTCGCCGATGAGCTGCCCGCCCCGGGCCGCTACGAGCTGGGGTCGCTGGCCATGGCCAACGCCGGGCCCAACACCAACGGGAGCCAGTTCTTCGTCATCTCGGGGCCCGATGGCATACAGCTGCCGCCCAACTACGCGTTGTTCGGCAAGGTGGTGTCAGGTCTCGACACCGTGGCCACCATCGACGCCGTGGGATCACGGTCGGGCAAGCCCTCCGAGCGCGTCACCATCGAGTCGGTGACCATCGCCGAGGCCGACTGACGCGCCCCGCTCGGCGCGCCCCCGGTTCGGCGCGCCCAGGTTCAGCGCGGCAAGGCCTCGAAGCCAGCAGCGTGGCCGCTCACGAACACCTCGACCGCACCCTGTCCCGACTGGCGCCACGCGCCGTCGGGGTCGCGGATGAGCGCGGTGCGCTCGGGCACGCCCACCACCGGGAGGCCGGGAGCGGCCAGGGCGATGGAGCGGTGCACCTTGGCGGCGTTCTCCTCGCCGAAATGAGGGATCACGGCGAGCTGCTCCACCATGCCCAGCCCGACCGTGAGGGCGCCGCCGCGGGGGTCGACCATCGGGTCGGTGAGCACCATCGCCCCGGCTGAGGAGCCCGCCACCACCGCCCCGTCGCGCCAGGCGCCGAGGAGGGCCTCCCACGCCAGGGAGGACTTGAGCACCGAGCGCAGGTGCATGGGCGAACCACCACCCAGGTAGACGAAGCGCGCCGCGCGGATGACGGCGGCGGCGTCCTCGTCCTCGGCGTCCTCGCGCCCGAGGACCATGAGACCCCGTACGCGCCCGCCGAGCGTGGCGAACCACGCCGTGGCGGTGTCGACCGCCTTGCCGGGGTGCTCGTAGGCGGCGGCGGTCGGGAGCACGAGCACCTCCTCGCCCCCCGAGGCGGCCAGGAGCTCGGCGTCGAACACCTCGCACCCCGCCTGCCACTCGCTCCCGCCGACGAGGGCGAGCGGTCCACAGGTCCCCGTCGACGCGTCCATGGCGGCCCACTGTAGGAGGATCACCGGCCCCGGCGAACCTCCGGGGCGCGACGCGTAGGCTGCGGCGGGTGCCCGGCGGTGCGCACTTCGACGGAAAGGTCGCCATCGTCACCGGCGCGGCCTCGGGCATCGGCAGGGCCCTGTCGGCCGCGCTGGCCCGCCGGGGGGCGACGGTGGTGCTGGCCGACATCGACGGCGCCGGAGCTGAGGCGGCCGCCGACTCGCTCGCCGCCGGACCTCCCGGACGGGCATCGGGGGTGGCCCTCGACGTCACCGACGCCGATGCGGTGGCCGGTCTCGTCGAGCGCACCGCCACCGACCACGGGCACCTCGACCTCCTGTTCAACAACGCCGGCGTGGCGATGGCCGGTGCGGCCGAGGACCTGTCCCTCGCCCACTGGAACCGCGCGCTCGACGTCAACCTGCGGGGCGTGGTGCACGGTGTGGTGGCCGCCTACCCCCTCATGGTCCGCCAGGGCCGTGGCCACATCGTGAACACGGCGTCGCTCGCCGGCCTGGTGCCTTCTCCGGTGCTCACCCCGTACGGCATGACCAAGCACGCCGTGGTGGGGCTGAGCACGAGCCTGCGCATGGAGGCGGTGGCGCACGGCGTGCGGGTGAGCGTGGTGTGCCCCGGGGTCATCGACACCCCCATCCTGGACAAGGGCAACCCACCCGACCTGCCCGCCGTGACGAGCGTCCCCGACGGCCGCGCCCTGCTCACGCAGATGATCGGCCCCGCCTACCCCGCACCCTCGCTGGCGGCGGACGTCCTCGAGGGGGTGGCCCGCAACCGGGCAGTCATCGTCACCCCCGGCCACGCCCGGCTGGCGTGGTGGGCCTACCGGCTCGCCCCCCGCCTTGTGCTCGACCTCGGGCCCCGGCGCCTGGAGCACGCCGTGCGCCGCCGGAGGGCGATTCCGGACGGGCCTTGCAGGTAACCGGCCGGTAACATGCCATCCATGGCCATCAAGCGGGTCGGAATCGTCGGGTCGGGCATCATGGGGGCCGGCATCGCCGAAACACTGGCGGTGCACGGCATCGAGGTCATCCTGCGCTCCCGGGCGCAGGCCACGGCCGACGGCATGGTGGCCGGTATGGAGAAGTCCCTGGCCAAGCAGGTCGACAAGGGCAAGATCGAGGCAGCCGACCGCGACAGCGCGCTGGCCCGGGTGACGGCGGTGTCGGACCTGGGCGAGCTGGCGGCGTGCGACCTCGTCATCGAGTCCGTGGTGGAGGACCTCGGGGTGAAGAAGCACCTCTTCTCCGAGCTCGACCGGATCTGCCCCGACGGCACGATCCTCGCCACCAACACCTCCACCCTCCCCGTGGTGGAGATGGCCATGGAGACGGGACGGCCCGACAAGGTGTGCGGCATCCACTTCTTCAATCCCGCCCCCGTCATGTCGCTCGTCGAGGTGGTCCGCCCCATCACCGCCGGCGACGACACCATCGCCGCGGCCAAGGCGCTGGCCGAGACGTGCGAGAAGACCCCGGTGGAGGTGAAGGACCAGGCCGGGTTCATCGTGAACGCCCTGCTGTTCCCCTACCTCAACAACGCCGTGCGCCTTCTCGAGAACAGCGTGGCGACTCGTGAGGACATCGACACCGCCATGAAGGGCGGCTGCGGCTTCCCCATGGGGCCCTTCGCCCTCCTCGACCTGGTGGGCCTGGACACGAGCCTGGCCATCCTCGACGCCCTGTACGAAGAGTTCCGCGACCCCAACTTCGCGGCCGTGCCCCTGCTGCGGCGGATGGTGGCGGCCGAGCTCTACGGCCGGAAGTCGGGCAAGGGGTTCTACGACTACCACCGGTGAGGTGAGCGTGGTGCCGTCTCCCGAACACGCCCGGGACAAGCCCTGGGTCATGCGCACCTACTCGGGCCACACCTCGGCCCGGGCCTCCAACCAGCTCTACCGGACCAACCTGGCCAAGGGCCAGACCGGGTTGTCCATCGCCTTCGACCTCCCCACCCAGACCGGCTACGACCCCGACGCGCCCGAGGCCGTGGGCGAGGTGGGCAAGGTGGGCGTGCCGGTGGTCCACCGCGGGCACATGGACCAGCTCCTTGACGGCATCCCCGTCGGGGACATGAACACGTCCATGACCATCAACGCCACCGCCGCCTGGCTGCTCGGCCTGTACATCGCCCACGCCGACGACACCGCCGTCGACCGCCGGGTGCTGCAGGGGACGACGCAGAACGACATCGTGAAGGAGTACCTGTCGCGCGGCACGTACATCTTCCCGCCCGCACCGAGCCGGCGTCTCATCGTGGACATGATCGCCTACACCGTGCGCGACGTCCCGAAGTGGAACCCCATCAACGTGTGCAGCTACCACCTCCAGGAGGCCGGGGCCACGCCGGTGCAGGAGGTCGCCTATGCGCTCGCCACCGCCATCGGCGTCCTCGACGCCGTGCGCGACTCGGGCAAGGTGGAGCCGTCCGAGATCCCGGCGGTGGTGGGCCGGATGTCGTTCTTCGTCAACGCCGGCATCCGCTTCGTGGAGGAGACGTGCAAGGTCCGCGCCCTCACGCGTATGTGGGACCGCATCTGCCTGGAGCGCTACGGCGTGGCCGACCCGCGGCTGCGACGCTTCCGCTACGGCGTGCAGGTGAACTCGCTCGGGCTCACCGAGGCGCAGCCCGAGAACAACGTCCCCCGCATCGTGCTCGAGGCGCTCGGTGTGACCCTGTCGCGCGACGCCCGGGCCCGGGCCATGCAGCTGCCCGCCTGGAACGAGGCGCTCGGGCTCCCCCGGCCCTGGGACCAGCAGTGGTCGCTGCGCATCCAGCAGATCCTCGCCTTCGAGACGGACCTGCTCGAGTACGGCGACATCTTCGAGGGCTCGACCGTCATCGAGACCAAGACGGCCGAGCTGGCCGAGGCGGCGGGGGCCGAGCTCGAGGAGGTGCTCGGGCTGGGCGGCGCCTTCGAGGCGGTCGAGGAGCTGAAGCGGCGCCTGGTGCGCAGCCAGGCGGAGCGGGTGCGGCGCATCGAGACAGGCGAGCTGCAGGTGGTCGGCGTCAACTGCTTCACCGAGACCGAGCCCTCCCCCCTCGGGGGCGAGATCGGCGCCGCGGCGGCGATCCTCAAGGTCGACCCCGCCGCCGAGGCGGAGCTGCGGGCCGACGTGGCGTCGTGGCGCGCCGGGCGCGACAGCGCGGCGGTGACAGCGGCGCTCGACGAGCTGCGCCGCTCGGCGGAAGACGAAAGCACCAACCTCATGCCGGTCACCATCGCCCTCGCCCATGCCGGGGGCACGACCGGGGAGTGGGCCGGCGCGCTGCGCCAGGTCTTCGGCGAGTACCGCGCCCCAACAGGTGTGTCCGGGGGCGTGGGCCAGCGCGGCACCGAGCTCTCGTCGGTGCTGGCGCGCTCGCGCCGCATGGCCGAGCGGGCCGGGGGCCCGCCGCGCCTTCTCGTGGCCAAGCCCGGGCTCGACGGACACTCCAACGGCGCCGAGCAGATCGCCGTGGCCGCCCGCGACGCCGGCTTCGAAGTGGTGTACCAGGGGATCCGGCTCACCCCGGCGCAGATCGCGGCGGTGGCGCGCGACGAGGACGTCGACGTGGTGGGGGTGTCGATCCTGTCGGGGAGCCACCTCGAGCTCGTGCCCGAGGTCGTCGACCGCCTGCGGGCGGCCGGCGTCGACGCCCCGGTGGTGGTGGGGGGCATCATCCCCCCCGAGGACGCCGAGGTGCTGAAGGGCAAGGGCGTGGCCGCGGTCTACACCCCGAAGGACTTCCAGCTGGGGCGCATCATCGACGACCTCGTCACCCTGGCCGAGCAGCGCCGCAGCGCCGCGCACGCCTGAACCGGGCGGCCCGTGGCGCCAGTCCGGTCCCTCGTGGCGCTCAGACGGGGCGGGGACGCTGGCGGCGTACCGCCGTCGGCTCCATCCACCACCGTCCGCTGAAACGCCACGCGTCGGGACGCTCCACCGCGGCCGGCGCGGCGGCGGGGCGGGGCCACGCCTCCTGCACCGCCGCCATGATGGCGACGAGCACGGCGGGCTCGGGCTCGGGCCGCACCGAGACCACCTCGGGACCGCCCGTGGCGGGGTGGGGGCCGGGGGCGGGGTGCGAGCTCACAGCGGCACGTTGCCGTGCTTGCGCTTGGGCAGATCCTCGCGCTTCGACGCCAGCAGGCGGAGGCTGCGCACGAGGACCCGCCGGGTCTCGGTGGGGTCGATGACGTCGTCGACGTACCCCCGCTCGGCGGCCACGTAGGGGTTGGCGTAGCGCTCGGTGTACTCCTCCACGAGCTCGGCCCGACGCGCCGCGGGGTCGGCCGCCTCGGCCAGCTCCCGGCGGTAGACGATCTCCACCGCCCCCTGCGGGCCCATGACCGCCAGCTCGGCCGACGGCCAGGCGAACGCCAGGTCGGCGCCGATGGACTTGGAGTTCATGACGACGTACGCGCCCCCGTAGGCCTTGCGCGTGATGACCTGGATGCGCGGCACGGTGGCCTCGCAGTAGGCATAGAGCAGCTTGGCGCCGTGGCGGATGATCCCGCCGTACTCCTGGTCCGTTCCGGGCATGAAGCCGGGCACGTCCACGAACGTCACGAGCGGGATGTTGAAGGCGTCGCAGGTCCGCACGAAGCGCGCCGCCTTCTCCGACGAGTCGATGTCGAGCACACCGGCGAGCACGGCGGGCTGGTTGCCCACGATCCCCACGGCGCGTCCGTCGATGCGGGCGAAGCCACAGGTGATGCTCATGGCCCAGTGGGAATGGACCTCGAAGTAATCGCCCTCGTCGACGACCGAGGTGATGATGCGCTTCATGTCATAGGGCTGGTTCGGCGAGCTGGGCATGAGGTCGACGAGCTCGGGCGTCCCGCGGTCGGGATCGTCGTCGGTGTCGACGTGCGGTGGCTCCTCCATGTTGTTGGAGGGCAGGAACGACAGGAGGTAGCGCACCTCGTCGAGGCAGGTCTTCTCGTCGGGGGCCACGAAGGTGGCCACGCCCGACTTGGTGGCGTGGCTCATGGCCCCGCCCAGCTCCTCGAGGGTGACATCCTCGCCGGTGACGGTCTTCACCACGTCGGGCCCGGTGATGAACATGTGGCTCGACTCGTTCACCATGAAGATGAAGTCGGTCATGGCCGGTGAGTACACGGCCCCACCTGCGCACGGCCCGAGGATCACACTCACCTGGGGGATCACGCCCGAGGCCTTGACGTTGCGGTGGAAGATCCCACCGTAGGAGTGCAGCGACACCACGCCTTCCTGGATGCGGGCGCCGGCGCCGTCGTTGAGGCCGATCATGGGCACGCCGATGGACTCCGCCAGGTCCATGACCTTGTGGATCTTCTCGGCGAACACCTCGCCCAGGGCGCCACCGAACACCGTGAAGTCCTGGCTGAACACGCACACCCTGCGCCCCTCGACCGTGCCGAAGCCGGTGATGACGCCGTCGGTATAGGGGCGACGCTCCTCGAGCCCCATGCCGTGGGCCCGGTGCCGGGCGAGCATGTCGAGCTCCTGGAACGACCCCTCGTCCAGGAGGTACTCGATCCGCTCGCGGGCCGTCATCTTGCCCTTGGCGTGCTGGCGCTCCACG
>JBEKVE010000029.1:0-30013 GCA_049514335.1 Acidimicrobiales bacterium
CCCGGGTCGCCACCCGGCCCCCGGCCCGGCGGGGCCTTGGGGTCGCGAGGGCGGGCTGGTCAGGCGCCGAGCGTGTAGTGCGGCGGGGTGCCGGTCACGGTGACGTCCTCGCCCACGAGGAAGCGTCCGGCCAGGGCGGGCAGCTCGCCGGCGACGGCGGCGGCGGCGATGTGGCGCCCGTCGCGCAGGCGGGCGATGACGGGCGCGGCCGACACCGAGCCGTCGCGGGCATAGGCCACGGTGGATGCCACCACCACGGCGGGCGCGGCGCCGTCGGCCGCGTCGATCCCCTCGGCCACCGGTCGTGCCGACGCGTCGATGGCGCGCTGCGCCGCGGTGGTGTCGGCCCGGCGCCAGCCGCCGGGCGGGGGCGTGGCGCCGTACACGCCCACGGCGTGCTTGGTGGCGTACCAGCCCAAGGCGCTCACGAGACCGGTGCCACCCGCGCCGCGCAGGTGCTCGACCATGGAGGCCACGGCGTGCAGCGAGTAGTCGTTGCCGGGCCCTCCGAAGTACGGGAGCCCACCGGTGACGGTGAGCCCGCGCCCGTCGCGACCTGAGATGCCGAGGGCCTCCACCGCCATGGTGACCACGCTCGGGAAGCAGGAGTACACGTCGAAGGCGCCCACGTCGTCCACGCCCAGGCCGGCCGCATCGAGGGCGGCGCCGGCCGCGGCCCGCAGGCCCGGTGACGCCCCGGGGTCGGGGCGGGCGGTGGGGAACCACACGTCGGTGGCGTCTGCTCCCGACCAGCAGAACACCGCCGCGTCCGCCAGGCCGGCGGCGCGCGCCGCCGCCAGGGACGTCACCACCACCGCCGCTCCCTGGTTGACGTGCATCACGGCGCACAGGCGCTTCGGGTAGGGCTCGGCCACCAGGCGGTTGTCGGGGCCGATGTCGACGAGCTCCCTCGCCGTGCGGGACTCCGGGAACCAGGCGTAGGGGTTCCCGGCGGCAACGGTGGTGAACGGCGCCATGAGCGCTCCGAGGGCGCGGCGGTGCTCCTCGGGCGTGCGCCCGGCGCGGGCGGCGTGCACGCTGTCGAACAAGGCGTAGACGTGCACGGGAGCGAGCAGCCCGGCGTTGAGCTCGGCGGGCCCGACGCCCACCCGGTCGTCGCCCACGACCGCGTCAGGAACGCCACCGGCCTGTTGATCGGGATCGGCTCCGACGCTCGGGGGGGCCGATGGGGGCGCACCCAACGCCCGGGCCCGGGCCGAATGCTGCGCTTCGCCGCCGACCACGAGGACGGTGTCGACTCGGCCCTCGGCGATGGCGCTCGCCGCCCTGGTGAGGAGCCACTGCGGCGAGTTGCCTCCGATGGTGCCGACCTCGGTGCGGGCCGGGGAGAGCCCGGTGCGCGCCGCCAGCTCCGCGCCGGGTGCGGGCCCCTCGCCGCCGAGGACGTTGACCATCGACACCAGCTGCACCGATCGCCGCAGGCCGCCGGCGGCGTCGAGGGCGATGTCGGCCGCCTGCTGCGCCAGGTCGAGCGCCGACACCGAGCTGTCGCGGTCGATGGACTGACCGGTGGCCACGACCACCGGGACGCGTGTCTCGTCGAGCGGCTCCATCAACGGGCGGCGAAGCGTTCCGGGTCGACGGCGATGAACACCCCTTCGGCCTCGGCCACGACGGCTCCGTCGGCTCGCGCCTCGGCGTCGATGCGGAGCTTGCGTCCGTGGCGCGAGTGCAGGCGGGCTCTGACCTCGAGCTCCACGCCGATCGGTGTCGGTGCCCGGTAGGTCACGGTGAGGCGGCCGGTGAAGGCCCAGGCGGCGTGGATCGACGCCACGAACCCCATGACCTCGTCGAAGAGCGTGGCCACCGTCCCACCGTGCGCCCGACCGGGTGCCCCCTCGAAGGCGGCGCCGAGCGTGGCCCGCAGCACCGCTTCATTGCCCTGGCGCACCGTGGCGCCCGCCATGCCCATGGGGTTGGTCTGGCCCGTGACGATGCCGTCGGGGAAGCGGGAACGGCCTCCCCCCTGGGTGTCGGTGACACCGGAGGACCGCGTCGTGTCGAGGGGTGGGCGGACCCGGTCGGGCATGTCCTCGAGCGCGGCTGACCACCGTCCGGCTTCGGACGCGATCAGGGCGAGGGTCTCGTCGTCGACCTCGTGGGCGACCAGGGCGTGCCCCAGGCGGCGCAGGGCGGTGGCGGCGGCCACGCGACGGACGAAGTCGCCGTCTCCCGGCGCCGTCGCCGGTGGTCCGTCGCCGGTCAGAACCGGGTCGGTGCCGGCAGTCGGTGTTCTTCCCGCCTTGTCGGTGGGATCGTCAAGGCCTGTCAACTGCGCTTGACGTCAGCCCAGGCGACGTCCTTGTCGACCTCCACGTCACGGGGTAGCCCGAGGATCCGCTCCGCCATCTGGTTGCGCAGGACCTCCGAGGTGCCGCCCTCGATGGTGTTCGCCCGGGCCCGCAAGAAGGTGGTGGCCCGCGCCTCGGCCTGGCGGTCGCCCGCCACCCACGCCGTGGCGGCGATGCCGTTGGCGTCGAGGGAGAAGTTGGAGCGCCGCTGGTTGTACTCGGCGTTGAAGACCTTGTTCACCGCCCCCTCGGGGCCGGGTTGCTGTCCGCGCAGGCGTGCCGAATTCGCCCGGAAGGCGGTGATCTCCTTCACCTGGGACTCGATGTAGAACTGCGCCAGGCGCTGGCGCACCAGGGGATCCGAGCGGTTGGGGATCCCGTCGACGTAGGAGAGCCACGGATCGCGGCGAACGCCGCCGGCGAACGACACCGGGTCGAGCGAGATGCCCGCCAGCGCCACCCGCTCGTTCATGAGCGTGGTGCGAGCGCAGCGCCAGCCGTCGCCGACGTCCCCGACGCGGTTGGCGTCGGGGATGCGCACGTCGGTGAGGAAGACCTCGTTGAACTCCGACGACCCCGTCATCTGCTTGAGCGGGCGTATCTCGACCCCGGGTGCCTTCATGTCGACGATGAAGTAGGTGAGCCCCTGGTGCTTGGGGACGTCGGGGTCGGTGCGGGTGAGCAGCATCCCGAATTTGGCGAACTGGGCGATGGTGGTCCACACCTTCTGGCCGTTCACCACCCACTCGTCACCGTCGCGCACCGCTCGGGTGGAGAGCGAGGCGAGGTCCGAGCCCGATCCCGGCTCGCTGAAGAGCTGGCACCAGATCTCCTCGCCCGAGAGGATCTTGCGCAGGTAGCGCTCCTTCTGCGCCTCGGTGCCGTGCTCGACGATGGTGGGACCCGCCAGGCCGACCCCGAGGAGGTTGATGGCCACCGTGGGGAGGCGGTAGCGCTCGAGCTCGGAGCGGATGACCTGTTGCATCCAGGCCTCGCCCGACAGGCCGCCGTACTCTTTGGGCCACAGGGGCGCTGCGTAGGGGCTGCGCCCGATCTTCCCCTGCCACGCAAAGGGGTTGAACGTGGTCGAGGTCTTGATCGACTCGAGGGCGTCGTTGTCGCCGGCGTCGGCGGCGTCCATCCACCCGGGGGGCAGGTTGTCTCCCAGCCAGGACCGGAACTCGGCGCGGAACGCCTGCTGATCGGCGGTGTCCTCGATCTGCCAGCGCACCGGTGTCGCTCCCTCGGTCGGGGTCGTCGTGCCGCGTCGCCACAACGGGTCCGCCGGCCGCAACGACGCCGGATCAGTGTAGGGGGAGGTGGCGTACCACGACCACCGAGGCGCCGGCCGCTCACGTGCGGCGCGGCCCTCCCGAGGTCAGGGCCAGTACTCGGCGCGGGGCTCCATGTCGTGTTCGCTGCCGTGCTCGGCTCCGTGTCCGTCGCCGTGTCCGTCGCCGTGATCCGCAGCCCCGTCCTTGGCCGGCCGCCGTGGGGGCTGGGGGACCGTGACCGGTGGACCGGTGCGACGACGTCGTCCGAACGGGCCCCACCACCCGAGTCCCACGCCCATCACCAGGCCGGCCGCCGTGAGCACGTCGTAGAGGACGCTGTCTGTGGGGACGCCGGCGAAGACCGTCAGGGTGAGCGTGAGGAACAGACCGAAGAACACGCCGCAGATGCCGCCCACGACGGGGTGGCCCCGCCGCCGGGGGCGTGCCGCGTCAGCCACGGGTCACCTCCGTCACGGGTGCATGTCGTCGTAGGCGAAGCGCGTCTTGCGGAACCCCGCACCCAGCATCCCCGCCAGGAAGATGAACGTGAGGACCGCTGCGGCCCAGCCCACGGGGTTCTTGGCCTTGCTCCCGGCCACCTCCAGATAGACCGACCCCGAGCACACGGTCTTGCCGCTGTCGCTCTCGTAGCCCGAGAGCTTCATCGAGATGCCGACGAGCGCAGACGGGACGCTGTACTTCTCCTGCCCCCTGTTTGAGTAGTGGGGGCTGTCGTCGCCTCCCCAGTGCCAGACGGTGACGGTGATGCCGAAGGGCATTTCCACTTGCACCTTGCCGTCGATCGGCCGCGACGGCCCCACGTAGCCGATGGGCTTGCCCATCTCGTGGCCCTCCCAGTCGACGGTGCCCTTCTGGGGAACCACGACGACATCGGAGGATCGGTACTGCGTGGTGGCCTTGGTGAACCCACCCGTGACCCACCGGCCCGAGGCGGTGCAGACGCCGGGTGGGCTCATCACATCGGCCGACGCCGTCGAGGCGGGGAGGACGACGGTCGCCGCCAGGGCTACGGCTCCGATCGCCAGCGAGTAGACGAGCGCACGTCTCATCCGCCCTCCTCGGTCGGTCGAAGTGTAGCGACCCTCCCCGGTGCAGGGAGGTGACGCACCGCCCCAGGGCTTCTCCGTCGCGCGCAGGGAGCCCGCGAGGCTGCGGCGGCGCACTGTCGGCGTATGGTTCGGTGTGCGCGCGCGCCGATGGCCCTTGTTCCTCCTGGCGCTCTCGGCGGTGGGGTTGGTGGCGTGCGGCGGTCCGAAGCACGCGGGGCGCGTCACGACCGACCTGTCGCTCGACACCACAACCGTCCCGGCGGGCACCACCATCAAGGGCTATCTCGTCGTTCACAATCCGGGCCCGCAGATCGACCTCAACACGGTGGGAGGTGGTCCGCTGCACTGTCATCCCGGGTTCGGCGTGACGCTCTCGTCGCCCACCGTTCCACCGCAAGAGCCGGCCTTTGCCGCCGATTGCTCGTCGGCGAAGTTGCTCGTGGGCCACGGCACGGTCCGACTGGCGGTCACGGTGATCACCACGTACGAATCGTGCACCAACGACCCGAGTGGCGTGTCGCGGCGCACGCCGTCGTGTGACGCGGACGGCATGCCCAAGCTTCCGCCCGGGACCTACACCGCCACCGTCGAGTGGTCGGACAAGGCCCCGCTGCCGGCACCTCCGCCGGTCATGGTCACGCTGACAGCCTGAGCACGGCGGGCTGCGGCAAGGATCTGGGTGCGTGGCGTCACACAACACGCCCGAGACGTGGCTGGCGCGTTCTCCACGTCGTGACGCAAAGGGCGACCAACCCCACGAGCGCCGTCCAGGACACCACGACCAGAGCCGGAGGGCCGTCGATGAGCAGATGCGGGCTCGGCACGTCGGCGAAGCATGCGATCACCGACAGCGTGACGAGCAGCACGAGCACCCACCCTTCGGCCACCAGGGCCAGGAAGACGAAGCCCCACGTTTCGTACCAGGGCCAGATGATCGGGCCCAGGAGCACGAAGGCCAGGAGGCTCCAGCCCAAGGCTTCGAGCGCCCCGGTCCGGTCGGAGCGAACCAGCAGGCGGATCGACACGACGGCCGCGGCGCCGAGGCCGATCCCCCGTGTCGCCCGCACGAATCCGCCTGAGCCGGCGTGAGAGCCGAGTGCCCGAGCCAGGTGCGCGAGCACGAGGCCCAGGGCGGTGGCGGGGTCGAGCCACGACCGGACGGTCCCGGCCCCGAGCACGTCGCCCACCCACCGCCAGCTGAGGCCCGACAGCGCTCCGATCACGGCCATGACGCCCAGGACGAACGACACAGCCAGAACCGTCTTGACCAGACGTCGCCGTACGGGCACGTCGGCACCCACCCACGCCCATCCGATGTATGCCGCGCCGATCAGCGCAGGGGCCTTCACCTCCGCCGCCAGGGCGCAGAGCACCAGACCGGGCACGACGTGGCGGCGCGAGGCGAGTGCCATGCCCGAGGCGAGCAGACCCAGCATGAGCGCGTCGTTGTGCGATCCACCCACCAGGACCAGGACCACGACGGGGTTCAACACGGCGAGGACCAAGGCCGTGGACGGGTCTCGGCCGATGGATCGTGCGAGGACGGGGACCGCCCAGGCCAGGAGGGCGACGCCGATGACGGCGACCAGGCGGAATCCGAGCACCGACCCGAGCACGCTGTGGCCCGACAGCGCCACGATCCATCCCGACAGGCGTTCCCACGCCGGTCCGTAGGGCGACGTGGCGTGACGCCACAGCGGGTCGACGAGGTGGAGGAAGGGCCCACCGCCGAGCGCCTCCCCGCGTAGCTGTATATGTCCCGACTGAACAGCGGGGGAGCGACGAGAACAGGTGCCGCCCACGCCGCGAGGAGTACCCAGAAGCGGATTGGCGCCAGCGGCGGTCCCGGTGGCGTGCCCTCGATGAGCGCCAGCCACGCGCCGAGCATGAGGGCGATCCCCAGGTACACGAGCATGATCCCGAGGAACTGCCGGGCACCTTCGGGGTGAGCGGCCGCCAGGTACGTCGACGTCAGGAACCAGGACCCGGTGCCGTGCCCGACGAACGGCGAGCCGGGTTGCAGGACGCCGATGAGGATGCAGACGGATCCGACCGTTCCGGTGACGGCGGCCAAAGTGAACGAGCGGGTCGGCACTGCCTCGACGGTGTGATGCGCGGGCACGGGTGGCGATCGGGTCGGCTGGTTCGAGGGCACCCCGCCCAGCGAGTGAGCGTCGGGCCCGGCCTTCGCCATGAGAGCGACGGTACACCTTGTGTGGTCGACCTCCATGGCCGCACCGTCGACGTCGTGCTGCGCAGTCGGGGCCGTCCGCACTGCCCACGGACGGAGGCTCTGCGCTGTGTGGCTGCTACTCCCGCTCGACCCGCAGCCGCCCTCGACCGGGCGTCCAGGATTCGATGACGAGCCTGGTTGCCTCGGCGTTGAGCATCGTGATGACGACCGCGGTGATGTCGGCAACGAACAGCTGGCCCTCAGGTTGGTCGCTTCCCTGCGCCGTCGACGGGCTGACGGGGACGGCTCGTCCGGCGACCTTCGCCTCTCCTGGCCACTCGTTGTCCTTGCCCTTCTCGGGGTGGAAGGGGGGGCCATGGAGTGCGAAGCGGGGATCACGCTCGAGGTCCGCCCCCTTGCGCGCGCCGGTCATCGAGCCGAAGCACAGATCGGTCTCGGTGAACTCGCATTCGATGCCCGAGATCCGTGGCGAGCCGTCGGCGCGAAGCGTGGCGATCGTCTTGTGGCGGCCCCCGTCGAACAACCTGCGCACCCGTCCGGCGAATTCCGGTTCCGCTCGTTCAAAATCGATCCACGATGCCATCCGGCCAGGCTATTGGCGTGGCTCGTCTTGACCGAATGGCACGGGACCGGGAGCTACGTCGACTGAGGGGTGATCCCGGCCCCAGCGAGCATCCGCCGCAGGTCGATGACCTGCTGCTCGTCGAGGTCATTGTGCCGGGGGGCGTCGAACGTCTCGGTCTCAGGCCCGAGGGTCACCGTGTAGCGGCCCGTGTGCTCTTCGGTCACAGAGGCCACGCTCTGCAGGAGGGAGAGAACGTCATGCCACTGGATGTTGTGGCCAACCGGGTGGTTGAAGATCTTCTCCACCGTCGCCCGATGGTGCGCATCGAGTCCTTCGCCGTCGGTCATCGTCTCTCTCCTTTGTCATTCGGGTGATCGCGGTGTCACAGACGCGTCGAGGTCCCAGCCTTCTTCGTCTTCACGTCGAGCGCTCCTGCGCCGGGAAGGCTCCCCGAGGCCGTCCGGGTCGTCCATCCCTCCGTCGAGGGACACAAGGTCCTCGGGGTCGTCGAGCTCCGCTCCGATCTCTTCGAGCTCACGCTCGTCGGCCTGAAGCGTGGGATCGAGCGACGGATCCCCCTCGACCTCCTCGATGAACGTGGGATCGAGCCGGGCGTTCTCGTCGAGTGCTTCGTCACCCTGCTCGAGGGCTTCCGCACCCAATGGCTCGTCGGGTGACCAATCACTGCTCTGGCTCATGGCCTCGTCTCCGTCCCTGTTGACCGAGCAGCGTAATCGGAGGGTCTGTGCGCCGAGACTCAGCCGATGTTCGTCCTGGATTCCGGGGTTTGCAGGGGGGACAATGGGAACGTGAAGCGGTGGGCTGCGACGGCGGTGGGCACGGTGATCGTGGTCGTGTTGGCCGCAGGCTGCGGTGGCGGCTCCCCGAGGGCGATCCCGCCGCCTGTCTCCTCGACCACATCGACGATGGCATCCTCGACGACGACCAGTCCGCCAACCAGTTCGTCGACGAGTCCGCCAACGAGTTCGCCCACCGTCACGAGCACGGAGCCGACGGCGCCGCTTCCCACCCTGACCGTCGGGAGCTGGACCGGACGGAATCCTGCTGCGATCTACTTCTCGGGGGACGCCGGGAACATCGCCACCGGTCTGACCTGGGCCGTGTGGAACCAGACCGAAGCGGTCGGCCATGGCACCCGTGAGGAGCTTGGCTGCGTGCCGGACTGCGCGCAGGGGACGGCGACGCCGTATCCGGTCACCCTCACGTTGGCCGACCCGGTTGGTGGGTCCTTCACTTCGATCCTCGAGCAGACAGCGGATGGCAAGGGGACGACCGAGACCTTCAGCGCGCCGCACCTGGCAGAAGGTGCCTGCACGACCAGCGATGAGAACAGCTGCGTGTTCGTGCAGTAGTCCCGACGGGCGTGATGCGTGGGAGGATCGAGGCTGACAGGCATTCCGGCCGAGGTTCGGAAGGAGCATCATGCACAGTGCGGTGAACCCGGCCCCGGCCGGCGCGATGCCGGCGGAGGGCATGGCGCACAGGAAGAGCCCCTTTACCGTGGACGACACGGTCGAACGGTTGTCGGCGGCCATCGGTGCGGCGGGCGCCAGGGTGTTCGCCCTGATCGACCACAGCGGCGAAGCGCAGCGCGTGGGCTTGTCACTTCGCCCCACGAAGCTCGTGATGTTCGGCAACCCAGCGGCCGGCACGCCCGTGATGGTGGCGTCGCCGCTCGCAGCCATCGACCTGCCCTTGCACGTGCTCGTGTGGCAGGACGACGACGAGCAGGTGTGGATGAGCTACCTCACCGGGGAGGCGTTCGCCCGTCGCCACGGGCTGTCGGGTGAGCTGGTGGTGCCGCTGTCCGCCGTCGACAAGATCACGGGTCAGGTGGCGGCGCTGTAGAGAAACACTGCACGGCTGTCGGGCCGCTTCCGGGTGCCGGCGCCGTCGAAGGGCGCTCGGGCCTCAGCGCACGATGTGCATGGGGTGCGCCGAGGCTGTGAGCCGCGTCGGCGTTCCCGGGTCCGCCACGGTGTGTCCGATGAGCTCGCGGCGGCGCTCGTCCACGGCGGCCACGAAGGCGCGGCCGCGGGGGAGGTGGCGCAGGATGTCGGCCTGTCCCTGGGGCCGGGGCAGCATCCACGAGTGGCCCCCCGGTACCCACAGCACGTCGATGCCGGTGAGGTCGGCGAACTCCCGAGCCGTGTCGGGGCTCACGATCCGGTCGAAGCACCCCCATATGGGCAGCACCGGGATTCCGCCGTCGACGACACGCCGTACCCCGTCGCGCAGGTCGATCGCCATCAACATCGACCCGACCGGCAAGGTGCGTCCCATGGACCGGAGGTTGCGCCGTGCGTCGGGCCACAGCCCGCGCAGCGTGGACGCCAGGCGCCGGCCGATGAACAGATCGGGGGCGTCGAGGATGGCCGCCAGCATCAGGTCGGCCACCCCCGCCATGTCGGGGAGCACCGGACCGAGGAGCGACACGAGGATTCCCCGCCGGTTCTTCCACCCCGGTGTGGCCGCTCCGTCGCGGTACACGATGCCCAGCACCCGCTCGGGGTGGTCGTCGGCGTACTGGATGGCGACGGCCCCGCCCATGGAGTGGCCCAGCAGCAGGGCCCGCTCCGCCCCGACGTGGTCGAGCAGGTGCCCCACCTGCTCGGCGATCTCCACGATGTTGACCCGTTCCCACGGCAGCGGGTCGCTGCCGGCGAAACCGGGGAGGCTCGGGTTGATGACCCGCCACCCGAAGCGCTCGGCCAGGTTGCAGCTCTCGCGCCAGTACATGCCGCCGCCGGCGAAGTACCCGTGCAGGTTGATGGCCCACACCGGCTCGCTCCCGGGCCCCTCGGGACCGTGGGCCCGGTTGTTGTCGGAGATGGCGTAGCGCAGGCGCCGGCCGTCGATGACGAGCTTGTGCGGCATCATCCGCACCGGCCGCCTCTGGCCCGTGTCCGGGCGGCCCGACACCCGGGGCCTCCCGGCCCCGTCTCCTTCGGCACCACGACGCGAGGGCAGGACGGGAACTTGCATGACGACGCAACGACCCTACCGCAGCGCCACCTGTTACTTGCGTGAGGTGGCCCACCCACCGCGCTGCGTCACACCGTCACCGCCTGGGCTTTCGCCAGGGCCGCCTCGGCCTCGGAGACGAACCTCCGCACCAGCTCAGCAGCCGGAACCAGCTCGGTGATGGCCCCCACGCCCTGGCCCGAGGGGTAGCACTCGCGGGCCGGGTCCACGTCGGCGGTGCCGGCGTCGCCCCCGAGATGGAACGCGCCCTCGTTGATCGACTTGCCGAGCTGCGACGGGAAGCGCTCCAGCTCGTCGGGGTGCTGGTCGAAGTAGGCGGTGTAGGTGTTGGCGACCACGCGCATCGTCTTGCCCGAGTAGGCGCGGCTCACGGTGGTGCCGTCCTCGGCCGTGCGCAAGAGGGCCTCTTTGTACCCGGCCACGGACCGGGCTTCGGGCGTGGCGATGAAGCGCGTCCCGACCCACACGCCGTCCGCCCCGAGGCTGAGTGCCGCCGCCAGCCCCCGCCCGTCGTAGATGCCGCCCGCCGCCACCACCGGGACCTGCGCACCGACGGCGTCGACGATCTGCGGGACGAGCGGCATGGTGGCCACCTGCCCGGTGTGGCCGCCCGCCTCGGTCCCCTGGGCCACCACGACGTCGCACCCGGCGTCGACGGCCCGGCGGGCGTGGCCGACCTTGCCGCACATGTTGACCACGAGCACCCCGTGGCGGTGACACAGCTCCACCACCTCGACAGGGATTCCGAGCCCTGCGACGAACACCGTGGCCCCACCTTCGATCACCTTCTCCACCTGTCGCACCATGTCGCCCGGCATGGCGGTGAGCAGGTCGACACCGAAGGGCTTGTCGGTGATGGCCCGAACCTCGGCCATCTCCTGCACCATCATGTCCGTGGGCATCGTCGACGCCCCCAGGCACCCGAACCCGCCGGCGTCGGAGACCGCCGCCACCAGGCGGTGGTAGGACACCCCGCCCATCCCGGCCAGCATGACGGGGTGCTCGATCCCGAGCAGTCGGGTGAGTCGGGTCTGCATGTCGCCTCCTGGCTCCGGCTCCGGCTGCGGGGCGGCACCCCGGAGGGCGGGGGCGCGACGGTGCAGGTCGGGGGGTGTTGCGTGGTCGGTCAGTCTAAGAACGAGAGTTGGCGCCGCGCCACCGGGCCGGCAACGTAGCCTCGCCCCTCATGGTCGGCTCCCGAACGAGGCTCCGGCGCGCCGTGGCCCAGACCCGGGTCACGGCGCACGCTGTTCACCATCTCGGTGTGCGGACGGTGAGCCTCATCATCGCCAACTCGGCTCGACGGCAGATGCATGCCGTCGGGCGCCGTGGTGCCAACCGGTCGGTCGCCGATCCCATGAGCCCGGGCCGGCTGGTGCGCGCCGAGGTGTGGAACCCGCGTCCGGGCACGGCGCAATTCCTCTTCGAGCGCGGACAGCTCGAGGTGGCCTTCCTCGCCGACGACGTGGTGCGGACCTCGTGGGGCCCGGGCACCCTGCCGGTCCCCTACGCCCTCAGTGGGGAGCCCCCGTGGCCGGCCCCCGACGTGCAGGCCCATCCCATCGATGCGCTGCGCGCCGACGGGCCGTGGGTGATGCGCAGCGACTCGCTCGAAGTCACCGTGGCCCCCGACGGCTCGGTGCGCATGGCCCGCCCCGGCGGACCGCCGCTGTGGCGGGAGTCGCCACCGGCCCGCCGTGGCGCGGCGTGGCAGCAGTCCTTTGCCGTCCGGCCCGGGGAGCGCCTGAGCGGGCTGGGCGAGCAGGCCGGCGGGATCGACCTGCGGGGGACCACGGTGCAGCTGTGGAACCGCGACCCGGGAGGGTCGTGGGGCCCGGGTGCGTCCCCGCTCTACCTGGGCATCCCCGTCATGGTGTCCACCCATCCCGACGGCGACCTGCTCACGTTCTGGGAGAACTCCACCGACGCAACCCTCCGCCTCGCCGGCGCGTCGCCGGGAGGGGTCGAAACGAGAGGCTCGCCCGACGTGCCGGTCCGCCCCGACGCGCCCGAGGCGGACAGCACGGTCGTCGCCGCCGAGGCGCCCGGTGCCACGGCGGTGCCGGGCACGGCGGCGGTGGCGTTCGCCGGTGGTGTGCTGCGCCGCTACGTCGTGGCCGGACCGGTGCCGCACCTCCTCGACCGGTACACGGAGCTGACGGGGCGCCCTGCGCTGCCGCCACGGTGGGCGCTGGGCTACCACCAGAGCCGGTGGGGGTATCGCACCGAGGCGGACGTGCGCGGCGTCGTGGACGGCTACCGCACGCTCGAGCTCCCCCTGAGCGCGCTCCATCTCGACATCGACTACATGCGCGGCTTCCGCGTCTTCACCGTGGACACCGAGCGCTTCCCCGACCTCGGGCGGCTGGCCGCCTCGGTGGGGGAGCAGGGGGTGCGCCTCGTGACCATCGTGGATCCGGGGGTGAAGGTCGACCCCGGCTACGAGGTGTACCGCCAAGGACGGGATCAGCACCGGTTCTGCACCGACGAGCGTGGGCATCTCGTCGAAGGGGTGGTGTGGCCGGGTCGCAGCGTCTACCCCGACTTCACCGATCCCGCCGCCCGGTCGTGGTGGGCGGAGCAGTACCGCACGCTGACCGATGCCGGGGTGGAAGGTATCTGGCACGACATGAACGAACCCACGTCGATCGCCCTCAGGGGCGACCCCACCCTTCCGACATCGACCCGGCACCACTTCGACGGTCGCGGCGGGGACCACGGCGAGGGCCACAACCTCTACGGCCTGCTCATGAACCGCGCCGGCTACAACGGCCTGCGCGCCGCGCGCCCCGACAGCCGGCCCTTCATCGTGTCGCGCTCGGGATGGGCCGGCATGCAGCGCTACGCCTGGAACTGGACGGGCGACGCCGAGTCGACGTGGGCGTCGATGCGCCAGCAGATCGCCACCGTGGTGGGGCTGGGCCTGTCGGGGGTGCCGTACTCGGGCTCCGACATCGGCGGGTTCAGCGGCGTCCCCGACGACGAGCTGTACCTGCGCTGGCTGCAGACGAGCGTGTGCATGCCCTTCTGCCGGACGCACTCGGTCCTGGGCGTGCCGCCGCGCGAGCCGTGGTGCTTCGAGGAGCCCACCCGCGCCGTGGTGACGGCGTGGATCAGGTTCCGCTACCGCCTGCTGCCCTACCTCTACACCCTGGCCCACCAGGCGGCCGAGAGCGGCGTGCCGCTCGTGCGCCCGCTGTGGTGGCCGGCCCCCGACGACGACACGGGGCTGGACCCCGCTCCCACCGGCACCGGTGGTCCCGATGTCGACGACGCCTTCTTCCTCGGCCCGTCGCTGCTGGTGGCCCCGGTCACCTCCGCCGGGGCGCGCCAGCGCACCGTGGCCCTCCCCGCCGGGCGGTTCGTGAGCCTGTGGGGCGACGAGGTGGTGGAACGACGGCAGGCGATGCTGTGTGCGGCACCGCTGGAGCGCATTCCTGTGCTGGCGCGGGTGGGATCCGTCGTCCCCCTGGACGACGGGTGGGCCGAACCGGGGGGGCCGTGTCGCCTCGACGGTGACGGCCCCTCCACCATGTCGGGCGGAACCGCCCCGTCGGCGCTCGCTCTCGACCACGGGCCGCGACGGCTCGCCTTTCACTGCTGGGCCGACGACCGGGGCGAGGCCGAGGGCCTCTGCATCGACGACGCCGGCGACGGGCACGGTCCACTGCGCCGTGACCGGGTGCGCGTGCAGGGCATGGCCGCGGGGGAGACGGCCCGCGTGGCGTGGGAGCGCTCCGGCGAGTTCGCTCCCCCCACCTCCCTCCGGGTCGTGATGCACGGCCTCGTGGCCGAACGCGCCAGCGCGGACGGGGTGTCGGTGCCCGTGACGGGCGGCATCGTCGAGTGCGGGCCCTTCTCCGAGCTCCTGCTCCACGGTCTTGCCCCGGCACCCGACCCCGGTCCGTGAAGATGGCCCGGCGCTTCTTCGCCCGTCGCCAGCCGGCCCCGGCGCGCCTGCTCGTCCCGCCCGAGCGGATCGACGCCGGGCCCGTCGAGCTGCGCCGGCTCACGTCCGACGACGCCGCCGCCCTGTCCGAGGCGGCGCGCGCCAGCCTCGAGCATCTCCGCCCGTGGATGCCGTGGGCGACGGTCCACGGCACGTCGGTGGAGACCCAGACCGCCCGTCTCTTCGGCCCGGCCGGTGTGTGGACGTCGGGGAGCGGCTACGAGTTCGGCATCTTCCTCCCCGACGGCCGCATGGTGGGCGGGTGCGGCCTGCATCGCCGCATCGGCCCCGCCGCCCTCGAGATCGGCTACTGGGTGCACGTCGACCACGTCCGCCGGGGGTTCGCGTCGGCCGCCGCCGCCGCGCTCACCGACACCGGCTTTGCGCTGCGCGGCGTGGAGCGCATGGAGATCCACTGCGACGAGGCCAACACGGCCAGCGCCGCGGTTCCCCGCACCCTCGGCTACCGCCTCGAGGCGCGGGTGGCGCACCCGCCCGAGGCGCCCGGTGAGACCGGCACCCGCCTGGTGTGGATCGTCTACCGACGGGAGTGGGAGACGAGGGCACGCCGCCTCTGACCGGGGGTGGTGGCACGCCTCCCGTCCAGGGCGGGCTTCCACCTACGTGCTTCCACCGATGCCACGGCGGGGGGCGACGCGTACCGTGAGCGTCGGTGGGACGAGCGGGCGGGCGCCAACGCGGGTTCCCTGGCGGGCCGGCGCCTCACGCCAGGCATGGTGGCGCGCCATGACCTCGCTGCTCACGGGCCGATCGTCGGGGCCCGGCCGGGCACCGCTCGGCGACGACGTCGACATCGCCCGGGACCGTGTGCTCATCGCCCGGGCCCAGGGCGGGGACCGCGAGGCGTTCGACCAGCTCTATCTGCACTACTACCGCCGAATCGTCCGGGTCTGCCTGCGGCGCCTGCGCGACGCCCACGAAGCCGAGGACGTTGCCCAGGAGGCCTTCGTCCGGGCCTGGCGCGCCCTGCCGGGCTTCTGCGGGGAGCGCCGGTTCTACCCCTGGCTGCGCGTGATCGCCTCCAACCTGTGCACCGACGTGCAGCGCAAGCGGGCCCGGTCGGTCCCCGTGGCCGAGGTCTTCGGCGCCGACCCGGCGTCGGCCGACGGCGCCCCGGACGAGCGCGTGCTCGGCGCCGCGGACGCCCTGACGGCGGGGACGGCATTCGCACGATTGACCGAACGGCATCGTCGCGTTCTCGACCTGCGCGAGAACCGGGGCCTGTCGTATCAGGCCATCGCCGACCACGAGGGTGTTGCCCTGAGCGCGGTGGAGACCCTGCTGTGGCGGGCCCGCCAGGCGCTCAAGCGCGAGTTCGCGGCCCTGTCGGCGAGCGACCGGTCCCTCGGCGGCCTCGGTGTCCTCGGTGCGTCGCTGGCCGTCCTCCGCAGGCTTCTCCGCCTACCGGTCCACGTCACCCGCCGGCTGGTGCACCTCGGGCCGGTGTCGGCGCTCGTCACGGTGGGCTCGGTGGCGGGCACGTCCGCCGTGCTGGTGGTGGCGGGGACCGGCGTCCCGGTCGCATCGCTCCCGGCGCCCCTGGCTCCCGCCGCCATCGCCCCGTCGTCGCTGGCGTCGAACGGCTCCGGTCTCGGGCCGCCCACCCGGGGAGCCGAGGCAGCGGGCTCCGGTGGGCTCCCGGGGCCGGGTCTCGAGCCGGGTCCCGTGCCGGCCGGCACCGACGCGTCGGGTGATGACGCGTCTGTTCCCGGTGGGGACGTGCCGCCCGGCGGGGCCAGGTCGGGCGGTTTCGCGGAAGAGGGTCAGGCGTCGCCGGTGGTGACGTCGTCGGGTGCGGGGGATTGGGGGTCCGCGGCCGTCGGATCGCTCGCCACCGCCATCTCCGCCTCCGCCGCCGGTGACGTCGCAGCCACCGTGGTCACGGCCACCGACGGCGCCGGCGGCGTGCTCGACGCGGCCGGAGGCGCCGTTAGCCAGACGATCGCCCCTGTGACCACGGCGGTGAACGGGGCACCCGCTTCGGGCTCGGGCGGCAACCCGGTGAGCACCGTCACCGGCGTCCTCGGCACCGTCGTGAACCCGGTGCCGTCGTCTGCTTCCACCGCCAGCGCCCTCACGAGCACGATCACGACGACGGCCGGCAACACCGTCGGTTCCGTGGGAACCGTCCTGGGCGGCACCAGCGGCGCGGGCGCCACGCCGGTGCCCAGCGCCCCGGGCTCCCCGGCTGCTGGAGGAAGTGGGCCCGGGCCGGCCCTGCCCGCCACCACCCCGGGCCCACCCTCCAGCAGCGGGACCCCGGGCTCCGATGGTGTCGGGGGTCTCCTCGGCGCCGTGCTGGGGTGAGGAGCTCCTGACGGACTCCGGGGGTGCGCGAGCCAGAGTCGGGGCGTCTCCGACTGGTTTGCAGGGTGGGTCAGGTGGCGGGGTGGGTCAGGTGATGGTCAGGGGAATGGTGGCCTGAACTGTTGTCTTTGTCTTCACCTTCTTCGTACCGCTGCGGGTGGAGACGGTCTCGGTCACGCTGACCTTGACCGAGCTCGTACCGGCCGTCAGTCTCTTGCTCGGTGTCCCCGACAGCACCCCGGTCTTCGACAGCTTCAACCCCTTGGGCAGGCTGACCTTCTTCCACTTGAGCGAGGTCACGGAGGGGCTGGTGCTCACCCCGGCATCCTGGGTCGTCAAGGTGACCGGGCCATAGGCGGTGGCCGGCGAGGCGTCGGGAAGCGACGCGATCGCAATCCGGAAGACCCCTTCGACTGCCCCGATGGTGCACTTGCCAACGCTTGCCACTCCACGCTGGTCGGCCCGTGGGCACACCTGGACACCATTCACGGTGGTGGGGCTCGGGATCACGCCCACGGCGGGGCTGGTCGATGCGGGCAGGATGGTGTCGGTCGGCCCGCCGTTGTTCTGGAGCGTCCCGAGGCTGGCGTCGAGGTGGGCCGAGTCGCTGATACTGCCGGTGGCGCTGAACCCGCAGGTGCCGTCGGAGTCGATGTTGTAGCCAGCGTCGGTAATGGTGCCCGCACAGTCGCCACCGGAGGTGCCGCTGTTGGCGACGATGGTGGCCCCCAGGGTCGTCGTGCCGGGGTTGTAATCGAGTTCGCCCATGTAGTTGTCGATCCCGCCGCCGCCCGAGGCGCCCGATCTGTTGCCCGAGAGGGTGCTGTCGGTCACGGTGGTCGCGTCGCCGTTGTCGAGCATCCCACCGCCGAGGTCGCCGGCGCTGTTGTCCGACAGGGTGCTGTTCGTCACGGTCGTCGTGTTGAGTTCCTCGAAGATCCCGCCGCCGTAGTCGCCGGCAATGTTGCCCGACAAGGTGGTGTCGGTCACGGCCAACGTGCCTTCGACACCTAGTATTCCGCCGCCGGCATAGACGGCGGTGTTGCCCGACAGGGTGGTGTCGGTCACGGCCGTCGTGCCCTCGGCCGCCACGATCCCGCCACCGCCTTCTTCGGTGCCGGCGGCGCTGTTGCCCGACAGGGTGGTGTCGGTCACGGTCAACGTACCGTCGAGGTTGTAGATCCCGCCGCCGTCGCCCTGGCCGGCGCCGGTGGCGCTGTTGTCCGACAGGGTGCTGTCGGTGACGGTCATGGTAGCCCCGGACCAGGTCATGATCCCACCGCCGAACGAGGCGCTGTTGCCCGACAGGGTGCTGTCGGTCACCGTGGTCGTGCCGCCGTTATAGATCCCGCCGCCAAAAGTGGCGCTGCCCTTCTCGATGGTGAGGCCAGAGATGGTCACCGTGGTGCCGGTGGCGATGTCGAAGACCTGGTTGATGGTGCCGCCGCTCACCGTGGTGGCACTCGCGCCGCTTCCGTTGATGGCCAGGGTGACCCCGGAGGTGGTGTTGTTGATGGCCGTCGGGGTGCTCACGGTGAAGATGGCGATGGAGGAGTTGAAGACGATGGTGTCGGCGTCGTTGGGGGTGGTGTCGGCGTTGAAGGCGGCGACGGCGTCGTCGATGCCACAGTCGGTGTTGGTGGACGTGGTGCAGTCGGTGACGCTGCCGGTATCGGTGGGCGAGTTCACGTAGAAGGTGTGCCCCGCCGTGGCACTGGCCACCTGGGCCGGCACCACCGCCACTGCCCCGGCGGCGAGCGCCACCATGACGCCGCCCAGCCATCTCTTGTCTCTCGTCCCCGCCTCGAGCCGTCTGTGTCGACGATCCATCGGACAAGCCCCTCCGCCCCGGGGCCGTTCAGGCGACCCACCGTCTCGCTTGCGTTATACGGCGGACCTGTTACTGCGGCGTTACAGACGCGCATCACCGGTCGTCGCCCCACTGACCAGCGCTTCGGATCCGTGCCCCGTCCAGGACAGATTGCTGGGTGCGGTGCCGGCCCAGGTGCGGATCGGTCTGGCGGAGGTGCGCCCCACCGATGGTGGTGCGTGGGTGGCATGGGGGGCGCTAGTTCGGCGCCCAGTGCGTTCCGTTCCACCGCAGCGTGCCGTCGTCGGAGACGGTCGAAATCCAAGCCGTACCATCCCAAAAAGTCTTGCGATCCCCTGACAGCCGTCCGAGAGGAGGACCACCGGTCTCGACGACTCGAGCAGGTTCGTCGGCCGGGTGCGCCTTGGTGACGGCCCGTTCGGTGAAGTCGTCGACGCCGCATGACGGGCAGCGACGCGTGTCCTCGTACGACTCGAGCCGCGCGTTCTCCTCGGCTTCGACAGATCCGATGGCGGCCGCTCCAGATCCCTCGACCCTTCCGGCGAGACCCGACTCCCCGAGTGCTTCGAAGCGGTTGATCGAGGGTGGATGCAGCTCCGCCTCGCCTCGCGTCACCACCCAGCTGTATCCACACGCCCGACAGGTGCGCTCGTAATTCTTGTGCAGTAGGGGAGCCACGTGTCACCTCCAAGTGGTGCTCGTTCGCCCTCCAGACGGCATCGCATGCCGACGACCGGAATCATACGATTCGCCCCGGCGACCCGCCCTGTACGCCGGGTACCGGGTGGATAGCGGCCGGGCCACGTCGTAGGGTCGAACGATGCCCAAGGCAAGACCCTGGACAGGTCCCGTCCTGCTCGGCCTCGGCCTCGCCGCAAGTGCCTGCTCTTCTGGGACACCGGTCGAGCTGGTCGGACTCACGCACAATGAGCAGCGAGCAATCGTGGCGTCCGCTGATGCCCAACAATCGGGCGGCACTCGTTCCGACATACACACTGCTTGCGAGATCCAGGTGCTCGGCGCAACGCAGGCCTCTGCGATGACGCTCGATGCCTACCTGATCGTGCTGTGCGAGGCCGGCGCCCGCTCCTCACCATGTGCCCAGGACTCAGGGTTCCAGACCGCCGCCACAGCCACGGTCAGGTCCGGGACGGTCCGTTCGTTGGCCCTCGACCCCGATGAAGATCAGGCCTATGTCGATTGGATTCATACCCACATGCGGTCGGCGCTCTGGAGTGCTGCAACGAACGCCGACGGAACGCGCCTGGAGAAGCGGGCCGATTCAGCGCTCAAGTGCGAGTGCGAGCGCGCACCTGCAATGCGGTGAGTGCACCGCATCAATCGTGACGTGCGCCCACGGACGTGCGCCCACGGACGTGCGCCCACCGACGTGCGCGCAGGGACGGACGCCGGGTCAGAGGGACGGCGCCGGTGTCCGCGGTCCGGCCCGCACCGCCGGCAGCGTCAAGGTGAGCAGCCCGGCGGTGGTGAAGACGACGAGCTCGTAGACGAGCGCCCACTCGAAGGCGTGACGGAAGTCCAGCGCACGCCACCGGACCGTGGCCCGGTCGACCGCGGCGGCGACGGTCCGGCGGGTGCCGCCCGGCAGTGCCACGCTGCCCGGGTCGGCCCCGGCGCCCGTGCACGTGGTGGGGGACGCGCCGAGCAGGGCCGATCCGGCCGAATCGGGGTGGTGCTCGAGGAGACAGGAGCGGAAGCTCGCCGTCACCGAGCGCATGACGGCAGGTGACAGCCCGGCGGCGCGCATGTCAGCGCGCAGCTGACCGGCGGCCACGGTGGCGGCGGCGGGGGCGAAGGACCCGAGCGCCCCGTAGAGGACGACGCCGACGAGCGCCACGCCCAGGGCGCCCCCCACCTGTTGGACGGTGGCGAGGACCCCCGACGCCGCCCCCGCCGCACGGGAGTGGATGCCGGCCAGCACGGTGCTCGTGACGGGCGGGATGAACAGGCCGAGGCCCACACCGGCGACGACGAGGACGCCGGCCAGGTCGACGGCAGCGAGGTCGTTTCCCACGGCGTGGACCACGAGGAGCAGTCCCGCCACCCCCGCCACCACCACGGCCACGCCCAGCGTGAGGACGCGCCGGCCCAGTCTCTCTGTGGCCCGGTTGGAGCCGATCGAGCTGGCCAGCTCGCCGGCGGCGTAGGGGAGCACGGTGAGACCGGCCACGAGGGCGCTGAACCCGTATCCGAGCTGGAGGTACTGGCTGAGCGCGAAGAGCAGAGCAGGCAGCCCGGCGAAGAACACGAACACGAGAAGGGTGCCGGTGACGAAGGCGCGGTCGCGAGCGAGCGAGGCGTCCACGATGGGGTGTCGCTCGGCGATGCTGCGTCGCCGCTCGTAGGCGGCGAAGACGATGAACAGGACCGCCGAGGCACCGAGCATGGTCCAGCCCCACACCGGCCATCCGTCCTGGCGTCCCTGCACCAGCGGGTACACGACGAGGAAGACGGCGCCGGCGCCGAGGACCGCACCTCCGAGATCGAGGCCCGGGGCGTCGGGTGCGGTCGACTCGGGCAGGCGGCGATGCGCGGCCAGGGCGGCGAGCACTCCAATGGGGACGTTGACGTAGAAGATCGAGCGCCACGTCCACCCGCCGATGTCGGCGGAGATGAGGAGGCCTCCGAGCACCGGTCCCAGGATGAGGGCGGAGCCGATGACGCCTCCGAGGATCCCGAAGGCGCGGCCGCGCTGCTCGGCGGGAACGCTCACCTGGATCACCGACAGCACCTGCGGGTACATGAGGGCGCTGCAGGCTCCCTGCACCACCCGGGCCACCACCAGCACGGTGACGTCGGGCGCCGCTCCGCACGCCGCCGAGGCAGCGGTGAAGCCGACCATGCCCACCACGAACAGCCGCCTGCGCCCGAAGATGTCGCCGAGGCGGGCGCCGGTCACGAGCGCCGTGGCGAAGGCCAGGAGGTATCCCGCCACCACGAGCTGGATGGCGGCGGAGGAAGCGTGCAGCTCGCGCTGGATCGAGGGGATCGCCACGTTGACGATGCTCACGTCGATGAGCTGGACGAAGGCGGCCGTCATGACGATGGCGAGCGTCAGGCGGACACTCGTGGCGCGCCGTGCGCCACCGGTGCGCAACGGTGTCAAGTTCCGGGGGCGGGCGCGGGCCCGGGTCCGGCACCGGGTCCGGCAGCGGGTCCGGTGTCGGGCTCCGCCCCCGACGCGGGCCGCAGGGCAGCGACCGCCTCGTCCACGGTGTCGAAGATGTGGTCGCGGCCGATGCGGTCGAGCAGACCGCTGCGCTCGAGGCTCCGGGGGGCGCCCGCTATGGCCCGGGCCACGCCCAGGACGATGCCGGCACGATGTTGCTCGTCCAGGAGCGTGAGCACGGTGCGCGTCCCGGTGAAGTCGATGTCGCCCATGGCGTCGCCGTCGAGGATGAGGACGTGGGGGGGAGTGGGCGCGTCGGCGAGCACCTTCTCGACCTGGATCCGGAACCGATCAGCGTTGGCGTAGTACAGGGGAGCCATGAGTTGGAGGACCACGACTCCTGGCACCTGCTCGGGCTGCAGGCGGTGGCTGAGGGGGACCCAACTGGTCGTCCCCCGGATCTTGCCCAGCACGAGCACCGGGGGCCGGGCCGACCGCCGCGTGCGGTCGAGGATGGCGAGGCCCACCGCCACGCCGATCCCCTGCTCGACGCCGATAAAGGCCACGGTGAGCAGCGTCACGAGGGCCAGGCCGAACTCGAAGAGGTCGAAGCGCAGTACCGCCAGCAGGTCGTGCACCCGGAAGATGCGCGTCGCCACGTAGACGAGGATGGCCGCCAGCGTGGCCAGAGGGACGTCGGTGAGCAGCCCGGCGGCAGGAATGAGGAGGATCACCCCGCCCGCCGCCGCCAGCCCCGCCAGCTGCGTGCGGCCGCCGGCGGACGCCACGGCCGCGGTCCGGGCCGGGCTGGCGTCGGTGGCGAAGGCACCGCACAGCCCGGCCAGCACCCCTCCGGCCCCCACCCCGACGAAGTCGCGGTTGACGTCGACGTCGTAGCCGCCTTGGGCGGCGAAGGCCCGCGTCGTGGCCGCTGTCTGGCTCAGGACCACCAGTGCCACGACGCCGGCGAGCGGGAAGAGCTGGGCCACCGACGTCCACGACACGCCCGACACACCGATGTGGGGCGCGCCGTGGGCGACGGTACCGAGGACCGACACGCCGTGCGTCTTCAGACCCGTGAGGGCCACGATCACGGTCGATCCGACCATGCCGAAGAGGGCACCGGGAAGCTTCCGGTCGATGCGTTCGGCCGTGACCACCACGAGGAAGACCGCCACGCCGATGCCGAGCGTCCACCCGTTGGTGTCCCGCAGGTGCTGGGCCGCGGACGCCAGACGGTGGGCGGTGGAACCCGACGCGGATGCGATGCCGAGGAGGTCGGGGAGCTGGTGCACGATGATGATGATGGCGACGCCGGCGAGGAACCCGGTGATGATGGGCGCCGAAAGGAAATCGGCGATCCAACCCATGCGCAGCACCCCTACCAGGAGCACGATCACGCCCACCATGACCGCGAGCAGTGACACGAGCGAGACGTAGTGGGCGGACGCCGTGGGGGCGAGGTGGGCGATGCCGGTGGCGAACAGCGGGGCGATGGTGGAGTCCGCCCCCACCGACAGCTGCGGGCTCGACCCGAGCACGGCGATGGCCAAGGTGCCGGCGATGAAGGTGTAGAGGCCGGTGATGGGGGGCATCCCGGCCAGGCGTGAGGTTGCGAGCTGCTCGGGGACGGCGATCACCAGGAGCGTGATACAGGCGAGCACGTCGGGCCCGATCGACGTGCGCCCGTAGCCGCGCAGCGAGTGGAGCACGGGGAGCGCCCGCCACCGAGGTGACGGCGTCGGCGAGGCGATCATCGGGTGCTTCCCCCTTCCGCCGGCCGGGAGGTCACGGGTCGGTGTCGAGCCAGTGTCGCGCGCTCGAGACCACCTCGACCTCGGGATGCGACCACACGAAGCGCTCCACCCGGTCGAGGACCTCCTCGACGCGGCCGGCGGAGGGTGCCACGTAGCTGAAGGCGATCCCCGCCTGCTGCCAGCGGTCGTGGTGGGCGACCTCCGAGGCCGAGACGCCGAAGCGGTGCCGGACCGTCTCCACGATGTGGCGCACCACTGCCCGCTTGGCCTTGAGCGAGGCGCTCTCCCCGATGTGCAGCTCCATTTCCAGGGCGCCCACGTGCAGGCTCACGGCGTGGTGGACCAGAACGACGACATGGGGGCGGTCGACGCGTCGGCGGCGGCCCCGAGCAGCGGCAGGTCGAAGGCGTCCTCGACGGTGCGCAGCAGCGAGTAGTGGTCGAGCGGCGTCGACACCTGCAGGCCCGGGCGCAGGGTGGGCGCGATCACCAGGGTGAGCACGTTTCCGCCCCCGGCGTCGGATGTGACGGCCCCTGTGGCGGGGTCGATGCCGGCGTTGTCGGACCCTTCGTCCCACGTGACCACGAGCGCGCCGCCATCGGCCCACGCCGGACTGGCGGTGACGGTGGCCACGAAGCTCTGCAACCACGTGCCACTCGTTTCCACGCTGCAGTTGTGGCCGTCGTCGCACAGGTTGGGCGTCACCCACACGAGGCGGGGCACGGCCGCGGCGGGCGCACCGGGAGCGAGCAGCGACGTGAGCGCGCCGAGCGGTTGGATGTGGGCGCACACGGCAGGCACGGATCGCACGTCGGCGAAGTAGGCGAAGGGGTCGTGCTTCTCGGCGTAGAGCCCGTTGGCCGACTGGGGGCCCAAGAAGCACGGGGAGGGCAGGTCCTCCATGTACGCCCCCCAGCTGATCCCGGCGGCCGACAGCTGGGCACCGAGGTCGGGGCCGGGCTGGTCGCAGCCGGTGCAGTCCGACGTCACCCCCCAGGTGGAGCCCGACACCATGGCCAGGTAGTTGGGCAGGCTGGGATGCGCCACGGCGTACCAGTCGTTGGCTTCGGCGTAGCGGTGGGCCAATGCGGCGATGGTGGGTGCCGACAACGCCCCCTGCCGCTCCTCGTTCTCCATCACCACCACGAACAGGTGCGCGAAGGCCGGGATCCCCTCGCGCCCGGTGGGCACCGTCGAAGTGGGCACCGTCGAAGAGGTCGAGGATGTGCCGGGGACCGCCGTCGCCGGCGCCGACGGGGAAGGGCGCGACGAGGGGGACGACGCACGCGGTGTCGAGGGCGTACCCGGGTGCCCGGCGCCGGCATGTCGAGCGCCCCCACACGCCGCCAGACCCGACGCGCACAGCACGGCGGCGACGGCTGCCACCCGCACGACGGACCGGTGAGGAGCGGACACGCTCGTCGACGCTACCGGGGACGCCCAGGTCGCCACTGCTACGGTGACGCCGGTGTCAGGGAACGGGGTGGTTTCGAGGTGCGTCGGGGGCCGTCCGGCCCATGTCGGTGGAGCGGCCTGATGCCGCTGTGGCTCACCGAGGGGGAGTACCGCATCCTCGAGGCGGCGTGCGACCGGCTCATCCCCGGCGACGACACCGCCGGCGCGGTGGCGGCGGGCGCGCCTGACTACATCGACGGCCTGCTCGGGGCGTTCCTCGTCGACCCGCCCCGCATCTGGGCCGGCGGCCCGACGTCGGGACGGTTCGGCGGCGAGGCCGCCTTCGGCCGCTTTCACCGGCTGACCTCGTTCGACGAGCTGGCGTGGCGCACGCGCATCGAGGGGTCAAAGGGGATGCCCGAACGTGAGTTCAACGGTCCCGTGCGCGGCCTGCAGGACGTCTACCGCGCCGGTCTGGCCCAGCTCGGGCGGGGGTTCTGCGACCTCGGGCCCGAGCAGCAGGACCAGGCGCTCGCCGCCGCCGCCGAGTTCACCGAGATCCTCTACGAGCACTGCTGCGAGGGGATGTACGGCGCGCCGGAGTACGGCGGCAACCGCGACGGCGTCGGGTGGGAGAACGTGGGGTTCCCCGGTGACGTCCAGCCCCGGGGCTTCACCGACGCCGAGGTGGCGGGACCGTGACGGTCGACGCCGTCATCGTGGGCTCGGGGCCGGGGGGCGCGACCGTCGCCGACGTCCTCACCCGGGCGGGTTGGTCGGTGGTGATCGTGGAGAAGGGGCGCAACCACCTTCTCGATCCCGACGACCTGACCCGGCCGGCCGCGGACTACTCCAACGACGAGATCAAGTTCCTGAACCGGCACTTCCTCGGGCCGGACCCGCTCGTCGAGCCCCGCACCTTCCGCCGGGGCGAGGAGGACGGCGACCACATGCACGTGGGCGAGGTGAACTCCATCCCCACCACGGTGGGCGGGGGTGGCACGCACGCCGACGGCAAGGTGCCGCGCTTTCGCGACGAGGACTTCGCCCTGCACAGTGTGCACGGGCCAGTGCCCGGCGCCGAAGTGGCCGACTGGCCGCTGTCCTATGACGACCTCGAGCCGTTCTACGCCGAGGCGGAACGCTCGGTGGGCGTGGCCGGCGACGCCGAGGCCAACCCCTTCGCGGCGTGGCGGTCGGGGCCCTACCCGATGCCCCCCGGGGCCCCCATGTACGGCGCCACGCTGTCGTCGGCGTCGGCCGAGCGGTTGGGACTGCACCCCTACGCCGCCCCGACGGCGGCGAACTCCGTCCCCTACGACGGCAGGCCGGCATGCAACAACTGCGGGTTCTGCGCCTTCTTCGGCTGTCCCATCCACGCCAAGGGCGACCCCATCGCCATGCTGCGGCGGGCCATGGCTTCGGGGAACGCCGAGCTTCTGTCCGAGACGTTCGTGACCCGCGTGCGAACCGACGGCCGGCGCGCCACGGGGGTTGAGGTGATCGGTCCCGACGGCACCCGGCGCGACATCGCCGCCCGCCACGTGGTCATCGCCGCCGGCGCCATCGAGACACCCCGGTTGCTGCTGCTGTCGGACATCGACCATCCGCTCGTGGGCCGCTACCTCATGGTGCACTTCCAGACCTTCGTCATCGGGGTCATGCCCGAGCGCATGCACACCCACAAGGGCCGGGCCGTCACCCACGTGCACGACGACGCCGTCATCGTCGACGACGCCGCCCGGATGGCGGCGCGCCAGGCCGGGCTGCCGTGGATCCGCGGCGGCCTGGTGGAGCACGGCGGCCCGCACCTGCCCATCATGGAGGCCAAGCTCTATCCCTGGGGAGCGCGCCACAAGATGCTCATGCGCTCCTCGCCCATGCGCGACCGGATGTGGGCCTTCACCATGCAGGGCGAGGACCTCCCGCAGGCCACCAACCGCGTCGACCTCGACCCCACCGTGCGCGACGTGCGGGGGTTCCCCGTGGCACGGGTGACCTACCGGCCGCACCGCCACGAGCTCGTGGCTTCGGCCCACCACGCGCCGGTGCTCGTGCGCGTGCTCGAGGGCATGGGGGCGACCTGGACCATGACGGCCACCTCACCCTCGGTCGAGGTGCAGGAGGGGGACCACAGGGGCACAGCGGGCCTCGTGCCCATGAGCCGCCACGTCATGGGGACGACGCGCATGGGACGCGACCCGAGCACCTCGGTGGTCGACGCCTACGGGCGCATGCACGGCCTCGACAACGTGGTGGTGGCCGACTCGTCGGTCTTCGTCACCTCGGCCGGATACGGGCCCACGCTGACGTTGGTGGCGTTGGCGGCACGGGCGGCCAGCGCCATGGTCGACGCAGCGCCCTGACGGCGCGGCGCGGCGCTCACACCGTGAGGTGTGAGGCCAGGAAGGCCCCGCTCGCCTCGAACTCCTCGGCGGGGACCTCGGCGTGCATGCCGGGGTGGGCGTGGAGGCGCTTGTCGGTGCTGTCGAGGGACTCGAACAGCTCGAAGGAGCGTTCACGGTCGAACAGCTCGTCGTCCCACTGCACGAGATAGAGCACGGGGCAGTGCACGTTCGCGGTGTCGGCCGCGAACCGCTGTCGGGTCGGCCCGGCGATGCCCATGAGGCCGAGCACGGCCACCGCGATCCGGGGCTCGGCCGCCGTCAGGGGCAGGCCGAAGATCGTCCCCATGGACAGGCCCCAGTACCCACAGTGCCCGTCGGAAACCTCGGGCAGGGCTTGGACGTCGTCGAGGGTGGCGCGCCAGTCGGCCACCATCTCGTCGATGAGGTCGTCCTGCGCCGACCACACCTGGGCGAAGTCGAGGAACGCCAGGTTCGAGTCGCGGCCGCCGTCGGCGCGCCGGTCGCCGTGGACCGGACCGTCGATGGCCACGGCGGCGAGGTCGTGGTGGCGCACCAGGCGCCGGGCCAGGGCCACGATGTAGTCCTCGCTCTTCGAGCCCGACGCCCCGTGGCCCAGCATGACGACGGGGCGGGGACTGGTCGACTCCTCCGCCGTCCACAGCAACCCTGGGACGCAGTGCCCGGCGCGCTCCACGTCGATGCGACGTTGGCGCACGCCCCGGGAGACAACCTCGTCGACGACGCGCACGGTGGCGAGCGTAGCGGTCGACCCTGAGCGGTGCCCCGCGGGTGCGGGGGTGGGCCTGCTCAGTTGCGGGGGATCTGCGCCCAGGGCAGGTCCTTGTCCTGGCGGGGCTCGCCCGGCAGGCCGAGGACTCGCTCACCCAGGATGTTGCGCATGATCTCGGACGTGCCGCCCTCGATCGAGTTGGCGCGCGAGCGCAGGAAGGTGTGCCGGACGTCGGACCCTCCGGAGAACGTGGCCCGGTCGGGGCGGCGCATCTCGTAGTGGGTCGGGTAGAGGGTGCCCTCCATGCCGAGCAGGTCCACGCACAGCTCGTACACGCGCTTGTTGAGCTCCGCCCCGGTGAGCTTGGCCACGGACCCCTCGGGCCCCGGCGTCCCGGCGCGGCGCATGGCGCGCGCTCGCATGTTGG
The DNA here is from genome assembly GCA_049514335.1 of Acidimicrobiales bacterium. Taxonomy (GTDB): domain Bacteria; phylum Actinomycetota; class Acidimicrobiia; order Acidimicrobiales; family UBA8190; genus JBEKVE01. Next base: position 28,338 of record JBEKVE010000029.1, read on the forward strand.
TGAGACGGGCGACCTCGGCCTCCACCCACAGCGCCATGAGGCGGTCACGTTGGGCGCTCGTGCGGCGCGGCATGTCCCGCCAGATGCGCACGGCCTCGTGGATGACACCGGAGCTGCGGGCCGGCACGCCACCGCCGATGGCAACCCGCTCGTTCATGAGGGTGGTGGTGGCCACCCGCCACCCGGCCCCCACGGCGTCGAGGCGCTGGGTGTCGGGGATGCGCACGTCGGTGAAGAAGACCTCGTTGAACTCGGCGTCGCCGGTGATCTGGCGCAGGGGCCGGACGTCGACACCGGGAGCGTGCATGTCGACGATGAAGTAGGTGAGCCCACGGTGCTTGGGCACGTCAGGGTCGGTCCGGGCCACGAGCAGCCCCCAGCGCGCCGTGTGGGCGAGCGTCGTCCACACCTTCTGCCCGTTCACCACCCACTCGTCGCCGTCGCGCACCGCCCGCATGCCCAGGCCGGCCACATCGGAGCCGGCACCGGGCTCGCTGAAGAGCTGGCACCACACCTCCTCGCACGTGAACAGCGGCCGGAGGTAGCGCAACCGCTGCTCGTCGGTGCCGTGGGCGAGGATGGTGGGGGCGGCCATGCCGTACCCGATGACGTTGCGGTCGGACTCGTTGGGGGCGCTCGCCCGCCGCAGCTCCGTTTCGACGATGGCCTGCAGCCCCGGGCTCATGCCCAGACCGCCCAGGCCTCTGGGGAACGACACCCAGGCCAGTCCGGCGTCGAAGCGGGCCCCGAGGAACTCCTCGGTCGGCGCGGTGGAGGGATCGAACGTGTCGAGGAGGTCCGCCAGCGCCTGCCGGACGAGCTCTTCGTCGGTGGTGGGGGCCTCGGTCAGTTGCACGGCCCCACGTTAACGACAACCCGGGTGCCCCATCCTGCCGGGAGCCGGGGCGGGGGCCGTGCCGCCCCCACCCCGTGCTCGTGCCGGCAGTGCCTCAGGCGGGTCCAGGTGCTCGATGCAGTGCGCTCACGATCCGGGCCTTGCCTTCCATCTTGGCCTGGTACATGGCCTGGTCGGCAGCGCGGATCAGGTTGGCGACAGAGGCGTGGCGGTCGTGGCTGCACGGTGCCACGCCGATGCTGGCGGACATCGTCCGCTCCCCGAACGGCGTGGTGAAGGGTCGGCCCAGTCCGTCGAGGACGCGCTCGGCGATCTCCACCGCCTGGGCGTCGTCGGCCAGGTCCTCGCAGATGACGAGGAACTCGTCACCGCCGAAGCGGCCCACGGTGTCGGAGGGGCGGACGCATTCGGTCAGTCGCTGGGCGATGGCGGTGAGGATGTAGTCACCGGCATCGTGGCCGAGCTCGTCGTTGACCAGCTTGAAGTTGTCGATGTCGATGAACAGCACCGCCACGAGGCATTCGCGGCGCCTGACGCGTGCCAGCGCGTGGGCGAGGCGGTCGGTGATGAGGACGCGGTTTGCCGCGCCGGTGAGCGGGTCGTGCACCACCTGGTGCGACAGCTGGGCGCTGAGGGCGCGTTCGGCCTCGTAGAGCCGAGCGTTGGCAACAGCGATGGCGGCGTGTTCGGCGAACAGCGACACCGCCCGCAGGTCGTACTCGCTGTAGGTGTGGCCGGGCGCACCGATGAGGTTGATGACGCCGAGGACCTGGCTCCGGTGCAAGAGGGGGACGCACACCGCGCTCTCGGTCTCCTGGTG
>JBEKVE010000030.1:0-23291 GCA_049514335.1 Acidimicrobiales bacterium
GGCCGGCGTCGCCCCCGTGATGTCGTTGGGGATCTCGTCGAGTGTGTAGCCCACGGCCAGTCGCGCCGCGATCTTGGCGATGGGGAAACCCGTCGCCTTCGAGGCGAGCGCAGACGAGCGCGACACGCGCGGGTTCATCTCGATCACGAGCCGCCGCCCGGTGGTGGGCTGCAGGGCGAACTGGATGTTGGACCCGCCCGTCTCGACACCGACGCGCCGGATGCAGGCGAAGGCGTCGTCCCGCATGGCCTGGTACTCCACGTCCGACAGCGTCTGGGCGGGGGCGACGGTGATGGAGTCGCCGGTGTGCACGCCCATGGGGTCGAAGTTCTCGATGGAGCACACCACCACGCAGTTGTCCGCACAGTCGCGCATCACCTCCAGCTCGAACTCCTTCCATCCGGCGATGGAGCGCTCGATGAGGACCTGGTGCACGGGGCTCGCCGCCAGCCCCTCGGCCGCCACCCGGGCGAGCTCGGCGCGGTCGGCAGCGGTGCCGGTCCCTGCGCCACCCAGGATGAAGCTGGGGCGCACCATGAGGGGGAAGCCGATGCGCTCCCCCACCGCCATGGCCTCGTCGAGCGAGTGCGCGAACCCCGACGACGGGACCTCGAGCCCGATCTCCTCCATGGCCGTCTTGAAGCGGTCGCGGTCCTCGGCGGTGACGATGGCCTCGGCGTTGGCGCCGATGAGCTCGACACCGTAGGCGTCGAGGACGCCGCGTTCGGACAGGGCGATGGCGAGGTTGAGACCGGTCTGGCCCCCCATGGTGGGCAACAGCGCGTCGGGGCGCTCGCGCTCGACGATGGCGCTCAGCACGTCCACGTCGAGGGGCTCGACGTAGGTCCGGTCCGCCAGCCCGGGGTCGGTCATGATCGTGGCCGGGTTGGAATTGGCGAGCACGACGCGATATCCCTCGGCCCCGAGCACGCGACACGCCTGGGTGCCGGAGTAGTCGAACTCGCACGCCTGGCCGATCACGATGGGGCCCGAGCCGATGACGAGGATCGTCTCCAGGTCGTCGCGGCGCGGCATCAGCGCACCCCCTCGTCCACCATGGTCCGGAACCGGTCGAACAGATAGCGGGCGTCGTGGGGGCCGGGGCCGGCCTCGGGGTGGTACTGCACGCCGAAGGCGGGCACCGACTCGCACCGGAAGCCCTCCACCACCCCGTCGTTCAGGTTGACGTGCGTCACCGCCGCCGCCAGACGACCCGTCGCCGGCAGCGTGGCCGCGTCCACGGCGTAGTTGTGGTTCTGGCTCGTGATCTCCACCTGCCCGGTGTCGAGGCGGCGCACCGGGTGGTTGCCGCCGTGGTGGCCGAAGGGCAGCTTGTAGGTGCGGGCCCCGATGGCGGCGGCGAGGAGCTGGTGCCCGAGGCAGATGCCGAACACCGGCACCCGCCCGAGCAGCTCGGCCACCACCGCCGTCTGCTCCCCGAGGGCGGCGGGGTCCCCCGGGCCGTTGGACAGGAACACCCCGTCGGGCTCGAGCGCCAGGGCATCGGCGGCGGGGAACGTGGCGGGCACCACCGTGACGGTGCCGAGCCCGGCCAGGCAGCGCAACATGGTCTGCTTCACCCCGAAGTCGTAGGCGACGATGCGCCGGGGGCCCGAGCCGACCTCGTACGGCGACCCGGTGGTGACGTCGGCCACGAGGTCCCGGCCCGTGGTGCCGGGCTCGGCCGCCGCCGCCGCCGCCAGCACGGCCTGCGGGGCGGTGCCGAAGGCACAGCCCATGGCGCCGTCGTCGCGCAGGTGACGCGTCAGACGGCGCGTGTCGACACCGCAGATGCCCGCCACGCCGCCGCGCACCAGGAAGTCGCCGAAGGAGCTCGTGGCGCGCCACGACGAAGGTCTCGTGGGCACGTCGCGCACCACCACCCCCCGGCACCAGGGACGCCTCGACTCGTCGTCCTCGGGCGTGGTCCCGTAGTTGCCGATGTGAGGATAGGTGAAGGTCACGACCTGCCCGGCGTAACTGGGGTCGGTGACGACCTCCTGATAGCCCGACAGCACGGTGTTGAACACGAGCTCGCCGGTGGCCACGCCTCCCGGCGACGGGGCGCCGATCGCCTCGCCCTCGAACACCGCGCCGTCGGCCAGGACGAGGAGGGCGGCGGGCCGGTCGCCGAACCAGTCGTCGGCCGGCCCGTCGGGCGCGTCGGGGAGGGCCCCCTCGGCGATCACCGCCGGGCCTCGCCGTCGACGACCACGGGCTCGCCCCGGAACAGGGTGTGGCGGACCCGCCCGGTGAGCACGCGCCCCGCCCACGGGGTGTTGCGGCTCCGGCTGGCCAGCCGGAAGGGGTCGACCTCCCACGTGCAGGCCGGGTCGATGACGCACAGGTTGGCGGGCGCCCCCGGCTCCACCGGGCCTCCCTGGTCCCCGCCCTGGTCGCGGTGCAGCCCGGCGATGCGCGCCGGACGCCACGACAGCAGGCCGATGACGTCGCGGTGGGCGAGCGCCGGGACCGGCGCGTGGCCGGCCCCTCCGTTGCGGGCGGGTCCCGACAGCGCGCCCATCACCACGGGCACCGCCGTCTGCAACCCGAGCATGCCGAATGGGGCGGCATCGAGGGTGTCTTCCTTTCGCTCCGGGGGGTGGGGGGCGTGATCAGTGGCCACGGCGTCGATGGTGCCGCAGGCACAGGCGGCGCGCAGCCCGGCCACGTCGGCCTCGGTGCGAAGCGGCGGGTTCACCTTGAAGGTCGGGTCGTAGCCGGCGAGCTCGGCGTGGGTGAGAGAGAGATGGTGCGGTGTGACCTCCGCCGTGACGTCGAGCCCCTCGGCCTTGGCCGACGCCACCAGGGCGGCGGACCGGGCCGTCGACAGATGGAGCAGGTGCAGGCGGGCACCGGTCATGCGGGCCAGGGCGATGTCGCGCATGACCATGAGCTCCTCGGCCTCGGCCGGGATGCCGGGGACCCCGAGGCGGCTCGACCACTCCCCCTCGTGCATGTGCCCCCCGGCGGCGAGGTCGTGGTCCTCGCAGTGCTGGGCCAGGGTGACGCCGAGGCCCCGGGCGTACTCGAAGGCCCGGCGCATCACCCCGCCGTCTTGGACCCCGGCCCCGTCGTCGGTGAAGAGGCGCACCCCGAGCGCCGCCAGCTCGCCCATGGGGGCGAGGTGCTCACCGGCGCGTCCCACGGTGATGGCACCCGCCACCGCCACCTGGCACGGCACCCCCTCGGCCAGGGAGAGGATCTCGAGGGCCACCGCCGCGCTGTCGATCGGTGGATCGGTGTTGGGCATGGCCACCACGGCCGTGAATCCGCCGAGCGCCGCCGACCGGGCGCCGGTCTCGACCGTCTCGGCCTCTTCGGACCCCGGCTGGCGCAGGTGCACGTGCAGGTCCACGAGCCCCGGCGTGACGAGGCAGCCCCCGGCGTCGAGGACAGTGGCCCCGCCCGGCACATCGAGCCCGGCCCCCACCTCGACCACCGTCGCGTCGCGCACCACGACGTCGGCGACCCGCTCACCGCCCTCGTCGACGACGGTCCCACCCCGGATGACCACCGTCGGCCCCCGTCGCGGCGCGGCGCCACGCGACGCCTCAGGCACCGGGCCCTCCGAGCGCGCTCGCCAGGCCGGGCGCCGGCGCCGCACCGGGCGAGCCGAGCAGCATGAAGAGCACGGCCATGCGGACGGCCACGCCGTTGGTCACCTGACGCAGCACCACCGACCGGGGCAGGTCGGCCACATCATCGGCGATCTCCACGCCGCGCATCATGGGGCCGGGGTGCATCACGATGGCGTCGTCGTTCATGCAGGCGGCGCGCCGCGACGTGAGCCCGTACGAGGCGCTGTACTCGCGCACCGAGGGAAGAAACGCACCGGCGCCGCGCTCGGTCTGCAGGCGCAGCAGGTAGCAGACGTCGAGGTCGGGGAGCACGGCGTCGAGGTCGTGCGACACGCCCGCCACGGGCCATCCCACGAGCGACGGCGGCAGGAGGCTGCCCGGGGCGACGAGGGTGACCGACGAGCCCAGCGCGCCGAGGGCGAGGACGAGCGAGCGGGCCACACGGCTGTGGCGGACGTCGCCCACGATGCCGACGCGCAGCCCCGCGAACGGCTCCACGCCCATGTCCTCGACCGGCGATCCGGCCCGGAGGGCGAGCGACTCGCGCATCGTGTAGCAGTCGAGCAGCGCCTGGGTGGGGTGCTCGTGCCAGCCGTCACCGGCGTTCACCACGCAGGCGTCCACCCACCGGGCCACGGCTGCCGGCGCGCCGGCCGAGGAGTGACGCACCACGAAGGCGTCGACTCCCATGGCGGCCACCGTCTCCACCGTGTCGCGCAGCGACTCCCCCTTCTTCACCGACGACGAGTCGACCGAGAACGACAGCACGTCGGCCGACAGCCGCTTGGCGGCCGTTTCGAACGACAGCCGCGTCCGGGTGGACTGCTCGGCGAAGAGCGTCACCACCGTCCGACCGCGCAGCGCCGGAACCTTGGGGATGGCGCGCCGGCCCACCTCCACGAAGGCGTCGGAGACGCGCAGGATCTCCTCGATCCCCTCGGCGCCGAGCTCCGCCACCGACAGGAGGTGCCGGTGCCCGGCCTTGGGGGCCTCGACACCCATGTCGCCCGCCTCGGCTGCGTCGGGGCGAGCCGCGTCGCTCACCGGGGGACCACGTCGCCGAGCACCACGCCGTCGAGGCTCACGTCGACCTGCTCGTCGATCCGGGTGGGCATGTTCTTGCCCACGTAGTCGGGGCGGATGGGCAGCTCACGGTGGCCCCGATCCACCATGACCGCCAGTTGCACGGCCCGGGCCCGGCCGTAGTCGGCCAGGGCGTTGAGCGCCGCCCGGACGGTGCGCCCGGTGAACAGCACGTCGTCGACCAGCACCACGAGGTGCCCGGCCAGGTCGCCGGGGATGTCGGTGGCGGCCTCGGGCAGGACGGGCCTGATCCCTATGTCGTCACGGTAGAAGGCCACGTCGAGCAGGCCCACCGGCACGGCGATGCCTTCGACCTCCTCGAGGACGGCGGCGATGCGGAAGGCCAGGGGGACGCCCCCTGTCTGCAGCCCCACCAGGACGATGTCCTCGAGCCCGCGGTTGCGCTCCACGATCTCGTGGGCGATCCGGGTGAGGGCCCGCTGGACGTCCTGCGACGACATGACCTGGACCCGAGGAACGAAGACCCCACCTCGCGGTGGGGTCAATCTGCGCTCGCGTTCGGCCACGAAGGCTCCTCCACGTTCCGTTCGGGCCTCTCCGGACCCGCTTCACGGTCGTCAGGAGATGTTAGCTCAGGGTCGCACCCGGCGGGCGATGGTGGACAGCACGCCGTTCACGAAACCGCCCGAGAATTCGGTGGAGTACTGCTTGGCCAGCTCCACCGCCTCGTCGATCACGACCGCCACCGGTGTGGCGGGGTCGGCCACGAGCTCGTAGGTGGCCAGGCGCAGCACGGCCCGGTCGAGCACCGGCATGCGCTCGAGCTCCCATCCCTCGGCCGCCGCCGCCACCAGGCCGTCGATCTCCGCCGCCCGGGCCGCCACGCCCGCCACCAGGGCGGTGGCGAAGGGGTCGGGGGCCACAGCCAGTGCCCGCAGCACCTCGGCCGGGTCGACGCGCTTCATCTCGGCCTCGTAGAGCAAGGTGAGGGCCCGCTCGCGCGCCTGGTGGCGCGGTCCCTCGCCGGGTCCGCCCGGCTCGCGGTCCTCGGGCATGCCCGGCGCCCGGGTCAGGCCCGGGTGATGTATTCGCCCGAGCGCGTATCGACCTTGATGCGGTCACCGGGGTTGACGAACAGCGGGACCTGCACGACCAGGCCGGTCTCGAGCGTGGCCGGCTTGCGCGCCCCCGACACCCGGTCTCCCTGGACGCCGGGCTCGGTCTGGGCCACCGACAGCTCCACCGCGGCAGGCAGGTCGACGCCGACGATCTCGCCCTCGTACATCTGCAACACGGCGTTGTCGCCCTCCTTCACGAAGCTGGCCGCCTCCCCGAGCGAGGCGGGCGTCACGGTCATCTGGTCGTAGGTCGTGACGTCCATGAAGACGTAGTCCGAGCCGTCGCGGTACAGGTACTGCATCTCGCGCTTGTCCACGATGGCCTGCTCGACCCGCTCGTCGGCGCGGAACGTGCGCTCGAGCACCGCCCCCGTCCGGACGTTCTTGAGCTTGGTGCGCACGAAGGCGCCGCCCTTGCCCGGCTTCACGTGCTGGAACTCCACCACGGAGAAGAGCCCCTCGGGGAGGTCGAGGGTCATGCCGTTTCTGAGGTCGTTGGTGGTGACAGCCATCAGGCGGCGGCGTCCTTCGGGAATTCGGTCAGGGTGCGGGAGCCGTCCTCGGTGACCACGACGGTGTCCTCGATCCGGACTCCCCCGACACCCGGCAGGTAGACACCGGGTTCGACCGTCACCACGACGCCCGGAGCGAGGATAGCAGTCGACCCGGGGCCGACCGCCGGGGCTTCGTGGATGTCGAGGCCCACGCCGTGCCCCGTCCCGTGCTCGAAGGCCTCCGCCCATCCGGCCTCCGCGATCAGGTCGCGACAGGCCCGGTCCACCTCGCCCGTGCCCACGCCGGCGCGCACCACGGCCACGCCGGCGGCCTGCGCCGCGCCCACCACGGCGAAGACGCGGGCCAATGTGCCCGACGGCGGGGCCCCCACGCAGAAGGTGCGCGTCATGTCGGACCGGTAGCCGTCGAAGATCGCCCCGAAGTCGATCACCACGGGGTCGCCGTGGGCCACGGCCCGGGTGGTGGGCCGGGCGTGGGGCTTGGCCGCGTTCGGGCCGGAGGCGACGATGGTCTCGAAGGCGCGGTCCTCGGCCCCGAGGCGCCGCATGGCGGAGTCGAGGGCGAGCGCCACCTCGTCCTCGCGCCGTCCCTCGCCCAGCAGGGACACGACCTCGGCGAGCGCGGCGTCGGCGATGGCGGCGGCGCGCGCCATGCGGGCCACCTCCCCGACGTCTTTCACCTGTCGCAGTCGCTCGACCACCCCGCTCGTGGCCACGGGGTCGGCGGGAGCGAGGTCCTCTGCCCACCGCCGCTGCGCGTTCCAGCTCACATGGTCGGCCTCGAGCCCGAGGCGCGACACCGCCGCCGTTGCCGACGCGGCGGCGAGCGCCTGGCGCTGCGCCGGCACACCGCCCACGGTGAGCTCGACCGTGCCGTCGAGGCCGGCCGCGCCCAGCTGCTCGGCGGCCTGGGTCCGGTACCGCCCGTCGGTGACGAGGTGCGCCCCCGTGGCGGTGACGAAGAGGACGCCGGCCGATCCGGTGAACCCGGTCAGGTAGCGGACGTTGGCGGGCGTGGTGACGAGGAGCGCGTCCACGGCTGCGGCGTCGAGACCCTGGCGCAGGCGGACGAGGCGCGGCGCGAAGGCGAGCGCCGGGAGCGCGCCCCTGAGGGCGTCACCGCTCACCGGCGCACCGGGCCCCCACCCTCGGCCCGCGCCGCCAGCACCCGTGCCGCGGCCCGCACGGCCAGCCGGTAGCCGAGGCCGCCGAAGCCGGCGATGGTGCCGTCGGACACCGGTGCCACCACCGAGGTGTGGCGCCACGGCTCGCGTGCCGCGGGGTTCGACAGGTGCACCTCGATGACCACACCGTCGAAGGTGGCCAACGCGTCGTGCAACGACCAGGAGTAGTGGGTGAGGGCGCCGGCGTTCACCACCAGCGCCGCGGCCCGGCCCCGGGCCCCGTGCACCAGCTCGATCAGCTCGCCCTCGTGGTTGCTCTGGTGGTGCTCGAGGGTGAGGCCGCACTCGGCGGCCTCCGCCGCCGCCGCCGCCACGTGGTCGGCCAGGGACTCGGTGCCGTACACCTCGGGCTCGCGCTCGCCCAGGAGGTCGAGATTGGGTCCCGACAGCAACACCACGAGCGGTGCCGTCCCCCCCGTCACGGCGCTGCTCCCATGTCGGCCAGGGTAGCGAGGACGGCGTCCGCGTCCACACCGTGCACGGGTTCGACGCCCCGGGGCCCGTCGAGCACGAAGGTGAGGTCGTGGTGCGCCTTTTTGTCGCGGGCCATGAACGTCACGAGCTCCTGGGCCGACGCCCCCACCGGCAGGTCGCCGTACAGGTCGAACGCCCCCACCACCCGGCGGTGCAGCGCCACCCGCTCGTCGTCGATGCGCCCCAGGCGGCGCGCCAGCATCGCCGCGAAGACGAGGCCCACCGCCACGGCCTCGCCGTGGCGCAGGTCCCACTTGGCGTCGGGGCCGAAGGAGGCCGCCTCCAGGGCGTGGCCCAGGGTGTGGCCGTAGTTGAGGACCATGCGACCACCCGATTCGCGCTCGTCGGCCCCCACCACCGCCGCCTTTATGGCCGCGCACGCCGCCACCTGCTCGTCGAGGGCGAGCCCCAGGAACGCCGCCCCGGGACGACCACCTTCGAGCACCCCGTCACCCAGGAAGACGTACTTGGCCATCTCCCCCCGACCCGACGACCACTCCCGGGCCGACAGCGACCCGAGTGTCTCGGTGTCGCACAGCACGGCCGCCGGCTGCCAGAACGCGCCCACCAGGTTCTTGCCCTCGGGGAGGTTCACCCCGGTCTTTCCACCGATGGCGGCGTCGACCTGCGCCAGCAGCGTGGTGGCCACGTTGACGTAGGCGATGCCGCGGTGGAACACCGAGGCGGCGAAGCCCGCCACGTCGGTCACCACCCCGCCGCCCACCGCCACCACGGCGTCCGAGCGCGACAACCCGCTGGCGGCGAAGCCGCGGCACAGGTACTCGATGGTGGCGATCGACTTGGCCGCCTCGCCCTCCTCCACCACGAAGGTGGTGGCGGGCACCCCCGGGTCGACGTCCACCTCGATGCTCTCCTGGGTGACGACGGCCACCTGCTCGACGCCGGCGGGCAGCACCTCGGCCAGCATCCGCCGTGCCCCGGGGCCCACCACGACGTCGTAGGACCTGTCGCCCAGCCCCACCGGGACGGTGATCACGGCCTTGCTCCGCCTGAGACGTCGGACGCGCCCGTCACGGACGGCCCTCGGTGCTGGTGCCGAGCGCGCCCAGCACGGCGTCGGCCACGTCCTCGGCGGCGGTGTCGTCGACGTCGACCACGGCAGTGGCAACCTCCTCGTACAGCGGGCGCCGCTCGACCTCGAGGCGGGTCAGGGCGGCCGCCGGTCCGTCCGGATCGGCGGCGAGCAGGGGGCGGTCGACCGCCCGTCCCACGCGGCGCGCCAGTGTCGCGGGCCGGGCCCGCAGCCACACCACGGTGCCGGTCCGTCGCATGAGCGCCCGGTTGGCGGGATCGAGCACGGCCCCGCCCCCCACCGACACCACGCTGGGCTCGCCGGCGCTGAGCGCCGACACGAGGGCGGCGGACTCGGCGGCGCGGAACGACGCCTCGCCCTGCGTGGCGAAGATCTCCGCCACCGACAAAGCGGCGGCGCGTTCGACCATGTCGTCGATGTCTGTGTGGGGCCACCCGAGACGCGCCGCCACCATGCGCGCCACCGTGGACTTCCCCGCGCCCATCATGCCCACCAGGACGAGATGGTCACGCACTGCCCACCGCCGCCGAAGGCGGCGGTTCCTGCAGCGAGGCGAGGAACCCGTCCCGGTTGCGCACCACCTCGGCCACGGAGTCCCCGCCGAACTTGCGCAGCGCCTCGGACGCCAGCACGAGCGCCGTCATGGTCTCGGCCACGACACCCATGGCCGGCACGGCGGTGACGTCGGTCCGCTCCTTGAACGACACCGTGGCCTCTTTGGTGACCACGTCCACGGTGCCGAGCACGGGACGGTTCAAGGTGGCGAGCGGCTTCATGCCCACCCGCGCCACCACCGGGCCGCCGGTGGACATCCCCCCTTCGATGCCGCCCGCCCGCAGCGTCTCGCGGTGGTACGAGGCGCTGTCCTCGTCCCAGCTGATGGCGTCGTGGGCCTCCGAGCCGCGGCGGCTCGTCACGTCGGAGCCGTCGCCGAACTCCACGAACTTCACGGCCTGGATGCTCATGAGCGCCTGGGCCAGCAGCCCGTCGAGGCGACGGTCCCAGTGCACGTGGCTGCCCAGTCCCACCGGGACCCCGTAGGCCAGGACCTCCACCACCCCCCCGAGGGAGTCACCGTCCTTGGCGGCGGCCTTGATGGCGGCCACCATGCGGTCCTCGGTCCCGGAGTCGAAACAGCGCACGGAGGAGTCGTCGACGCGGGCCAGGTCCCCGGGTCCCGGGCGCTCGGCGCCCTCGACCTCGACGGGACCGAGCCCGACGACGTGACTGAGCACCGACACGCCCAGGTGGGCCAGCAGCGCCTTGGCCAGGCACCCGGCCGCCACCCGGGCGGCGGTCTCGCGCGCCGAGGCACGTTCGAGGACGTCGCGTGCGTCGTCGAAGCCGTACTTCTGCATGCCCGCCAGATCGGCGTGCCCCGGGCGCGGCTTGGTCAGGACCTTGCTGGGCGCGCCGGGGTCGGGTGACATCTCCTGCTCCCACTTGGGCCACTCGGTGTTGCCGATCTCGATGGCCACCGGTCCCCCGAGCGTGCGGCCGTGGCGCACGCCGCCGAGCAACGTGACCTCGTCGGCCTCGAAGCGCATGCGCGGCCCTCGTCCGTAGCCCAGACGCCGACGGGCCAGCTCTCCGGCCACCTCGGCCGACGTGATCGCCAACCCCGCGGGCAGGCCCTCGACGATCACCACGAGCGCCTTGCCGTGCGACTCTCCGGCGGTGAGGAACCTGAGCATGGGGCAAATCTACTTCCGGGCCTCAGACGCCCCGGTGGAACAGGGTGTGGGCGACCGGCCCGCCCCACAGCACCGTGACCACTGCGCCCGCCGCCAGGAACGGGCCGAAGGGGATCTTGGTCTTGCGACCCGCCCCCGTGACGGCCATGGCCAGGATGCCGATCACCGCCCCCAACAGGAAGGCGGCGAAGAATCCGACGAAGGCCCGCCCGTAGCCCAGCCACCCCGTCGCCATGCCGATGACACCAGCCAGCCGGACGTCGCCGAAACCCATGCCGCGCGGCACGGCCAGGTGGACGGCGAGGAATGCGGCGAAGGCCACCACCCCCGCCACCGCCGCCCACAGGAGCGAATGCCACCGGTGGTCGACGGCCGACGCCACCACGAGCAGGATGATGAGGACGGCGAGGGTGGGGTACACGAGCCGGTTGGGGATGATCTGGTGCTCGAGGTCGATGGCGCTGATGGCCACGAGGGCCAGGCCCAGCACGGCGAAGGGCGCCAGGTCGGCGTCGGCGCCGAGGCGGGCGGCGAACCCGCCGAGCACCAGGGCGCTCACCACCGCCATGACGAGCGGCCGCCACCGCAGCACCGGCACGGCGCCGCACGACGGGCAGCCCGAACGCCACACCCAGGGCCGGGCCACGGGGAGGAGCCCCCACCGGGTGAAGGGCTGGGCGCACGACGGGCAGCGCCACCAGGGACGGTCGAGTGGCCGGCGGGCCCCCATCCGCTCCACGAGGATCTCGAGCTCCCCGCCGAGGACGAGCCCGCCGGCGGCGCTGACCCCCGTGACGAGGGCGTGCATGGCGGGCACGCTAACCGAGCAGACCCTGGACCCCGCGGATGCGCGCCCTGCCCCGGCCGGCGGCGTCGCCGCCGACCCGGTGCCCGACGCCGCTACTTCTTGGCCGGCTCGTAGAAGGGGTTGGTGCCGCTGGCGTGGTCGGTGACGTCTATGACCGAGACGATCTCGGGCACGGACTCCCGCAGCGCCACCTCGATGCCCTGCGACAGCGTGACGGTGGCGAGCCCGCAGCCCTGGCAGCCGCCACCGAGGCGGACATAGACCACGCCCTCCTCCACCGCCACCAGGTCGGCGCGGCCGCCGTGCATGGCGATCGAGGGGTTGACCTGGTCCTCGAGCACGGCCAGGACGCGCTGGGCGAGCTCACCGCTCAGGTCCCCCTGCTGGCGCGGGGCGAACTGCTCGGGGCGCGGCGGCACGTTGGGGTTCAGGATGACGAGACCACCCTCGCCCTCGTCGGACCACTCGAGCCGCGCTCCCACCAGGCGGGCGACGCTCGACTCGGGGACCACCACGGGCAGCCCGCCCTGGTCGGCGAGGACATCACCGGGACCGGCGTCGGCCGCCGACTGGAAGTAGATGTCGTAGGTGTAGGCGCCGTCACGCGCCCCGGACACCTCCACCCACAGGGCCAGGCGATCGGCGTCGGTCTCCTGGGCCCGGGCGTCGAGCACCACGCCGCGCGCCGGCGGCGTGATGGTCAGTACGGCGGTCGCCCGACCATCGGCCGGGCCGGCGTCCTGGGCCGGTGCGTCCTGGGCCATGGGTGTACCTCCTGGCGCCATCATAGGTGGGTGGCCCGCCTACTCCTGATCGTCCCGTCCGCAACGTACCGGGCCGACGCTTTCCTCGAAGCCGCCCGGCGCCTCGGGGTCGAGGTGGTGATCGGGTGCGAAGAGCCGCTCGCCCTGGGTGGTTCCATGGGAGTGCGGGCCCTCACGCTCCCCCTGTCCGACGCCGACGCGGCGGCGGCCGCCATCGTGGCGCACGACGCCGTCACACCTCTCGACGCCGTGGTGGCCGTCGACGACGCCGGCACGGTGGTGGCGGCCGAGGCGGGCCGGCGTCTCGGCGTGCACCACAATCCCCCCGACTCGGTGACCGCCACGCGCGACAAGCTCGCCATGCGCGCCCTGCTGGCGCGGGCCGAGGTCCCCCAGCCGGCCTTCACCGCCCTGGCGCCGGGCGAGGATCCGCAGGACGTGGCCGAGGCCGTGGCCCGGGTGGGGCTGCCGTGCGTGATCAAGCCCACGTCCCTGTCGGGAAGCCAAGGGGTGCTGCGGGCCGACACCGTGGCCGAGGCGCTGTCCGTGGCCCGACGGGTGCGCGCCATCGCCGACGACGCGGGCGTGGCCGGCGACGTCGCACTGCTCGTCGAGCGCTTCGTCCCCGGGGTCGAGGTGGCGGTGGAGGGCCTCGTCACGGGGGGGCAGCTCACCGCCCTGGCGGTGTTCGACAAGCCCGATCCCCTCGACGGCCCGGCCTTCGAGGAGACGATCTACGTCACCCCCAGCCGGCTGCCCCCCGCCGGGCTCGACGCCGTGCTGGCGGCCACCGCCGCGGCCACGGCCGCGCTGGGGCTGCGCCACGGGCCGGTGCACGCCGAGGTGCGCCTCGACGATGGGCGGGCCCAGGTCATCGAGGTGGCGGCCCGCACCATCGGCGGCCTGTGCTCGCGCACACTGGCGTTCTCGACCGGTCGCACCCTCGAGGAGCTCGTCATCGCCCACGCCCTCGGGATGCCCCCGGACACCGACGGCGCCGAGGGGGCGTCGGGCGTGCTCATGATCCCCATCCCGGTGGCGGGCACCCTCCTCGCCGTGGACGGCGTGGCAGACGCCCTGTCGGTGCCGGGCGTCACCGAGGTGGAGATCACCGTCGCCGTCGGACGTCCGGTGGTGCCGGTACCCGAAGGGGACCGCTACCTCGGCTTCGTCTTCGCGCGCGACAGCGGGCCAGAACGCGTGGAGCGTGCGCTGCGTCGGGCCCTGGCGTGCCTCGAGGTCCGCGTCGATCCCGCCGGTGCGCCGCGCTGCGCCACGCCCTGAGCGGCGGGCCCGGGCGCGGCGGCGCAGGGTCGGGGCGGGGTTCGGGGCGGTCGCCGGTTCCCGCTACCGTGTGACGGTGCGCGTGGTCCTCGTGTCGAGCTACGAGCTCGGTCATCAACCGCTGCACGTTGCGTCGCCGGCAGGCGCCCTCGAGCGCGCCGGCCACGAGGTGCGCTGCATCGACCTGGCGGTCGAGCCCCTCGATCTCGACGCGCTGTCGTGGGCCGACGCCGTCGCCTTCTCGGTGCCGATGCACACCGCCATGCGACTGGCCCGGGCCGCGTGCCGGGCGGTGCGCCGGCGCCACCCCGGGTTGCCGCTGTGCCTCTACGGTCTCTACGCCGGTCTCGACGGCGCGCTGGGCGCCGCTCCCGTGGCCGACCTCGCCATCGCCGGGGAGTACGAGCCGGCCCTGCTCGCCTGGGTGGACGGACTGGGCCCCCCCGCCCCTTCCCCCGTCGCTGACGGGGGCGGTCACGGGCGAGTCGTGGTGGAGCTGGGCCGGGGGCGCTTCGGTCTCCCCGCCCGCCACCTCCTGCCCCCCCTCGAGCGCTACGCCCACCTCGACGTCGCCGGGGAGCGGCGCGCCGCCGGCTACGTGGAGGCGAGCCACGGATGCGCCCACCGCTGCCGGCACTGCCCCGTGCCCGTGGTCTACGACGGGCGCACGCGCCTCGTGTCCGAAGAGTCGGTCGTGGCCGACGTCGCACAGCTCGTTGACCTCGGGGCGCGCCACATCACCTTCGGGGACCCCGACTTCCTGAACGGCCCCCACCACGCCGCCCGCGTCGTGGCCGCCGTCCACAGCACCTTCCCCGACCTCACCTTCGACGTCACGGCCAAGGTCGAGCACATCCTGCGCCACCGCGAGGTGTGGAGCGACCTCGCCGCGGCGGGGTGCCTGTTCGCCGTGTCGGCCTTCGAGTCGGCCAGCGATGACATCCTCGAGCAGCTCGACAAGGGCCACCGCGCCCACGAGGCGGTGGAGGCGGTGGGGGTGCTGCGCGCCGCGGGCATCGAGCCACGCCCGTCGCTCATGCCCTTCACGCCCTGGACCACCGAGCGCGACGTCATCGACATCCTCGACCTGGTGGCGCGCTGCGATCTGGTGGGAAACGTGGACCCCGTGCAGTACGCCATCCGCCTTCTCGTGCCACCCGGGTCGCTGCTCGTGACGTCCGGACGCCTCGACGGCCGGCTCGGCGACTACGACGACGAGCGTCTCGGATACTCGTGGACGTCTCCCGACCCCCGGCTCGACCGCCTCGCGCAACGGCTGTCCCTGGTGGCGGAGGAGGCCGGTGACGGCGCGTGGCCGGCGCAGCAGGTGTACGACACGGTGCGGTCCGTCACCCTGGACGAGCTCGGGATGCACGGTACGCGACGCCCCGGTGTCCCCGCCGTCGAGGCGCGGCTGCGGTCCGCACTGCCTCCCGACGAGCGGCCGCGACTGACGGAGGCGTGGTTCTGCTGCGCCGAGCCCAACAGTGCCCAATTCGACGCCCTGGGGGCCGACGAGCCCCTCGGCGTCGGGAACAGGTGAGCGACATGTCCCCAACCAGACCGACGAAGCAGGGAGAGACCACCATGCAACCGGAGCCCGGACGCGCCGTGCCCATGACGGGGGCCGCTCCCCACGCCACTGCGGTCGCCCCCAGCCGGACCGAGCCCTGGCGCGGTGCGCCCGAGGGCTCGCACGAGTGGGTGAGCTTCCCCGACGACGAGGAGGAGCGCACGTGGATGTTCGACGTCACGTTCCTCGAGAGCCGCTGGACGTGCATCTTCGGCAACGGATGCCAGGGCGTGCTCACCGGTCCGGCACCCGAGATGATCCAGGGATGCTGCTCCTACGGTGCGCACTTCACCGGTGGCAAGGACGTCCGGCGCGTCCTGGCGGCAGCGCGCACGCTCTCGCCGGAGGAGTGGCAGTTCCACGACAAAGCGCGGCGTGCCGGCAAGGGGGGGAAGCTCGACGTGGTGGTGCGGGCCAAGAACGGCGACATCACCACCCGCCTGGTCAAGGACGCGTGCATCTTCCTCAACCGGCCCGGGTTCGCCGCCGGTCCCGGCTGCGCGCTGCACCAGGTCGCCGTCAAGCGCGGCGTGCCGCATCTCGAGCTCAAGCCCGACGTGTGCTGGCAGCTCCCTTTGCGGCGCGACGACGAGGTGGCCGACGACGGGCACGTCCGCTCGGTCATCCGGCAGTGGGACCGCCGCGACTGGGGTGACGGCGGGTTCGAGTTCCACTGGTGGTGCACCGAGTCGCCCGAGGCCTTCGTCGGGGCGCGCCCGGTGTACGAGGAGCTGGCCGACGAGCTCATCGCCATGGTCTCCAAGAAGATCTACCGGCGCCTGGTCAAGTACCTGCAGGCCCGGGCGGCGGCGCTCGGTGGTCCGGCTGTGCCCGCCGGCAACGGTTCGGCCGGCAACGGGTCCGCCGGCAACGGTTCGGCGGACAGCGACGGCGACGGTCCGCACGTCGCGGTGGGCGCCGGTCCCGGGTCCGCCCCGGTGCGCGTCAGGCTGCCCCATCCCGCTGTGCGCAAGCCCACCCGCTCCACCTGACCCGCCCCCGCTGACGGGGCGCTCCTGACGGGGAAGCGAGCGCACCGCGTCATCCGTCGGTCCCCGCACGCCGATTTGACGCGGCGGTGCTCAAGACGGCCACACACGGTGCCGAGGCACCAGACGTGTCGCTCCCTCGCGCTGCCGGTGCACTGCTGGCGACGGTCCTCACCGCCGCCGCCGTCCTCGGCGCCACTGCCGTGGCGCCCGCGGCCAGTGCCGATCCCCCGACGATCCCTCCCGCCGTCGCCTCTCCCGTCCCCGCCGACTTCTGGCTGGCTTCGGCCCAGGGCGACGTGTGGAGCTTCGGTGCCGCCGGGGCCTACGGGTCGGCCGCCTCGCTCACCCTCGCCCATCCCATCGTGGGCATCACCCCCACGACCAGCACCGACGGCTACTGGCTGGTGGCCTCCGACGGCGGCGTCTTCGCCTACGGCGACGCCGGCTTCTACGGCTCCACCGGGGCCATCCACCTGAGCCAGCCCATCGTGGGCATGGCACCCACGCCCGACGGGCTCGGCTACTGGCTGGTGGCTTCGGACGGCGGCATCTTCGCCTTCGGCGACGCCGGCTTCTACGGCTCCACCGCGGCCAGTCCCACCCTCGATCCTGCGCAGCGCGTGGTGCCGAGCCCGACGGGGCAGGGCTACTGGATCGTCGACCAGAACGGCAACGTGAACCCCTTCGGCGACGCCACGGGCGCGCCACCCGCGCAGGCGCTCATGTTCCGGCCCGTCACCCCCGGAGACAAAGCGGTCCTCTTCGCCTTCGCCCAATTGGGCAAGCCCTACATCTGGGGCGGCAACGGTCCCGTCGGCTACGACTGCTCGGGTCTCGCCCTCGCCTCGTGGCAGCACGGCGCGGGCGTGAGCTTCGCCCGCGTGTCCGACGACCAGTACCACACGGCCGGTCAACCGGTGGCGCTCAGCGCCCTGCAAGCCGGCGACCTCGTGTTCTGGGGCTCCAACCAGACGGATTGGACCACCGTGTACCACACCGGCATCTACGTGGGCGGAGGCCGGATCGTCGAAGCCACCGGCGACGTGGTCCAGCTCAACTCGCTCGGTCAGTGGGGAACGAGCGACCTCATGCCCGTGGGCAAGCGCCCCTGAGCACAGGCGGTGCCGTCACTCCGCCAGCGGGTCGTCCTCGGCCGCCGGGGCGGGCCCGGGCCCCAGGATGTCGTCGAGCGCCTCGGACTCGGCCAGGCACCACGACGCGTGCTCGTCGTCGGGCTCGGCGCCGCATTCCGGACACCGCTTGCTGTCGGTCGCGATCGAGCGCTTCAGGCTGCGTGCCTCTTCGAAGCGGCGATGCCGTCCCTTTTTCACGAGCGACTCCTCCGTCCGACCGGACGCGTGGAACCCGGCATGGACTGACGGTCAGTGTACCTGCCGGTTCGTCGCCTCCCCACCCCGCCAGCTCCGTGTCCCGCCCCTGGTCAGAGACGTCGCACTTCGGCGCCGGTACGATCTGGGCATGTCCGAGCCCTTCGACCCCGCCGCCATGGTGGAGCGATTCCGCGTCCGGGCCGCCGCCGTGCGCGGCCGGGGCATCCCCCCCATCGAGGGCCCCGACCGACGCCGCTTCGTGGAACAGGCGCAGCTCGACTTCATGGACTTCGCCATGCTCGGGGACGCCACCGCCACCCTCGAGGACGGCATTCTCACCTTGCGCGTCGATCTGCGGCCCGACCCTGCGTCGGACGCCCCCGGGTCGTCCGACGCCGCCACGCCGGGAGCCGGCTCCGCCGTCTGAGCGCTCACCGCCGGTCTGGCTCACTGCCGGTCTGACCGCTCGCGGCGAGGTGCGGCGGACCGCGGCGAGCGAGGGCCGCGAGGCCCCGTCCTCACCCCCCGTAGTTCATGCGCGTGTCCTCCATGCGCAGGACGCCGCCGGACCCCCCCTCGACACCGTCTCCCCCGTCGGCACCGGATGCCTCCCCGCAGTCGACCACCTCGCCCACGAACAGGCTGTGGCTCCCGAGCTCGAGGACGTGACGCACCTCGCAGTCGAGCCATGCTGCCGCCACGTCGAGCACCGGGGCCCCGGTCGTGGCCACGTGCACGGCGTGACCGTCCATGGTGCCGATCCCGGTCGGCTCGTCCACCACCGTGTCGGTCACCGGCTTGGCGAATCGCCGCACGAGCGCCCGCTCGGCGCGCGGCAACAGGCTGAGGGCGAACACACCACCCTCGTGCAACAGCGCATGTGTCACCGAGGCCGACTCGACACCGATGGCCACGAGCTTGGGCTCGATGGCGACCTGGGTGACCCAGCTGATGGTCATGAGGTTGCGCCCCGAGTCGGCACGTGTCCCCACCACATAGAGCCCGCTCGGCATCGACCACAGCACGCGGCGCCGTTGCCGGTCGTAGTCGTCGGGGTCGCGCCCGGAAGGGACGACGCCGACCACGGGTCGCGGTCCGCTCACGACGATGCTCCTGTCCCCACGGCGCCGATGTCGTCCAGGCGGGCCTGGGCCTTCACGTACCCCGTCGATGCAGCGTCGAGCTCCGATGCAGCGCGGGTGAGCCCGATGCCACCTCCTGCGGCGTCGAGACAGTCGCGCCCCGCCGCCGCAGCGGCGGCGTAGGCGGCGGTGAGGATGTCGGTGAGCCTGGAATCAGGGGTGGGCAGGTTCTGGTTGGCGGTCAACGCGTCGGTCACGAGCACGTCGCAGGCGGTGCGCAGCGCGCCCGGATCGTGCTCGGCCTCAACCGGTGCGATGCGTCGTCCGTCCGCCTCGAGGGTGCGCAGGCTGGCGGCGAAGCCCGTGGTCCGGGACCACGACTGCACCTGCTGCCCGAGCGTGGTGCCGGGGAACGCCCCTCCGCACGACGTCGTCACCACGGTGCCCACGGTCAGCACCGTGATCGCCGCCGCCCACCCCCGGGGCACCGTCAGCGGGCACCGGGAAGCTCGGCGGGGGGCCACGCCGGGTCGAGCTGGCGGAGGAAGACCGCACAGCGCTCCTCCTCGGCGCGCTCACCGATGGCGGCCGCCGCCGCCCGCAGTCCCTCCACGCAGCGCAGGAAGCCGCGGTTGCTCCGGTGGGCGAAACGCACGTACCCGCTGCCGCGCCACCCCGCCTTGCGCAGGGCGTCGAGACCCCGGTGGTAGCCGACGCGGTAGCAGGCGTACGCCTCCACGTCGTCGCGCCCCTCGTCGCCGAGCGCCGCCCACGCCTCGGACCATTCGGGAAAGGCGCGCACCACGTCGGCCACGGCGTCACGGCGCGCCGCGGGCGGAACACCGAGGGCCGACTCCAGGCGCTCGACCGCCGCCGGCGGCGGGGGTGCGAGCACCGTGTCGGGCGGCGCCGATCCCAGATCGAGGGGTCCGCTCACCGATGTCGTCCACGCCGTGGTTGCATCCGGCGGGGCCTGCGACGACCGGGACGGGCGCAGCGCGTCACGAGGACCTCCGGTAGAAGAGGCTCACGGTGCCGCCCGCCAGCACGGCCAGGACGACGACGAGGCCCAGCAGGAAGTAGAGCACCGCCGCTCACCGCCTCCCCGGGGTCACCACGCAGCGGCACCGCACGGCGGTCCAGGGACCGGTGGGCACCGGCGCTGATCGTGGAGAAGGAGTCATTCGAAGCGCACCAGATGGTAGTCGCGCCCCTTTCTCAGGACGAGGTAGCGCCCGAAGCGCAGGTCCCCGGGGCCCATGGCGGCATCGGTTTCCTGCACGCGCCGGTCGTTCACGTACACCCCGCCCTGGGTGACGAGCGTGCGGGCCTGGCCCTTGGAGCGCGCCAGGCCGGCGTCGACCAAGGCGTCGACGAGGGACAGGCCCGGGCCGTCGAGATCGGCGCGGGTCCTCGTCGACGTCGGGATCTCGGCACACACCTCCAACAGCGTCGGCTCGTCGAGCGAGGCCAGCTCGCCCGAGTACATGGCCTGCGCCGCGGCCTCGGCCCGCACCGCCTCGGCCTCGCCGTGGACCAGTGTGCACACCTGGCGCGCCAGGGCGCGCTGCGCCTCGCGCCGCTCGGGGTGCTTCTCGGTGGCCTCGTCGAGCGCCCGGATGTCGTCGTGGTCGAGAAAGGTGAAGTAGCGCAGGTACGCGCCCACCACGCTGTCCTCGGAACGCAGCAGGAACTGCGACAACTGGTACGGGCTGGTGCGGGCCGGATCGAGCCACACCGTGCCCGATTCGGTCTTGCCGAACTTCGTGCCGTCGGCCTTGAGCACGAGCGGCGTGGTGAGCCCGTACACGGTCTGGCGCCGCATCTTGTGGACCAGCTCGATGCCCATGGTGATGTTGCCCCACTGGTCGCTGGCGCCGAGCTGCAGGCGGCAGTCCTCGGTGTCGAACAGGTGCAGGAAGTCGTAGGCCTGCAGGAGCATGTAGCTGAACTCGGTGAAGGAGATCCCCTGCTCGGGTCGCTCCAGGCGGGCCCGCACCGACTCCTTGGCCGTCATCTGGTTCACGGTGAAGTGCTTGCCCACGTCCCGGAGGAACTCCACCATGCCCAGTTGCTTCAGCCACGCCCCGTTGTCGAGCAGCAGCGCCTGCGACGCCCCGGCGCCGAAGTCGAGGAGCTGCTCGAGCTGGGCCCGCACCCCGGCCAGGTTGGCGGCCAGCACCTCCTCCGACAGAAGGACGCGCTCCTCGCTCTTGCCGCCGGGATCCCCGATCATGCCCGTGCCCCCGCCGGCCAAGGCGATGGGACGGTGCCCCGCCATCTGCAGGCGACGAAGCATGAGCACCTGGAGCAGATGGCCCACGTGGAGGCTGTCGGCGGTGGGGTCGAAGCCGATGTAGGCCGTCAGGCGGTCGTCGTCGAGCCGCCCGGGGAGGGCGACGTCGGTGCACTGGTGGACGAGACCTCGGAATTCGAGGTCAGCCGTGAGCGAGGGCATCGGCCCAGCCTGCCACGGTCACACCCCGCCCGAAGGCATGGCCAACGCGCCGCCGTCGACCACGAGCACCTGTCCGGTCATCCACGACGCCGCGTCGGAGGCGAGGAACAGGGCGGCTCGGGCGATGTCGTCGGGCTCGCCCAGTCGCCGCAGCGGGAGGCGGGCCGCCACCGCCTCCCCGGCGCGTTCCCACAGGGCGCGGGCGAAGTCGGTGCGCACGAGACCAGGGGCGAGGGCGTTCACCCGGACACCGGGTCCGAGCTCGTAGGCGAGCTGGCGCGTCAGATGGGCCAGGGCCGCCTTGGTGACGTTGTACCAGCCGATGCCGTGCTCGACCGACAGCCCGCCCACCGACGACACGTTCAGGACCACACCCCCGCCCTCGGCCATCGACGCCCGCCATGCGCACTGGGTCCAGTGCAGTGCCGCCTCGAGGTTGACCCGCACGGTCTTCTCGGCGCGCTCGGTGTCGATGTCCATGAGCGGACCGAAGTACGGGTTGGTGGCGGCGTTGTTCACCAGGATGTCGAGTGACCCGAAGCGCTGCACGGTGGCCTCGACGCAGCGCGCCGCGGCCTCGGGGTCCCCCACGTTGGCGGCGTGCCATGCCACCGCTCCGTCTGCGCCCGTCATCGAGGCGGCCGCCTCGGCCAGGGCCTCGGGCTTGCGCGACGCCAGCATCACCGCCGCCCCCGACTGCGCCATGCGGGTGGCGATGGCCCGTCCGATGCCGCGCGACCCCCCCGTCACGAGCGCCACCTTGCCGTCGAGTCGCAGGTCCACGGGGCCCACCCTACGGCCGCGGGCCGGTACGGCCCGAGTCCCGGCGCCGAGCAGGCGAGGGGCCGGCCCCGCCCCCGGGGTCGCGCTCCTGTCGGTTGTCGGGTCATAGGCTCGACGTCGTGAACCGCCTGGCCGAGGAGACGAGCCCCTATCTCCGCCAGCATGCCGCCAACCCGGTCGACTGGTACCCGTGGGGTGACGAGGCCTTCGCCCGCGCCCGGGCCGAGGACCGTCCCGTCCTGCTGTCGATCGGGTACTCGGCGTGTCACTGGTGCCACGTCATGGCGCACGAGTCGTTCGAGGACGCGCACATTGCCGAGGTGCTCAACGCCGGGTTCGTCTCGGTCAAGGTCGACCGCGAGGAACGCCCCGACGTGGACGCCGTGTACATGGAGGCGGTGCTGGCCCTGAGCGGCCACGGGGGATGGCCGATGACCGTCTTCCTCACCCCCGACGGGCGCCCCTTCTTCGCCGGCACGTACTTCCCTCCCCACGACGGCCGGGGGCTTCCGAGCTTCCGTCGGGTGCTCGGCGCGGTGAGCGACGCCTGGCACGAGCGCCGCGACGAGGTCGAGCGCCAGGCCGACGCGCTGGTCGAGGCCGTGCAACGGCGCGTCCAGCTCAGCACCGACCGGGCCGTCGACCCCGGCGCCGGGGCGCTCGTGCGCTCGCCCACGGCGGCGCAGCTCCTCGACCGGGCCGTGTCCGAGCTGGCGGCCCGCTTCGACGCGGCACGGGGTGGTTTCGGGGCCGCCCCCAAGTTCCCCCAGCCGCAGCTCATCGAGCTGTGCCTGCGTCACCACCGCCTGCGCGGCGACCCCGAGTCCCTGGCCATGGCCACCGCCACCCTCGACGCCATGGCGGCGGGAGGGATCTACGACCATCTCGGCGGCGGCTTCGCCCGCTACGCCACCGACGCGGCGTGGACGGTGCCGCACTTCGAGAAGATGCTCTACGACCAGGCCGGGTTGGTGCGCGCCTACGTGCACGCCTGGCAGGTGACGGGCGCGGCGCACGACGCCCAGGTCGTCGAGGAGACGATCGGCTACGTGCTGTCCACCTTGGCGTCACCGCACGGAGGGCTGTACTCGGCCGAGGACGCCGACTCCGAGGGCGAGGAAGGGCGCTTCTATCTGTGGACCCCGGCCGAGCTGACCGAGGTCCTCGGCCCCGCCGGGGCGCTCGTGGCCGCCGAGTGGTACGGGGTCACGCCCGCGGGCAACTTCGAGGGACGCAGCATCCTGCGCCGCCCCCTCGGGGCGCCGCTCGAGCGCCCCCCCGAGGTGCAAGAGGCGCGCCGGCTCCTGTTCGATGCGCGCGCCGGGCGGGTCCGGCCCGGTCTCGACGACAAGGTCCTCACCGAGTGGAACGCCATGTTCGGCGCGGCGCTGGCCGAGGCGGCGGCGGCCACGGGCCGCGCCGACTGGGCCGCCGCGGCCGAAGCGGTGGCCGAATTCCTGCTGGCCGAGCTGCGCCGGCCCGCCGACGGGCGCTGGCTGCGCTCGTGGCAGGACGGCCGGGCCCGGCACCTGGCGTACTGCGGGGACTACGC
>JBEKVE010000031.1:0-23181 GCA_049514335.1 Acidimicrobiales bacterium
GCTCGGCGTCGGCCTCGGTCAGCCCCACCCGGGTGTTGGCCCGGTTGAGCACGAACTTGACCCGCGAGAAGGGGATGCCGAGGACGCGCATGGTCTGCAGGCCGATGCGGGCGCTCTTGAGGCTCATGACGTCGAGGCCGGCCAGGACGAGGATGTCGTCGGCGGCCTCGAGGGCGGCCAGGGTCACCTCGGCGAAGTTGGCGGAGGTGTCGACCACCACGAAGGCGCACCGCTCCCGCAGCACCGACAGGATGCGGGTCAGGTCGGCCCGCCCGATCTGGTCGGCCGAGCTCGGCTCGGTGGGGGCCGCCAGCACCAGGAGCCCGCTGGCGGGGTGGCGCAGCAGCAGGTTCTCCATGAACGTGCCGTCGAGCCGCTCGCCGGCCTGGGCGGCCTCGGCGATGGTGTGGGTGGGCTGGAGCTGGAGCATGAGCGCCACGTCCCCGAACTGCAGGTCGGCGTCGACCAGCACGACGGGTTGGATGGTGCGCTTGGCCAGGGTGACGGCCAGGTTGGTGGCCACCACGGACTTGCCCGCGCCCCCCTTGGTGCAGAACACCGTCACGATCTTGCCGGGCGTGCCGGCGCCGCCCGTCGCCACCGGGCCCGCCGTGTCAACCGGCGGCCGGGCCGCCACGCGCGCCGCGGCGCGGCGGATGGCGTCGAGGAGCTCGGCGTCCTCCGCCGACACCGCCACCACGTCGTTGACCCCGGCCCGCAGGGCGCGCTGCAGCACATCGGCGGTCAGCTCGTACACGACCATGATCACCGCGCACCGGGACCGGAAGGAGATGATGCCCGCCACCCGGGGGATGACGAGGTCAGGACCCTCCGAGGGGCCGATGATCACCACACCGGCGAGCGCCGGGTCGGTGGCGTCGGTGAAGGCGTTGAGACTCCCGTAGGCCGAGACCTCGCTTTCGAGGTCCCGCACATGGTCGGCGAGGACGTCCCGGACCACGTCGTCCGGGTCGACCACGCTGATGACCACGTCCTGGTCGATGAGCGCCTTGTCTGCGGTCAGGGCGTCGGTCATGAGGTCAGCCCGCGTTCTGCGAGCCGTTGAGGATGTTGCTCGGCGTCACCTGTGGGATGGGGACGGCCGGGCTACCCGGAGGCGTGAGCAGCATGTAGATGCCCAGGGACTCCTGCTGCGCCAGTGCGATCCTGGCCGCATCGGTGGGCGTCACCTCGAAGGTGAACAGCCCGCTCGACGGGTTCGAGCTCGTGTTGGTCGAAGCGGTCTCGGTGGCGCTCTGCGCGCTGGTGTTGGTGTTGGCGATGGTGCTCTGCCCGATGGCAAGGATGTCCACGTTCTGGAGCAGCGAGCTCTCGGTGTTGTTGAGGTTGATGAGCAGGTCCACCTTGTCACCGGGGACGGGAAGGTTGGCCACGCCGTGCACCTGGTCGACCGACACGGTCACGGCCACGTCACCGGGCTGGATGGTCTGGGAGAAGGTGTTGGCCGCCTCGGTGGCGCTCACGAACATCGACGTCACGACCACCTGTCCCACCGAGAAGGGGGCGTCCGCCTCCTTGCCCGTGAGCTTGTTCAGGCTGGTGATGGCCGTCGACGGACGGAACTCCGCCGGCACGCTCTTCTGCGTGATGTAGCCACCGCTCACCGCCTGCGACCACGTCAACGCCCTCGGGATGGGCTTGGCCACCACGTAGGCGGGCACGAGCTTGGCGTTGTGGTAAGCGCGCTGCTGGGCGCCGTTCAAAAAGACGTAGCTCAGCACCGAGGCCAGAACCCCGACGGCGACGGCGACGGCGACCACGACCGTCCGCTTGGGTGTCATTCGGTGTCCCCCCTGTTCGCATACCGGGGCCGCCTGCGGCCTTGGAGCCGGGTGCAGGCGTCGTCCGATGTGCTGCGATGGATTGGTTGGATGGCCAGTGTGCGCGACCGCGACCACCCTTGACAATGACGTAGGGGCCAAATGAGTCGCAGGTCCTAGTGGCAGTTTTCGCGCTCGCGCAGGGCGTGCCGGCGCCCGGCGCCAGAGCGGGTCCGGGCGCCCGACACGGCCTTTTGGGTCAGCGGACCTATGGCCACCACCGGCCACCCCCACGGATACTGCTCTGTGGATCATCAGTGGGAAGAGGTGTTCCCGGGGGCCGTGTCCAGGCACCCGGGGTGCCTCCCGTCTCAAAGAAAGCGGCCACCCGGCCGACAACTGGTGGAAGCCCCGGCACGGGGCACCCGGACGCGTCGCCCGGGCCGCCGGTGCCGGATCACGGACAGATACGGAGGAAATGGTGCCGAGCAGAGGCCTCACGGTTCTCGCCGCCGTAACGCTGGGCGTTGTGGCTGGCGCGACCGCGTACATCGAGGCCCACTCGACCGAGCAGAAGGCCTTCAAGGCCGAGAAGCTCACCTCGGTCTACGTCGTGAACGGCACGGTGCCGGTGGACGAGAGCGCGCAAGCCGCCTACTCCGACGGCCTCATCACGTCGGTGGAGATGCCCACGCGCTACGTGCCCGTGGGAGCCGTGACCGACCTCGGCACCATCGGGACGCAGGTGGCCGGCAGCCGGCTCGGGACCGGTGAGGTCGTGGTGCACGACATGTTCGTCGACGCCACCACCAACCCGAGCCGCCCGTCGGAGGCGGTCCCCCAGGGCGACGTCGCCGTCACCGTGTCGGTCGACTCCTCGGCCGGCGTGGCCGGGTTCATCCAGCCCGGTGACAAGGTCGACATCCTCGTCGACCTCGACAGCAACGAGGAGGCCTACCTCTACCAGGGCGTGTCGGTGCTGGCCGTGAACCACACGCTCGTGGCCGTCCCCGACACCACGTCGGGCACCACACCCTCGACCGACGTCCACGAGGCGGCCACCCTCGTCACCTTCGCCATGTCAGCGGCATCGGCCGCCCACATCCCACCCACCCACAGCGACGGCAGCGCCTTCACCCAGGGCGTCTACCTGGCGCTCGAGGGACCGAGCGACCAGCTGGCCTCGATGACGGTGGTGAACGGCTCCACGCTCATCCCCGGCGTCCACCTGAGCCTCGGCCAGGGGACGACGACGGGCCCGGTCTCGAACACCCAGGGTCCGGGCGCCTCGGATGCCACGGGCACGACCGGCTCCGGCGAGACCGGGGGCACCGGCTCGACATCGTCGGGCACCACCGCCTCGAACAACACGTCGGGGCCGAACAGGGCACAGCACGGTGACACGCCCTGACCGCCGGTGGCCCGAGGTCCGCTCCCGCCGTCGCATCCCGACGGCGGGGCGCCGGCGCGGGCCCGGACGTGACGAGTCGGGCCAGGCCCTCATCGAATTCGTCCTCGTGCTGCCCGTGGTGGCGCTCATCATGGGCGTGGCCTTCAACGGCTGGAACGCCATGCAGCTCGACATCCGCCTGACGAGCGCGGCGCGAGCCGGCGCCATCCAGGCCGTGAACGACCTGGCCAACCACGACTCGCAGCAGACCGCCTGGAACGACGCCACGGCCGCGGTCAACGCCGAGGAGGGCGACACCAACGTCTACCAGAACACGAACTCGTCGGCCCAGAACTACGTGGGGCTCTCGACGACGACGGAGACCACGGCGACAGGCATCGTCATCCACACCGTGACGGTGACGATCTCCCAGACCTCCGCCACCCTGGTGCCCTTCGTCCGCAACCTCTCCGTGAACGCCAAAGCGACTGCGAGGTACTCATGACGCGGATCAGCGCACGACCGACGCGGACCGGCGCACGGCCGGCGCGCACCGGCGCGGGGCGAGACGCAGGTGAGGACGGCGTCATCCTGGTCCTGTTCGCCATGGCCATGGTGGCGCTCATCGGCATCGCCGCCATCGCCGTCGACGGGAGCTTCGGATTCGTGCAGAACCGCCGGGCGCAGAACGCCACCGACTTCGCCGCCTTCGCCGCCGCCCAGCAGCTCGACTCCTCGACCTACTGCAACGGCACGAGTGCTCCCTCCACCCA
Organism: Acidimicrobiales bacterium; assembly: GCA_049514335.1. Taxonomy (GTDB): domain Bacteria; phylum Actinomycetota; class Acidimicrobiia; order Acidimicrobiales; family UBA8190; genus JBEKVE01. The sequence continues at coordinate 3,945 of JBEKVE010000031.1, forward strand.
GGACATCGCCGGGATCATCCAGCAGATCGTCCACGACAACGACGGAAGCGTGGGGACGAACTGGACGGCGGAGTACGTGAACCAGAACGGCAACACCATCGCCAGCCCCGGCAACCCGGCGCAGCCCGACACCTTCTCGCCCAACAGTGACGCCGGCACGCCCCCGCCCGGGGCGTGCGGCGTGAGCATCTCCGCCAAGCCGGTGTGGGCGCCGTTCTTCGCCGGCATCTTCGGCGTCCACCAGCTCCAGGGCTTCGCTTCGGGCAAGGTGTCGGAGACGCCCACCGGCAACCCGATCGGCATCCTGGCGCTCAACAAGGTGGGCCCGCACGAGATCCTCGGTGGCGGCACGGGTTCGTTCGTCGTGTCGGGAGCCATCTTCCTGAACAGCGAGGTGAACGAGCAGCCCTGGACGTCGTCTGACTACGGCTACGAGTGGGACGACGCCATCGACGCCAAGACCGACAGCAACCTCTACGTCTATGGCACCATCACCACGAGCGGCGGTACCTACAACGGCCAGCCCCTCATGCCCCTCGACTGGTGCTTCCAGAGCTCGCCCCCGACCTTCGGCGGGTCGGGCGGAAGCTCCTACAACGGTTCCGACCCGCCGAGCCCGGTGCCCAGCGTGCACCTGTCGTGCACGACCAACGGGGGCTCGGTGACCGTCGACTACAACCAGCTCACCTTGGGGACCAGCCAGATCACCGACCCGCTGGTGGCGCCGGCCGCGCCCGCGGACCCGGTCACGAGCGCCAACATCGGTTGCCCCGGAAACGGCGGCCCGGTCACCTACACGAGCGTTTCGCCCACCGCCTCCACGCTCAAGCCCGGCATCTACACCCAGCCGGTCGAGCTCACCGGGAGCGTGGACTTCGCCGACTGCAGCGCCTACCCGGCCTCGGCCGCCTCGGGTGACTACCCCGGTGTCTACATCTTCCAGCAGGGCCTGTGGATCAACCCCCGGTCCGCCTCCGACACCGTCACGGGGACGAACGTCGTCCTCACGAGCGAGAACCCCTACCCCATGGTGGGCAACACCCTGAACGGCACCACCACCGGTGGCAACGGGGCGCCGTGCCTGCCCGCAGACGTCATGAGCAGCGCCCCGGCCGGTGCCGGTGCGCAGCCGCAGCACGAGGTGGACCAAGGCATGCTGAGCAAGACGTCGTGCGGCGGAGGGAGCCCGGCGCTGTACGGCGTCGAGGCCTACACCGACTCGCCCATCCAGGAGGACACGAGCATCTGGGGGACGGGCAACAACTTCTCCGTCATGATCGGCGGCGTGGCGGGGTCGAAGGTGACCCTGCAGGGCCCGACCACCGGACCCTACGCCGGGACCGACGGCTCTCCCGGCATGGTGCTGTACCAGGACCCGGGCGAGCAGGCCAACTACGGGTTCGACGCCGAGGCCGGCGACGGTGCGGCGGTCGACCTGACGGGTGTGGTGTACAACGCCTCGCTCACCAACTACGGGGCCGACGCCCCCTTGGACTACTGGGACGGGCAGGGCGGCGGCGTGCCCTTCTACGCCGGCGGCACCCTGCAGACCGGGTACGGCACGGGGTGGTCGGCGTCCGACGCGCCGGCGCAGTCCACGGGGTCGGTGACGCTGAACGGCACGGCCATCGTGGACGACTTCAACACCGACGGCGCCACCCAGATCTCGATCCTGGGCAAGCCCTACACACTGCCCGGCGGCGGCGAGCTGTCGCTCATCGGATGAGACGGCACCCCTCCACCCGGCGTGCCGGGCATCCGGCGCGTCCCGGTCGTGGCGACGAGTCGGGCGTCACCATCGTCGAGTTCGCGCTGGTCGCCCCCATCGCCCTCATGCTCCTGTTCGGCATCATCGCCGGCTGCTACCTGGCGTACCAGAACTCCGCCCTCCACGACGGGGCCACGGCGGGAGCGCGTGGCGCCTCCATCGAGACCTCGCTCACCACGCTGAGCCCCACCAACGCGGCGTGGGCACCGGGGTCGACCGACGGCCTGTACTGCGAGTCGGGCTCGCCCACACCCATCGAGAAGGTCGTGGCCGGCAACGCGCCGCTGCTCAAGGTCAATCCGGCACCGCTGTGCTCGACGAGCAGCGACCCGACGCAGCTGACCCAGACCCCCGCCATCAGCGGTGACGTCAACGTCACGGTGACGTGCGGGGGATCGTGCTCCGCCCCCGCGAGCACCGCGGTGTCGCTCACGCTCACCACCCAGGGCCTCGTGGCCCCGCTGGGCATCACCTACAACATGTCTGCCAGCAGCGAGGTGCCCATTCCCGTGCTGAGCCCGGGCACGTCGGAGTCCTGACCCGAAAGCGGGGCGCGGCCCGGACGGGTGCGTGCGGCGCGGCCCGGTGATCGCCACTCCGAGCGCAGCCACGCCGCTGTCCCGATCGCCACGAGCAGATCGCGCCCGAAGAACGCCAAGGTGAGGGTCACGGCGAAGGCGTGGTCGGAGAGATGGCCCACGTTCTGCGCCGCGGCGGCGTAGGGGAACACGACCAGGTTGGCGGTGGCAGCGAGGAGCCACGTCACCCTCGGGCGGTACAGGGCCCACAGGGGCATGAGCCACATGAGGTACTGCACCGACAGCACCTTCGACCCGAGCACGGTCAACGTCAGCGTGGCCAGGCAGGCGGCCTCGAGCGAGAGCCGCCCCCGGGCCAGCGCCCACCACGTCCACAGGCAGCCGAGGCCGGCCACCGCCTCCACGGCGATCGAGAGACCGGCGGTGACGCCGCTCACCAGGTTGGCGCTGTGGAAGCTCGTCAGCCACGACACGCTGTGGAAGTCGAGCAGGACCGACAGTCCGGCGGGGAGGCTGCCGATCTCGGTCGGACGGTGCAGGTAGTAGTGCAGCACCGTCAGCGCCGCGCCGCGGTCGACGAGGGCGGGGAACCCGGCCACGAGGAACGCCGCGCCCGCCATCCACGCCAGCCGCCGCAGCGGGAGCCGCCCCGTGGCGCGCCACTCGGCCACCAGGAAGACGGGCCAGAAGGCGGCGGGGAAGAGCTTCACCGCGAACCCCACGCTGCTCCAGGTCCAGGCGGCTCCCCATCGCCCGCGCCGCGCGGCGCGCACCGACAGAAAGGCGGCGGCGACGGCGAAGATGTCGTAGCGACCCGTGAGCACCATGACCGAACCGAGCGTCAGGTACACGAGCAGGCGCCGGGCACCGTGCTCGTCCCATCCCTCCACCTCCACGCGCCGGTAGGCGGTCAACAACACGAGCAGCGCCACACCGGCGAACACGGCAAACGCCCACGGATAGGAGAAGGGGAGGAGCAGGGGGAGGAGGAAGATCACCACGGCGGGGGCGGGGTACTCGCGTGGCAGGTGGTGCAGCAGCGGGAAACGCAGAGCGCCATGGGCGTACTGGGCGTACTCGGTCACGTCGAAGGGGTGGAAGACCCCGGCCGACACCACCGTGGCCAGGAGCCACAGCACCACGGCGGGCAGCACCACCGGCCGCCACCGTTCCAGGCGACGCTCGAGGCGGGCCCGAACAGAGTCGGCCGGTGCAGCGCTTCGCCGGTCGCTCACGAGATGCACCCCACGCCGGGGCGGTAGAACGGCGCCACCGCCATGTGGCTGGGTCCGAGGGTCCCGGCCACGACCCTCCCCGCGTCGGGCTGGCCCGGCTCGCACAAATCCGCCACCTCGCCCTGGAACACCGGCGCCGTCCCGAGCAGCGACGCCGGTCCGTGCGACAGCACGTAGCGCGCCGACCATTGCACGGGAGCGTCGGCGAACCATCCGTGGCCGTACGGGTTGGTGGCGCTCTCGAGCACCTCGTGGGAGAGGGCGTAGGTGGGCGTGACGTAGTCGGGCACACCGACGCGGCACGAGGCGAGGCGCGTGCATCCGGCGGTGCCCCACCGCCCGAAGGCGCCGGTCAGCCCGATCACCGCCAGCCCGTCGGGCCGGCCCACCCACGGCGTGGCCCCGTGGGCCGAGACCCCGCCCAACCCGTCCTGCACGCCGGGGGCGAGCCACAGCGCCACCACCGCGCCCGGGGGCAAGGTGGCCGGCGGAGCCCCGGCGCGGTCCCCGGGACACGGCACGAGGGTGCGGTGTCCCTGCAGTGTCTCGTGGAGCTCGATGGAGAAGGCGCCTTCGGCGGTGCTCGACACCGTCGCCCCGTGCGGTGGGGGGTGGGGGTCGATCCAGCAGCCCCCGGCGGCGAAGGACCGGATCCCGAAGCCGGCGTGGACCACGGCCGCCGCCCACCCCGAGGCGGGCAGGTCGCGCTCGAAGGAGGACGCCACCGTGAGCGCCGGGGGAGCGGCGCGCGCCGTCCACACCGGTCCCCAGAACAACTGAAAGAGGACCGGGTGGACGAGCACCTGGTTCTGATGGGCCACCGGGACCGGCTTGCTGCCGACCACGGCGGCAGCGTCGACGACCACGGCCGCCCCCCCGGCCGTGACCAGCGCGGACCCGACCACCACCGAGGCCATGGCGGCGGCGATGGACCCCCAGCCGGCGGGCGACGTCCGGTTCTCGAGCACGCGCAGCAGGCCGAGCACCGCCCCCAGGGCGCCCAGCGCGGCCGCGGCGATGACGACATCGGCCGTCCACGGGCGGACGAAGACGAGGGTGACGAGCACGACGGCGGTGCTCACGACGGCCAGACGCCGCAGGACACGGGTGCTCGATGTCCGGCGGCGGCTGCGCCCGTCGCGCACCACCAGCCAAACCGTGCCGCCCGCCGCCACCACGGCCACCAGGGCGATCGAGCCCAGGACGCGGCCGGTCACAGCCCCGCGGGCGTGGCCGGCCCGCCCCTGTGCGTGCGCACCGCCATGACCACGCCACTGTCGCCGCAGGTGGGACCGAAGTAAAGGATCCCCGACCCCGGGCACCGGGGCCGGGCGGGGTGGGGGCGCGGTCGTTGCCCACCGGTGGTTCCGGACGTACGATACAGTCCATCGGACACAGTGTCCGATGTTTTGGAGGTGCGTCCGACATGGACCTCGATACCGCTCCCGTCGACCTGACCGACTCCCGCAACTTCGTGGAGGGCGTGCCCCACGAGTGGTTCGCCTATCTCCGCCGCAACGCCCCCGCCTACTGGCACGAGGAGGCGGACGGTCCCGGCTTCTGGGCGGTGACCCGGCACGAGGACTGCGTGGCGGTGAACCGCGACGCCCAGCGCTTCTCCTCCTACCGCAAAGGGACGTTCCTGTGGGAGACGCCCGAGGAGCAGCTCGAGCAGCAGCGCCTCATGATGGTGACGATGGACCCGCCGCTGCACACGCGGTACCGGCGCCTCGTCAACAAGGGCTTCACCCCCCGCACCATCAGCCAGCTCCAGCAGAGCATCCACGCGGTGGCCGACGACATCATCGACAAGGTGTGCGAGACCGGCACCGCCGACTTCGTCATCGACGTTGCGGCCGAGCTCCCGCTGGTGGTGCTGGCCGAGCTGCTGGGCGTTCCCGCCGAGGACCGGGACAAGATGTTCGACTGGTCCAACCGCATGATCGGACGCGAGGACGCCGAGTACCAGGGCAGTCAGGTCATCGCCGAGGAGAACGCGGCGATGGCGGCAGCCGAGCTGTTCGGCTACGCCGCGGACCTGTACGAGAAGAAGCGGGTCGCCCCCGGCGAGGACCTGATGAGCGTCCTGACCCAGGTCGAGCTGGACGGTGAGCGGCTGTCGGAGCTCGAGCTCGACCTCTTCTTCATGCTGCTGGCCGTGGCCGGCAACGAGACCACCCGAAACCTCATGTCAGGGGCGATGGTGGCGTTCTCGCAATTCCCCGACCAATGGGAGCGCCTGCGTGCCGACCGGTCGCTCTTGCCCACGGCGGTGGAAGAGATGCTGCGCTTCGTCACGCCGGTCATGAACTTCCGACGCCAGGCCACAGAGGACGTGGAGATCGGCGGCCAGCGAGTGGCCGAGGGCGACAAGGTGGTGTTCTTCCACGTGTCGGCCAACCGCGACGAGACGGTGTTCGACGACGCCGACCGCTTCGACGTGGGCCGCAGCCCCAACCCCCACATGGCGTTCGGCGGCGGCGGCCCCCACTTCTGCCTCGGGGCCAACCTGGCCCGGATGGAGATCGTGGTGATGTTCGAGCACCTCCTCGACCGGCTGCCCGACATCCACGTGTCGGGGGAGGTGGAGCGGCTCCAGTCGAACTTCATCAACGGGGTGAAGCACCTCCCGGTGGCGTTCTCGCCCGTCGCTGCGCTACGGACCACCTGACGTGGGCCGGGGCGCGCCCGCCGCGCTGAAGGCCATCATCCGGGACTTCCGCCGGGACCAGATCGTCGACGAGGCCCGGCGCCTCTTCGGCGAGCGCGGCACCACCGAGATCCCGATGGACGAGATCGCCACCGCCGCGGGGGTGGCCCGCTCCACGCTCTACGTCTACTTCGCCAACCGCGACGAGCTGCTGCGGGCCTGCCTGCAGCGCATGCACGCCCTGCTCCTCGACGCCGTGGTGGCCTCGTGGGAGCGTGACGACGACCCCGTCGAGCGCCTGCACACCCTGGTCGTGGCCATGCTCGAACGCATCGACGACAATCCCGCCTTCTTCCGATTGGCGCTCGCCACCCAGGGTGGCCCGGGGCCGGCGGCCCCGACCGTGGGCGCCGAGCTGGACGTCATCGGCCTCGACATCGCCGGCCTGATCCGGGACGTGATCGAGGAGGGTGCGGCCACGGGACGGTTCCGGCTGCTCGACCCGGACAAGGCCACGACCTTCGTCGGGCAGCAGCTGTACGGGGCCATGTCGGTCCGGGCGGCGGAGCCGTTCCCGCCCCCCATCGAGCAGACGGCGTCCGAGCTGTGTGCCTTCGTGCTGCACGGACTGGCCGGCGTGCCGGAGGCTCTGGCGGGGAGATGACCTGGTCCGGGAGGATCCCTGTGGCGCCGGCGATGCGCCGGTACAGTCCGTGCTCCTGGAGCGCCTGTCGGACCTCGACGCTGTCTTTCTCGCCGGTGAGTCGCCGACGCAACACCTCCACGTGCTGGCCACGCTGGTCCTCGACCGCTCCGCCATCCCCGGCGGCGGTGACTACGAGCAGTTCCAGGCCCGCATCGCCGAGCGCTTCCACCTGATCGAGCCGCTGCGGCGCCGGCTGCGCCCCATGCCCATCGGCCCGCCGGCGTGGACCGACGATCCCCACATCCACCTGCAGCGCCACCTGCACCACGTCGTCCTGGCCGAGGGCGGTGGGCTCGAGGCGGTGGCGCAGACGGCGGCGGAGATCGCCTCCTACCCGCTGCCCAAGGACCGCCCCCTGTGGGAGGCGTGGTTCGTGGAGGGCATGGACAAGGACCACATGGCGGTCATCTGCAAGATCCACCACTGCGCCGTGGACGGGGTGTCGGGCATCTACGCGCTGGCCGCCTTCTTCGACTCCGAGCCCTTCCCCGAAGCACCCGTTGATCCGCCGTCGTGGGAGCCGGCCGCGCCGCCCCGGCCCGTCGACGTGGGGCGGGCCGTGGTCGACGACATGCTGCGCCGTCCCCGGGCCGTGGTGCGGGGCCTCGCCCGGGCCGCCTCGTCGGCGGCCGCCCTCGTGCGGTCCCCCGGCGAGGTGCCGCTGCCGTTCACCGGTCCGCGCATGGCCTACAACCACGCCCTGACGGCGCGGCGCAATGTGGCGCTCACCTCCATCGCCTTCGACGAGGTGCAACGCATCCGGGCCGTGGTGGGCGCGTCGGTCAACGACGTGCTGGTGGCCCTGTGCGCCGGGGTGCTGCGCCGCTACGCCATCAAGCGCGAGGAGCTCCCCGACCGCCCCCTCGTGGCGGGCGTCCCGGTGTCCGAGCGCACGGCCGAGGACGGCGCCAACGGGAACCAGCTGTCGTTCATGTTCTACGGGTTGCCGATCCACCTCGACGATCCCGCCGAGCGGCTGGCCTTCGTGGCCCGGTCCGCTTCGGCGGTCAAGGACGTCTATGCCCGTTCCGGGCAGGGCCTCTTCGCCGGGCTGGCGTCGCTCACCCCCACCACCGCCCTCGGCCCGCTCATGCGGGCGCTGTCGGGGGTGCACGCCGCCAACGTGCTCCCCCCGGTGGTGAACGTCCTCATCTCCAACATCCGCGGACCGGACCGAGCCCAGTACGTGGCGGGCGCCGAGGTCAGCTCCATCTACCCCATGGGCCCGCTCATCGAGGGGGTGGGGCTCGGCGTCACGGTCGTGACCTACCGACGTGAGGTGGCTTTCGGCTTCATGGCCTGCGCCGAGCTCGTGCCCGACATCCACGAGCTCACCACGGGTGTGCACCTCGAGGTGGCCCGCATGCTCGACGCCCTGGGGGCCTGAGGGCCGCACGGCGGGGCCCCCGGCGCGGTGGGGTCGACGGCCGCCGTGCCCCGGGCGCACAATGGGCGGGATGCGGCGGGCGATGGGCGACGACAGCAGTCCGAGGGACCTCACGGTGATCGCCGTGCCCTTCTACTTCGCCACCATGGCGGCCGAGTACTGGTGGTTGCGCCGCCGCTCGGCCGTGCGGGGGCCCACGGCCGGGGACTACGAGCGTCGTGACACCCTGGCCAGCCTGGCCATGGGGGTGGGCAGCCTGGTGGCGCCGCTCGTGGGGCCCAAGCTGCTGCGGCCCTTCACCCCCGGCCGGGGCCGCTACGCCAAGGCGCTCGTGGTGGGCGCCGTGGGGGCAGCGGCGCTCACGACCGTGGCCGATCACGTTGCCCGGTCGGCCCCGCCCGCGCCCGTGGCGGTCGTGGACGACGCCACCGGACCGCCCCCGCCGGACGGGGGACGTCAGGGGCGCTGGGCACGGTGGGCACGGCGGGTGTCGTCGGTGGGCGGCGTGGTCTCGGTGGTGGCCGGCGGCGTGGCGCTCACCACCACCTGGGCGTCGCGCACCACGCCGGATCGTCTGTGGCGGCGGCGGGTCCTCCCCGATCTCGGCACCGGTCCGTGGGCGCTGGTGGCGGCCGTCGCCGCCTGGGACTTCGTCTACTACTGGGACCACCGCTTCATGCACTCGAGCCGCTACATGTGGGCCATCCACGTGGCACACCACTCGAGCGAGCACTACAACCTCTCCACCGCCCTGCGCCAGCCGGTCGCCGAGGCGTTCGGCACCTTCGTGCCCTTCGGTGCGCTGTCGCTGTTCGGCATCCGCCCGTCGATGGTGGAGACGGCGCGGGGCGTGAACCTCCTCTACCAGTACTGGATCCACACCGAGACCATCGGCGCCCTGGGACCGCCCGAGTCGGTGCTCAACACCCCGTCGCACCACCGCGTCCACCACGGCTCGAACAAGCAGTACCTCGACCGCAACCACGGCAGCATCCTCATCGTGTGGGACCGCCTGTTCGGGACGTTCGAGCCCGAGGGCGAGCCGGTGGTGTACGGCCTCACCAAGAACATCGGGACCTACAACCCGGCCCGCATCGCCACCCACGAGTACCGCGACATGCTGCGCGACGTCGCCGGCGCCACCAGCTGGCGCGAGCGCCTGTCGTACGTGGTGCGGGGGCCCGGTTGGGCCACGCGCCACCGGGCCGAGATGGCGGCCGGGGCCGACGGCACCGCCCCCCGCCCCGCACTGCACGCCGTCGCGGTCAGCGCATAGGGGGATCCCGTCGGGCCGCACGGGCCCGATGCCGGAGCACGCCATGGACATACGCACCGAAGCCGCCATCGCCGCCTTCGTCCCCTCCCTGGCCTGGCTGGCCCTCGTCTACAGCCGCGACCGCTACGAGAAGGAGCCCAAGCGCGTCGTCGCCAAGCTCTACTGCATGTCGATCATCGCCGTGGCCCTCGCCTACGCGCTCGAGTCGGCCACGAAGCCGCGCCTGAGCGGCGCCGTGATGGTGATCATCGGGAGCGCCATCGTGGTGGGCCTCATCGAGGAGGGGTCCAAATTCGCGGTGGTGGTGTTCGGTACCCGCCGCAGCCCCCACTTGAACGAGCCGGTCGACGGCATGATCTACGCGTCGGCGCTGGCCCTCGGTTTCGCCGCCATCGAGTCGCTCACGTACATCCTCCGCACCTACAACGTGGGGTTGGCCTACCACCTGTCGCCCGCCTCCGCCGCCCACCTCGCCCTCACCATGACCGCCCCGGCGCGTGCCCTGGTGGGCAATCTCGGCCACATGTCGTGGACCGGCGTCACGGGGTACGCCTACGGGCGCCTTCGCTGTGGCACCGGCACCAGGCGTGGCGTGTTCGGCGCCTACCTGTTGGCCGCGGCGGGCCACGCCTCCTACGACGCCTTACTCGGTCTCAAGGCACCGGCGCTCGCCTATGCCGTGCTGGTCGTGAGCGTCATCGTCTACGTCCACCTGTTCCGCACGGCCCTGGCAGCCTCGCCCTTCCGCCGCCACCAGCTGCGGAGCGTGCCCACCGCACCCCAGGCGCGCTGGACCGTGCCGGGGGCCACGGCGCCGGCGCCGGTTCGGTTCGCGCCCGACGCGATGATCCCCGCTCCCGGCCTCCCGGTGTGGGCGCAACCCGACGCATCCAGCCATCTGGTGGCGACGTTGGCACCGGGCCTGTCCGTGCAGGTGATCGAACGGCTCGGGGCCTGGGCCCACGTCCTGACAGCGACGGGATGGTCAGGATGGGTCGACGGACGGCAGCTCGATCCCGTCGGGCCCGCCACGAAAGGACACGGCCCGTGAACGTCCTGTTGGTCACGCTCGACCAGTTCCGCGGCGACTGTCTGTCGGGGGCCGGCCACCCCGTCGTGCGCACCCCGACCCTCGACCGGCTGGCCGCCCGGGGCGTGCGCTTCGCCCGCCACTACAGCCAGGCCGCCCCCTGTGCGCCGGGACGGGCGTGCCTCTACACGGGCACGTACCAGCTGAACAACCGCGTGGTGGGAAACGGCACCCCGCTCGACCACCGCCTCGACAACGTGGCGCGCGTGGCGCGCCGCCACGGCTACACGCCGACCGTCTTCGGCTACACCGACCAGGGTGTCGATCCCCGCGTCACCGCACCGGGGGACCCACGCCTTCGCACCTACCAGGGCTTCCCGCCCGGTTTCGAGGTGGGTCTCGACCTGCCCGACGCCCAGGACGCCTGGCTGCGGCGCCTCGGGGACCTCGGCTACGACGTCCCCGCCGACGGGGAGATCGCCCTCGCCACCGAGCCGACGCGCCCCGCCGAGCACGGCGTGTCCGCCTTCCTGGCCGACGCTGTGATCTCCTGGCTCGAGCGCCAGGAAACTGCGTGGTTCGCCCATGCCAGCTTCTGGCGCCCGCACCCGCCCTATGCCGCTGCCGGCGCGTGGTCCACCGCCTACGACCCCGACGACGCCCCCGCGCCGAGAGCCGCACCGGCGCGCCCCACGCCGTTCTGCGGCCGTTTGGCGGCGGAGCCCGCACCCCGGCCCGAGCGTGCGCTGCGGATGCTGCAGGCGCAGTACTTCGGCATGATCTCCGACGTCGACGAGCAGCTCGGCCGGGTGCTCGATGCCGTGGACCGCCTGGGCATGGGCGACGACACGGTGGTGGTGGTCACCTCGGATCACGGCGAGCAGCTCGGCGACCAGCAGACGATCGGCAAGGGCGGGCTCTTCGAGGCGAGCTACCACATCCCCGCCATCGTGGCCGACCCCCGCAGAGCCGAGTCGCGTGGTCGGGTGGTGGAGGCCTTCACCGAGAACGTGGACATCCTGCCCACGCTGTGCGAGGCCATCGGCGCCGGCGTGCCGGCCCAGTGCGACGGGCTGCCTCTCACCCCTTTCCTCCGAAACGAGGCCCCGCCGTGGTGGCGCGACGCCGCGCACTGGGAGTACGACTGGCGCTGGGAGTACATCCCCTTCGGTCCCCACCCCTGGCCCTGGGACCGGCGACTCGAGTCCAAGCACCTGGCTGTGCTGCGCTCGGCGGACGCGGCCTACGTCCAGTTCGGCTCGGGGGAGTGGCGCTGCTTCGATCTGGCCGCCGACCCGTCGTGGGGCACCGAGGTGCAGGACGGCGCGGTGGTGCTCGACCATGCCCAACGCATGCTCACATGGCGGTCGCGCCACGCCGATCGCGCCCTGAGCGACATGTTGCTGAGCGAGACCATGCTGGGGCGTCTCCCCGACGTGGTGGAGTGACGGCCCGGCCCGCCCGCGACCACAGCGGCGCCGCTCCGGTAGCCTGCCGCACGGCGACGCCCCCGGAGCCCCCACGATCACAGGAGGACCATGGCCCTTCACCGACGGTCGGCCCTGAAGCGCCCGCTCGATGCCGTCACCACCGGCGAGGACCTGTCAGGGCCCCTGCCCATGTACCGCTTCCCCGAGGGCGAGCGGCCGGCCCGTGAGGCCTTCGGGCTCGTGTCCGACGAGCTCATCATGGACGGCAACGCCCGGCAGAACCTGGCCACGTTCTGCCAGACGTGGGAGGAGCCGGAGGTGCACCGGCTCATGGACCTCGCCATGGACAAGAACCAGATCGACAAGGACGAGTACCCGCAGACCGCCGAGATAGAGCGGCGCTGCGTGCACATGCTGGCCGACCTGTGGAAGGCCCCCGACGCGGCCGACACCGTGGGCACCTCCACGGTGGGCTCGTCCGAGGCCTGCATGCTCGGGGGGATGGCGGCCAAGTGGCGGTGGCGGGCCCGGCGTGCCGCCGCCGGGGCCCCCACGGACCGCCCCAACATGGTGTGCGGACCGGTGCAGGTGGTGTGGCACAAGTTCGCGCGGTACTGGGACGTCGAGATACGCGAGGTCCCCATGGCCCCGGGTCGCTACGGCATGGACGTCGAGTCGATGCTCGAACGCGTGGACGAGAACACGATCGTCGTCGTCCCCACCTTCGGCGTGACCTACACCGGTGGCTACGAGCCCGTGGCCGAGCTGTCCGACGCCCTCGACGATCTGGAGCGCAGGACCGGCATCGACGTCGACCTCCACGTCGACGGCGCCAGCGGCGCCTTTCTCGCACCGTTCTGCGCCCCCGACGTGCGGTTCGACTTCAGGGTGAAACGGGTGAAGTCCATCAGCACCTCGGGGCACAAGTTCGGCCTGGCTCCGCTCGGCGTCGGGTGGATCGTGTGGCGCGACGCGGCCGACCTGCCCGAGGACCTCGTGTTCCACGTGAACTACCTGGGCGGCGACATGCCGGTGTTCCAGATCAACTTCTCGCGGCCGGCGGGGCAGATCATCTCCCAGTACTACGACTTCGTGCGCCTGGGGCACGACGGGTACCGGCGCGTGCACGAGGAGTCCTACGCCACGGGTCGCTACATCGCCTCGACCATCGCCGGCCTCGGTCCCTTCGAGCTCGTGAGCGACAGCGACCCGAGCACCGGGATCCCGGCCGTGACGTGGCGCGTGGCCGACGGGGCCGATCCCGGGTACACGCTGTTCGACCTGGCCGACCGTCTCCGGGTGCGGGGGTGGCAGGTGCCGGCCTACACCCTGACGGGCGCGCTGTCCGACGTGGCGGTCCAGCGCATCCTGGTGCGCCAGGGCGTGACCAGGGACCTGGCCGGCATCCTCATGGCCGACTTCCGCGACGCCATGGACCACTTCCGGACCCACCCGGTGTCGGTGCCCATGAAGGCGGACGAAGCCGGAGGGTTCAACCACCTGTAGGGCGCGTCAGGCGGGCCGGAACAGCACCTTGATGGCCCGGGCACCGCCCCGGTCGATGGCCGTGTCCACGGCGAGCGACTGGCACACAAAAGCGGCCTGACGGTCTCGGCGTGGACGGCGTTGCCGTCGGGATTCTGGGTCATGGACTGCCGCAGCACCCCGTCGGGGGTCCGGCGTCAGCGTTCGATGCCGTGGACCACGCGGTTGTGGCGGTCGGCGAGCCGCTGGGCGTTCTCGAGGCTCAGGGTCACCGCTCCCAGGCTGAGGATCTCCCCCGCCCCCTGGCTGCACGACGGGCAGTGCACGGCCCAGGTGGCATCGGCCTTGTGTACCGGGACGGCGGCGTGCTCGAGGGCGATGCGGATGGTGGGCATGTACAGAGCCTAGGGCTGGTCGCGTCAAGCAGCGTGGTTCTCGTCCCGGCCCCTGGCCACGGGTGGTGTCCGCCCGTGACGGCATGCGCGCCGGCGGTACCCGGCGGAGCGCGAATCCCCAATGTCGTCCTCTTGTTTTCCCCAGGCCCGCAGCGTGAAAGTAGAGCCTGTTGGCGCCGTCACCGGGGCCAACGGCGGGAAGTCCAGCCGCGCTTCGACCACCCTTCGGCGAAGGACAAGGGAGGAGCGCCACCCGGCGCCTTGTCGTTCGGCTCCGGTGTGGAGCGGTCTGGCGGCGATCATGAGCTGTCCGCGGGCTTCATCGTGTGCGGGGCGACGTCGCCGGCGCCCGGTCGTTACCGGGCGCCGGGACGCCGCCCCCGTGGGGCGGCTCGTGGTCGGTGCCGGCCCGGAACCGCCTCGGAATCCGAGGGAAGGGGAGCGGTCATGGGGTGGAAGCCCGTCGCCGGCCAGGTCGTCGTGGCCCACCTCTGCGGCCGTCTCGAACGGGTACGGGTCACGGACTTCGACCCCGGCACGGGGGCGGTCCGGGTCGTGTGGCCACCGCACGACGCCGACGGCGTCTCGGCCCGCACCTTCGCCGAGGTCCGCACCGAGATCCCGCGGGACCGCTACGTGCCCCTCGATCCCCGTGGCTTTCGCGCCGCCACGGCCGATGTCGCCACGGAGCTGCCGGTGGACGCCCCTCGGGCCTAGGTCCCGGAGGGCGCGGTCGGGACTGTCCGGGATCCGAACTGGGATCTGCTCCGCGCTCGGTGCAGGCGGGGATGGGGCAGGATGCCGAGTATGAGCCAGGACCGCTGGACCGCCGTCGACCGCTACATCACCGACCTCCTCGTCCCCGCCGACCCCGTCCTGGAGGCCGCCCTGGACGCCAGTCACAGCGCCGGGTTGCCGCCCATCAACGTGACCCCCAACCTGGGCAAGCTGCTGCACCTGCTGGCACGCATGCACGGGGCTCGCACCATCCTCGAGATCGGCACCCTCGGCGGGTACAGCACCATCTGGCTGGCCCGGGCGCTTCCGCCCGACGGCCGGATCGTGACCCTCGAGCTCGAGCCGGCCCACGCCCAGGTGGCCCGGGCCAATCTCGAGCGCGCCGGCCTGGCCGAGCGCGTGTCGGTGCGAGAAGGTCGTGCCGCCGACACCCTGGCCGAGCTGGCGGCGGAGGGGGCCGGTCCCTTCGACATGGTCTTCATCGACGCCGACAAGCCCAGCAATCCGATCTACTTCGAGTGGGCCATGCGGCTCACCCGTAAAGGCAGTGTCATCGTCGTCGACAACGTCGTGCGCCAGGGGGCGGTGGCCGACCCCGACAGCGCCGATCCGTCGGTGCGGGGGACGCGGCGGCTCAACGAGATGCTGGCCGCTGATCGGCGCGTGAGCGCCACCGAGATCCAGACGGTGGGCAGCAAGGGCTACGACGGCTTCGCCCTGGCCCTCGTGTTGCCGGACTGAACGCGGCAGGTACGTCCCTCGTGTCGGGGAACCTGGACGACGTGGCGGACGCCCTGTACGGGCTGGCGCCCGAGGCGTTCACCGCCGCCCGCAACGAGCGCGCCCGGGAGCTCGTCGCCCGGGGGGAGAAACAGGCCGCGGCCGAGGTGCGCAAGCTGACGAAACCGTCGCGGGCGGCATGGTTCGCCAACCAGCTCGTGCGCCGGCACACCGACGAGGTCGACGAGCTCCTCGGTCTACGCCAGGACCTCGTGCGGGCCCAGCGCAGCGGTGCCCGAGACGAGCTGCGGGCCGTGACCCTTCGACGCCGCCGCATCGTCTCGGACCTGGTCGCCGCGGCCCGTGGCGAAGCCGCCGAGGGCGGTGTGGCCATGAGCGCGGCGGTGCAGGGCGAGCTCGAGACGACGCTCGAGGCGGCCGTTGCCACCGAGAAGGCGGGTGTGGCACTGCGCGGCGGACGACTGGTCGAGGCGCTCACCCACGTGGGGTTCGGCGACCTCGGACCGCCGCCGCCGGCTCGTGAGCCTCGGTCCGGCACGGGGCCACCGGCGCCGGCGGGTTCCCCCGCACGCCGCCGAGGCGGCGCCGCGGTGGCGCAGGGCGGGGAGACACGCGCCGAGCGCAAGCCTGCAGGGGGGGCCGACAAGACGGGCGCAGCGCAGGCCGACAAGGCCGACGCGGCGCGGGCGAAGGTGACCGAGGCGGCGATGGCGGCGCTGGCCGATGCGGAGAGCGCCGTGGCGGCAGCCCGCCGTCACCGCCAGGACGTGGTGGAACGCCGGCGCAGCGCCGCCGAAGAGCTCCGACGGGCCGAACGGGCCCTGGTCCAGGCGTCGACGGCGATGGAGCGTGCCCAGGACCGCCGGCGACGCGCCGCCCAGGCCCTGCGGGAAGCCGAGAGCGGCCGACCTCGCTGATCCGGTCCCCCGCCCGGTGAACCCGGTCGTGCCCCGGATCCGCGGCGGGGTGCAAGGGTCAGGAGCCCCCACCTGCGGGGTCGACCACCGTGAACTCGTTGCCCTCGGGGTCGGTCAGAATGCTCCACGACCCACCGTGGCGTTCTCCGGGCACGGCGCGTGCCCCGAGCGCCACCAGCCTGGCCACCTCTTGCGCCCGGTCGCCGGCCGTGGGGCTCACCACCGGCCGGAAGCGGTTGCGCCCCGCTCCTCGCTCCCGGGCGGGCACGAACACGAGAAGGACCCCAGCAGACGACGTCCCGCTCGCCGACATCCACAGTGCTCCGCTCGTGTGGTTCTGCACCTCCCATCCCAGCGCCTGGGACCAGAACGCCGCCAGGCATGCTGGGTCCTCACAGTCGACGACGATCTCCCGCAGGGCGGCCACCATGCCCGCCATGGTGCCACGCCGACGTCGCCGGCCGTGGCCCGTGGTCCCCGCGTTCCGTAGTGTTGGCCCATGACCCTTCGTATCGTCGGTGCCGGGCTCGGGCGCACCGGGACGCACTCGCTCAAGGTGGCACTCGAACAGCTCCTGGGTGGCCGGTGCTACCACATGGTCGAGCTGTTCGAACGGCCCGACGACGTGCCGCAGTGGAAGAAGGCTGCGGCCGGCGGGGAGGCGGACTGGGACGCCGTCTTCGACGGCTTCGTCGCCACCGTGGACTGGCCGGGCGCCTCGTTCTACGACGTGCTCATGGAGCGCTACCCGGACGCGCTCGTGCTGTTGTCCACCCGCGCCGACGCCGAGGCATGGTGGAAGAGCGCCAACGCCACCATCATCCCGGCCATCTCGCGGGTGGAGGACGAACCGGCGCCGCTCGAGGAGATGCTGTTCTCGGTGCTCGCCGCCCGCTTCACTCCGCAATGGCGCGACCACGATGCCGCCGTGGCGGCGTACGAGCTCCACAACGACACGGTGCGCAGGACCGTGTCCGCCGACCGGTTGGTCGAATGGAGCCCCGGCGACGGGTGGGGACCGCTGTGTCAGGCCCTCGGCGTGGCCGAGCCCGCCGATCCGTTCCCGCACGTCAACACGACTTCAGATTTCCGCGCCATGACGGGGCTCGACCAGACCACCTAGGCACGTCCCGGCGTCAGGTCAGGGCGTAGGGCTCCGCCCGGTGCGGTTTGCCGTAGCGCACGTGGAGGGAGATGGCCCCACTCGCCAGTGCGGCGTAGAAACACCACAACGAGGCGAAGCCGTCAGCCGTCAGTCGGGCGAGGATCACCACCGCCACGAGATTGGCCACGCCGAAGATGATGATGTGGCGGTAGCCCGAGAACAGCAACGACCCGCACGTCGCCACGATGTACAGACCGATGACCAGCAGGCCCTGCTGGAGGCCGATGCTGTAGGCGAGATGGTACGAGGCGAGCCTGACCGTCACCGGCCCCGCCACCATCCGTTCCAGGAGCACGGCCGCCACGCCGAGGCCGAGCGCCAGGAACGGGGCGACCACCCACCGCCTGTGCCTGGTGGGCTCGAGGCGCAGGATGGCGAACGGCACGAACACGGGGACCACCACCATGGCGATGACGAGGTAGATCCACATCGCCACCCGGCCCACGGTGTGTGGCACATGCCCCTGCAGGCTCCACCACACGAAGGCCTCGTCGATCTGGTGCGCTCCCAGGAGCAGTGGCAAGGCCGCCAGCAAGAGGAGCTCTCTGCGCCCGCGGAGATGGCGGCAGGCATCCACACCGATCGCCGTGACCACGATGCCGCCTGCCAGATCGCCCTCGGGTGAGAAGCAGACGACAACCACCTACCTTCGGTCTCAGCGGGTCTGCCCCCGCAGCTTACGGAAGGTGGGCAGCGACGTGGGTGTTGCGTGACGTCGTGGCGACGTCAGCCGTCCAGGGCCATCTCCTGGCTCTCTTCGGGGCACAGCGCGGGCAGCGGCACTGCGCCGGGATCGGCCACGCCGGTCCCCGACGAGGCGATCTGGGCGGCCGTGGGCCAGCGGACCTTGGAGGCCCAGCCAACCTGCTCGAAGAGGCGGATCAACCGAGCGGCGGGGTCCACCTGGTGGGGGAGCACGCCGTGGCGTGCAGACGCCGGTGCGGCGTGGTGGAAGTTGTGCCAGTTCTCCCCGAGCGACACGACGGCCAGCGCCGCCACGTTGGTGCTGCGGTCGCCGGTGGCGAAGGGCCTGCGGCCCCAGATGTGGCACACCGAGTTGATGCTCCACGTCACGTGGTGAAGCAGTGCCATCCGGATGAGGCCCGCCCACAGAAAGGCGGCGAACGCCCCGGCCAACGTACCGGTCACGATCCAGCCGAAGGCGAAGGGGATGGCCAGCGAGGTGATGGCCACGACGGGGAACAGCCGGTCGACGGTGCGCAGGTCGGGGTCCCGGAGCAGGTCGGGGGCGAAGCGCTTGTTGTCGGTGGTGTCCGGTGAGAACAGCCACCCCACGTGGGCCCACACGAAACCGCGCACGGTGTTCATGTGACCCGTGCCGTAACGGGTGGGCGAGTGGGGATCGGCCGGCTGGTCGCTGGACACGTGGTGGCGCCGGTGGGTCGCCACCCAGCTCACGATCGAGCCTTCGAGCGCCATGGATCCGGCCACGGCCAGGACCACCTTCAGCACGCGTCGGGCTTTGAAGCTGTGATGGGCGAACAGGCGGTGGAAGCCCACCGTGACCCCGAACCCCGTCACGAGGTACAGCACGGTGGCGAGCACCAGGTTGGCGATGCTGAGGTGCCCCCAGCCGAGAGCCAGGAACCCGGCCAGGCCTACCAGCGGACCGCACACCAGGAGCACGGTGACCACGCGCCCTACCGTCGATGCCGGTGGGGGGGGAGGCGGCTGCGCTATCGGCGCTTCCCCGGAAACTTCGTCGGCCATGGCCGGCGCGCCCCGGTCTTCGATGACGCTGTTCAACATCGGCT
>JBEKVE010000032.1:0-21732 GCA_049514335.1 Acidimicrobiales bacterium
CGCCGACCCGCAGGTCAGCCTGGCCGACATCGAGCCGGGTGAGACGGTGCGGGTGGAGCGCATCACCGAGGAGATCGAGCTCGACATGGCGTCGCTCGAGTTCCTCGACGAGCACGGCCTCATCCCCGGCCGCTCGGCGCGCGTCACCGGACGTGCGCCCGACGGCACCTTGACCCTCGACGTCGGGGGCTCGGTCGTGGCGCTCGCCCCGGCCATCTGCCAACAGATGTTCGTGGCCGCGGTCTGACCGCGGGCTCGAGGGGTCCGACAGCCCGAAAGGGGCCCGTGGCGGCGTGGCCCGATAGCGTCGTGGGCGCATGGGCACCCGCCTCCCGTCAGGCCCCAACCCCTGGGGATGGCCCGACGACGTCGTCTCTGTGTTCGACCGTTCCATCACGGTGGAATACGCCACCCTGACCCGCAGCGGCCGTCCCGTCACCGTCCCCACGACGCCCTATCGCGGTGCTGACGGCATGACCCTCGACGTCTCGACCGGTCTCACCTATCCGGCCAAGGCCGAACGGGCCCGCCAGGATCCCCGTGTCGCCCTGCTGTTCGCCGACCCGGTGGGATCGGGCCTCACCCGGCCCCCCGTGGTCCTGGTGCAGGGCCTCGCCACGGTGCGCGACGCCGATCTCCAGGCCAACACCGACCGCTACGTCCGGGCCAGCCTGCAGAAGCTGCCCGAAGCCACGAAGGGCCAACCGCGTTTCGTGCTGAAGCGCCTGGCGTGGTACTTCGCCCGCATCTGGGTGGAGGTCACGCCCCTGCACATGCGGTGGTGGCCGACACGCGACCTCGACGACCCCCCGGGCACGTGGGACGCACCCGAAGGGACGGCGGCGCCGCTGTCGGACCCGGCCCCGACGGGAAATCAGCCCGGGGCATGGATCGCCCCGCCGTCGTCGTGGCGCAGCGTGGCCGACGAGGCAGCCGGCCGCCTCACGCTGCACGACCTCACCGCCGTCGACGCCAACGGCTTCCCCCTGTGCGTCCCCGTGCAGCGCTCCGAGCTCGTGGACGACGGCTTCGCCCTGCACCTGGGCCCGGCCTGCCCGGCCATGGCGCCCGGCCCCGCCTGCCTCACCATGCACGCCCACCCCGAGCAGTTCACCAACCAGGAGAACCGCACCCTCGTGGGCACGATCGAGGCACCGCACGACCGTGTCGTGCGCTTCCGGGCCGAACGGGCCCTCGGCGACTGGAGCCTGGCCGGCGGCAAGGTGCGCCTGGCGGGTGGGTTCCTGGCCAAGGGCCGGCGCCTGGCGCCGCGCCTGCGAGCCGAGGCCGAGCGCCGCTTCCAAGCCGTTCCGGTGGTCCGTTTCCCCGGGGACAGCTGAAGCTTCCCCGGGGACACCTGAGGCGCTCCTCACAACGACGCGTCAGGAGCGGGGAACCATCTCCCGCTCCTCGTACTCCCGCAGGCGCTCGAACATGGCGCGCAGCTCGGTTCGGCGGCCGCGGTCGTGCGCCAGGTTCACCAGCTCGAGCGGGTCGCTGTCGTGGTCGTACCACTCGTGGTCCTGGTCGTCGAAGTCGCTGTCGACGTCGAAGAGCTTGCGACCCGGGTCCCTGCCCCACAACCCGGTGGAGGGCTTGCCGCCGCCCACGCCGTAGTAGCGGGCGTACTTGGTGCGGCCGTCGAAGAACCCCCGCAGGGCGTAGCGCACGTTGTTGAGATTGCGGGTCTGGGCCGAGTCCTGGGCGAACAGCACGTGGTCCCGCACGACCGCGGCGGGATCGGACAGGACGGGCGACAGGTCGACGCCCTGGAGACAGGTGCCGTCGGCGGCCGTCGCTGCGCCCGGATCCACACCGGCCAGTGCGCACACCGTGGCGGCCAGGTCGACGTGGGTGGCGAGGGACGAGGTGGACGTCCCCGCCGATGTCACGCCCGGGACGCGCACGTACAGCGGCACCCGCATGATCTCGTCGTACACGAACGGGCCCTTGGAACGCAGACCGTGCGACCCGCACATGTCACCGTGGTCCGAGGTGAAGATCACCACCGTGTCGTCCCAGGCCCCGCTCTCTTCCAGCGCGCCCAGCACCGTGCCCAGGCTCTCGTCGGCCAGACGCTGCAGCTCGGCGTAGTAGTCGAGATGGCGCAACCACGCTCGGGTGTCGCCGGGGTCGATGTACCCCCACAACCCGTGCTGCTGGTCCCATCGCCACTGCCGGTGGGCCTCGGGCTTGGAGTGCAGGTCGTCGTGGAAATTGGCGGGCAACTCGTCGAACACCTCGGCGTAGCGGTCCTCGTAGATCGGCAGCGGGTCGTCGTCCTTCCACGCCGCGCTCTCGAGCACACCCCGAATGGCGGCGACGTCATCGGGATGGCGCTCGGCGTAGCCCGGCTGGTCGACGGGGAACCACATGACGTCGTGCGGATTGACGAGGGCCACGGTCAGGAACCACGGACGGCGATCGCCGCTCGCACCGTGCCCGGCGTTGGCCCGCAGCCAATGGGCGGCGTTCGAGGCGATGACGGGGTCGAAGTGGACCCCGGTCCCCGCCCATCCCATGAAATGGCGGTCGTTGCCCTCCCAGTCGGAGAAGCCGTACGCCTCCATGTCGGGTGTGGGCGACTGCGAAAGGTGCCATTTGCCGATGTAGGAGGACCGGTAGCCGGCGCCGCGCAGCAGCGAACCGAGGGTGGGCACGGCCGGATCGAGCTCGACGTGCTCCGGCATGATGACGTTGTCGATGACGCCGTGACCGGGCAGGTAGCGCCCGGTGAACAGGCTGGCCCGGCTGGGCGAGCACGGTGAGGAGTGGGTGAAGTAGGACGTGAACTCGAGGCCCTCGGCGATCAGGCGCTCGCGCCACGGCAGCCGCACGCTGTCGGGGAGCCAGCCCCGTTGGCGCTCCTGGTCGGACACCACGAGGAGGATGTTGGGGCGCTCGGGGCCACCCGCCGTCGTCTGCGTGTCAGGCACCATGGCACCTTAGGCTGGCAGCGACCCTGCTCGGCAAGGAGGTGGGAGTGCGGCGCCTGACCCGCCAGCGCACCGGGGGCGGCGGCGACCACGGCCACGCAGGAGGCGGTGCTCCCGGCCACACCCGGCATCACGACGACGCCCACGACCGGGACGGCCACACTCACGACGCCCACAGTCACGACGCCCACAGTCACGACGCCCACAAGCATCGCAGCGGCATCGTGGGCGTGCTGTTGTCCCTGGTGTCACCCCACGACCACAGCGCCCACTCGTCGGACCGCGTGCTCGAGGCGACGTCCGATGGCATCCGGGCGGTGTTCCTGTCCCTGGCGGCGCTGGCGGCGACCGCCGCCGTCGAGCTGGTGGTGGCGCTGGCCAGCCATTCGGTGGCACTGCTGGCCGACACGATCCACAACTTCGCCGACGCCCTCACCGCCGTGCCCCTGGCCCTGGCGTTCCGCATGGGACGCCGGCCCCCCACCCGCCGCTACACCTACGGCTTCGGGCGGGCCGAGGACGTGGCCGGCGTGGCGATCGTGGCGCTCATCGCCGCCTCCGCCGTCGTGGCCGCCTACGAGGCGGTGGCGCGGCTGGTGCACCCGCACGCCGTGTCGGGGGCGGGGTGGGTCGTCGCCGCCGGTGTGGTGGGGTTCGCCGGCAACGAGGTCGTCGCCCTCTACCGCACCCGCGTCGGTCGTCGCATCGGCTCCGCCGCGCTCGTCGCCGACGGCCTGCACGCCCGCTCCGACGGGTTCACCTCGCTGGCCGTGGTGGCCGGGGCCCTGTCGAGTGCCGCCGGCGCCCCCATCGGTGACCCCGTCGCCGGCCTGGTCATCACCGGTGCGGTGGCCGTGGTGCTCGTGGGTGCGGTGCGCACCATCTACCGGCGCCTCATGGACAGCGTGGACCCCGAGCTCGTGGACCAGGTGGAGGCGGTCCTGCGGGCCTCGCCGGGCGTGGACGCCGTCGACGCCGTCCGGGTGCGGTGGGTGGGCCACGAGCTGCGAGCCGAGATCCTCATCGAGTCCGACCCCGCCCTCACCCTGGTGGCGGCGCACGCCATCGCCGAGGAGGCCCATCACCGGTTGCTGCACCAGGTCCCCCTCCTGGCCGAGGCGGTGATCCACACCAATCCCGGCGGGCGCGGTGACGAGCGCTTCCACCAGGTGGTCTCGCACCACTTCCCCGGGGCGCCGGCCCCCTCACCCGCCGCCACGGGGGACGATGGCTACACTGCCCCCTCCGTGAGTGGCGACGGGGGGGCGATGGGCTCGGATCCGGTGGTGGTGGAGGAGGTCACCGCCGTCACCGACGAGCTGGTGCGGGCGCTGCAGGTGCTCGTGCCCGAGTTGTCGTCCTCGGCGCCCCCGCTCACAGCCGACGCCGTGGGCGCCATCGTCGCGTCGCCTGCCACCGTCTTGCTGGTGGCGCGCGACGGTGTCGGGGGGGCGGTGCTCGGATCGCTCACGCTGGTGGTGTTCAGCGCCCCCACCGGGCCCCGGGCCTGGATCGAGGACGTGGTGGTGGCGCCGGACACCCGTGGCCGTGGCATCGGGGCGTCGCTCGTCAACGAAGCCCTGGCGCGGGCCCAAGCGGCGGGGTGCCGGACCGTGGACCTCACGTCGCGCCCGTCGCGCCAGGCGGCCAACCGGCTGTACCTACGGCTCGGGTTCGCCCGCCGCGAGACGAACGTCTACCGCCGCGACCTGGCATAGCGCCGGACGAGGCGCCGCCTCGACGCCGGTCGGTCAGCGACCGCCGTCGCGCACGGCGTTGGTGTGGCGCCGGCAGCGCCCGCACCACGCCACCGGCGTCGAATCGCTGGCGGGGTGGACCAGTGCACCGCAGCCCGAGCAGCGCCATATCACGGGGGACATCTCAGCGAACACCAACCGGCTCAAACGGTCGCTCCCATTCACCGCCCACACATGCTGACCGAGCTCCCCGGCGCGCGGCGAGACGATAGCAGCCGCGCTGCGCGCCACCTGCGGGGGACCCGCCGGCGCGCCGGGAACGCGCGTGGGCGCCGGCGACAGAGGAGAATGGCGACGTGGGGAAGATCAACATGTACGGGCCGGACGCCACCTTCGCCGGGGTCCCGGCCGCCGATCTCTCCGATCCGGCCACCTACGCCGGGGCCGGCGCCGTGGTCATCGGCGCGCCCTTCGACGGGGGCACCTCGCACCGGGCGGGCTGCCGCTTCGGCCCGCAGGCCATACGGCTGACCGACTACCTGCCGCACGACGGCCGCCGTCCCCACCTCGCCCTGCGGGTCGATCCGCTGGCGGAGCTCGGGGTGGTGGACGTCGGGGACGTGGAGATGCTCCCCGGCTACATCCAGGAATCGCTCGACCGCCTCGAACGCGCCGTCACCGAGGTGTCGGCCAACGGTGCGGTACCCGTCGTGCTCGGAGGCGACCACACCATCGCCCTGCCCGACGTGACGGGCGTGGCGCGCAACGTCGGCTGGGGTCGGGTGGCGGTGGTGCACTTCGACGCCCACGCCGACACCGCCGACCTGCAGTACGGCTCGCTGTACGGACACGGCACGCCCATGCGGCGCCTCATCGAGTCCGGAGCGGCGCGCGGCGACCGCTTCCTACAGATCGGCCTGCGCGGCTACTGGCCCGAGCCCGACACGCTCGCCTGGATGGCCGACCAGGGGATGCGCAGCTTCGAGATGACCGAGATCGTGGCGCGCGGCCTCGACGACTGCCTCACCGAGGCCTTCGCCATCGCCACCGACGACTGCGACGCCGTCTTTCTGTCCGTCGACATCGACGTCGTCGACCCGGGCCTGGCACCGGGCACGGGGACGCCCGAGCCGGGGGGCCTGTCGAGCCGCCAGCTCCTCGACGCCGTGCGGAGGACCTGTCTCGAGGTGCCGGTGGCGGGCATCGACGTGGTGGAGGTCTCCCCCCCCTACGACCACGCCGAGGTGACCGCCTACCTGGCCAACCGGGTGGTGCTGGAGGCGCTGGCCGGCATCGCCCGCCGGCGGCGCGGCGACGCCGGGCACCGCCCCGATGGTCCCCTGCTCGAGGGCCGCGGCGAGGGGTGAGCACGCCGGCGGCGATCAGCGCATCGTGGCCAGGATCTCCTCCACCATGTCGAGGGTGGTACCGGGATGCAGGAATGCGAAGCGCGCCGCCGGCCCGCCTTCCCACGACGTCGGGGTGACGAACCCGATCTGCCGGGTGAGGAGGTCGGCCGACCAGCGCTCGTAGTCCGCCGCCACCCAACCGGAGCGGCGGAACAACACGATCGAGAGCTCCGGGTCGCGCAGAAGCTCGAGATGCGGGGTGCGCCGGATGAGCTCGGCACTCTGCCACGCCACCTCGAGGACGGTGTCCACCGCATCGCGGTACGCGCCCGCGCCGTGCACGGCCAACGAGAACCACAGCGGCAGGCCCCGCGCCCGGCGGGTGAGGTGCACGGCGTAGTCGCTCGGATTCCACACCGCGTGGTCCTCGTCGTGGATGACGTCGAGGTACGAGGCGTGCTGGGAGTGGACCGACCGGGCCAACGCCGGTTGGCGGTACAAGAGGGCGGCGCAGTCGAAGGGCGCGTACAGCCACTTGTGGGGATCGACGACGAGCGAGTCGGCACGCTCGATACCGGCGTAGCGGTGGCGCACCTTGGTGCTGAACAACCCGGCACCGCCGTAGGCGGCGTCCACGTGGAACCACAGGGCGCGCTGCTGTGCCACTTCGGCGATCCCCTCGAGGTCGTCGATGATCCCCGCGTTGGTGGTGCCGGCCGTGGCCACCACGGCCACGACGTCGTCCGCTTCGGGGTGGGCGTCGAGGGTGCGGAGCAGGGCCTCCCCCGTGAGGCGGTGGTCGACCGATGGCACCACCACGGGCGCCACACCGAGGATCGAAAGGGCGCGTCCCACCGATGCGTGTGTCTCCTCGCTGATGGCCATGCGGGCCTTGCCTGTCGTGAAGCCCCGCCGGGGAGCGGTGTCGCGTGCCACCACGAGAGCCGACAGGTTGGCGATGGACCCTCCCGACACGAAGCAGCCACCCGCTCCCGACGCCATGCCGGCCAGCTCGGCCAGGAAGGCGAGCGCCTGGTTCTCCGCCGCCACGGCGCCGGCCGCCTCGAGCCACGACGTGCCCTGGAGCGAGGAGCAGGACACCACCATGTCGAAGAGCAGCGCCGCCTTGGTCGGTGCAGCGGGAATGAACGACAGGAAGCGGGGGCTGTCGCATGACACCACCGCTGTGGCCAGGTGCTCGGCGAACACCGCCAGGACGCGGGCCGGGTCGTTTCCCGTCTCGCCCATGAGCCCCGACAACACGGCGTCGAAGGACCGGTCCGAACCGCCGAAGTCGAGCGGGACGGGGTCGAGGGCCAGGCGCTCCCGGCAGTAGTCGAAGATCAGCTCCACCATGCGCAGGTCGTTCACGAACATCGGGTTGGCCACGACCCACCTCCGTCGGTCCGTGCCGGGACACCCGAGCATCGCATGCCGGCGACGTGGGAGCGTGGGGGGATGGACCTGCCCGTCAATCCCCCGGTCGCCCCCATGCTGGCCAAGCTGGCCCGGGAATTGCCCACCGGGGAGGGACTGCTCTACGAGCCGAAATGGGACGGGTTCCGGTGCGTGGTGTTCCGTGACGGTGACGAGGTGGAGCTGGGCAGCCGCAACGAGCGGCCACTCACGCGCTACTTCCCCGAGCTCCTGGACCCGCTGCGCAGGGACCTGCCCGATCGCGCCGTGGTCGACGGCGAGATCGTCATCACCTCGGCCTGCGGCCTCGACTTCGACGCCCTCCTGCAGCGGATCCATCCCGCCGCGTCGCGCGTCGACATGCTGGCCGCCACCACGCCGGCCTCGTTCGTAGCCTTCGACCTCCTCGCCCTCGACGAGCGCGACCTGCGGGCCACGCCCCTGCGAGAGCGCCGCCACCTGCTCGAGGAGTCGCTCGGCGCGGCGTCACCGCCGGTGCATCTCACGCCGGCGACCACCGACCCCTCGGTGGCGGCTGATTGGTTCTCGCGTTTCGAGGGCGCCGGGCTCGACGGGGTGGTGGCCAAGCGTCTCGACCTCCCCTACCGGGAGGGGGAACGCGCCATGTTGAAGGTGAAGCACGAGCGCACGGCCGATTGCGTGGTGGCCGGCTTCCGCTGGCACAAGTCGGGGGGCGTGGTGGGGTCGCTGCTCCTCGGCCTCTACGACGACGCCGGCGTGCTCCACCACGTGGGGGTCTCGGCCTCGTTCACCGTGGCGCGCCGGCGCGAGCTCGTCGACGAGCTCGCCCCCCACCGCCCCGTGTCCCTCGACGGGCACCCGTGGGCGGGGTGGGCTCGCGTCGAGGCCGAGGCGGCCCGGGGGGGCCGCAAGCCCGGGGCAGCGTCGCGCTGGAACGCCGACAAGGACCTCAGCTGGGAACCGCTCGATCCCGTCCTGGTGTGCGAGGTCGCCTACGACCACCTCCAGGGGGACCGCTTCCGCCACGCCACCACGTTCCGCCGGTGGCGACCCGACCGGCGCCCCGAATCGTGCACGTACGCCCAGCTGGAGTCGGCGGTGCCCGAGGAGCTCGAAGCGGTCTTCGGGGCCTGATCGAGAGCGGGACCTGGTCCGTCGCCTGTCGGGCCCGCAGCCTGCGGGCGTCAGCTCTTCGGCCGCCGTGTCCGGCTGGGCGCGGCCCGGTGGGGCTCGCCGCGCTGCTTGGCGAAGTGCGGGGGCCAGGGGGCGTCTCCGAGACCCCCCTCCTCGTCGCGCCGGGCCAGGTCCAAGAGCGGGCCGAGATCACCGTGGACGTCGTCGATGCCCGCCGCGGGGTCGCCCACCGTCGCGAAGCGGGCGGGCACGGTGGCGATGGTCAGGTCGGACGGCTCGACGTCGGGAACCTCGTCCCATTCGAGCGGGCACGACACCCGGCCCTCGGGATTGGCGCGCACCGAGTAGGCGGACGCCACCGTCCGGTCCCGGGCGTTCTGGTTGTAGTCGATGAACACGCGATCGCCCCGCTGCTCCTTCCACCACGCCGAGGTGGCGATGTCGGGCAGCCGACGCTCGACCTCGCGCGCCAGCGCCAGTGCGGCGCGCCGCACGGCGGTGAAGTCCCAACGCGCTTCGAGGGGAACGTTGACGTGCATGCCGCGCGATCCGGAGGTCTTCGGGAACCCGATCAGCGAGTGCTCCTCGAGCACGGCACGGGCCTCGAGCGCCACGCGCCGCACCGCCTCGAAGGGGACGCCGGGCTGCGGGTCGAGGTCGACGCGCAGCTCGTCGGGGTGGTCGACGTCGGCGCGCCGCACCGGCCAGGGGTTGAGGTCGAGGCACCCCAGGTTCACCGCCCACAGGATGTGGGCCACGTCGACGGGGCACAGCTCCTCGGCGTGGCGCCCGCTCGGGAACGTCACCGTCACCGTTTCGAGCCACGGCGGGCGGGAGGCAGGGACACGCTTCTGGTAGAAGAACTCACCCTCGGCGCCGTTGGGGTAGCGCTTGAGCACGGTGGGTCGTTCGCGCACGCCGCGCAGGGCACCGGGCCCGACAGCGAAGTAATAGCGGACGAGGTCGAGCTTCGTGTCGCCCCGGGCGGAGAAGAAGACCTTGTCCGGGTTCGACACCTTGACGGTGTGCCCGTCGACCTCGACCGCCACGGCCGGGATGCCGCCTGCCATGGCTCGATGCTCGCACGGATCGGCGACCGGGTGCGCTCCAGGTCGGTCCGGGGCGGAACAGCCGGCGGGCGCCTCGCTAGTCTCGGGCCGTGGACCCCGCCGCCGCCCTGCGCCGGATCGCCTACCTCCTCGAGGCGAGGCGGGCGGAGTCCTACAAGGTGCGCGCCTTCCGGCGGGCGGCGGCCACGGTGGACGCCACCGACGCGGCGCGCCTGGCACGGCTGGCCGCGTCGGGGCGCCTGACGGACCTCCCCGGACTGGGCGACACCACCGCCCGGGTGGTGGCGGAGGCGGTGGCGGGCACGGACCCCGAATACCTGATGCACCTCGAAGAGGAGTTCGCCCTGTCGGCCGCCGAGCTCACAGGGCGCGCCGCCGAGCTGCGCGCCATGCTGCGCGGGGACTGCCACAGCCACTCCGACTGGTCCGACGGCGGCAGCCCCATCGCCGAGATGGCCCGCGCCGCCGCGGACCTCGGACACGAGTACCTGGCCCTCACCGACCACAGTCCCCGCCTCACCGTGGCCCACGGGCTCGACCCCGAGCGCCTCGTCCGCCAGCTCGAGGTGGTGGAGACCCTCAACGCCGAGCTCGCCCCGTTCCGGATCCTCACCGGGATCGAGGTCGACATCCTCGAGGACGGGTCGCTCGATCAGGACCCGGCGCTGCTCGCCCGGCTGGACGTGGTGGTGGCGAGCGTGCACTCCAAGCTCAAGATGGACGCCGCCCAGATGACAAGGCGGATGGTGGCGGCGGTGGAGAGCCCCCACACCGACATCCTCGGGCACTGCACCGGCCGGCTCCTGGTGGGGCGGGGCCGTGCCCAGAGCCAGTTCGACCAGGACGAGGTGTTCTCGGCCTGCGCCCGCACCGGCACGGCGGTGGAGATCAATTCCCGGCCCGAGCGCCTCGACCCGCCCGAGCCGCTCCTGCGGGCGGCGCTGGCGGCGGGCTGCTTCGTGTCGATCGACACCGACGCCCACGCGCCGGGCCAGCTCGAGTGGTTGGGCAATGGGTGCGAAAAGGCGGCGGAGACAGACGCGCCGCCCGAGCGCATCGTGAACACCTGGCCCCGCCACACGCTCCTCGACTGGACCGGAGGTCACGCCGCCTGACGTCCGGGGCGAGGCCGCTCACTCCCGGTCAGAGGACGGCGGTGCGGGCTGCGGCATGTCGGTCCCCGGCTCGGGGTCTTCCGTTGGCGGGGTCTCTGACGCAGGCCGGTGTCGCACGATGACCTCGCCGTGCTCCGGGTCCAGAAGGACCTCGGGCAGGTCGTCGTTGGGCGGGTCACCCCCGGCCTCGATCACGATGGCGACCTCGTCCTTGCGCCCGTAGATGACCTCGTGCAGGCCCATCATGGCGGCGCCGAGGGCGCTGGCGGTCCGCCTGTCCCGCCACCGGCGCGGGTGCGGACGCGGCCCGCCCGGGGCGTCGGGGTCGTCGGTGGCCTGGAGCCAGGCGATCCACTGCTCGTCGGTCCAGGCCTCGGGGTCGTCGGGCGGCTCCCCCGGATTGAGGTACTCGAGGTCGCCCATCAATGCCACCGTACGGCGTAACCCGGGACGGCGGCGGGCGACCACCGGCCGCCGACGGATTAGGCGGGCGTGGGCGTCTCGGGCGGCACCACCCACGGCGCGGCGTCGGGCCCGTCGGCCTCGTTCTCCTGGTCCCGGACCCGCCACGCCGTCTCGGCCCGGTACAGCACCTCGCGCAGCGGGATGCCCGTGGCCGACGCCACCCGGGCTGCGTCGGCGTATTCGGGTTTCACGCGGCCGGGGCTGACCTTCACCCCGACGGGCGCCCCCTCCACGCTGACCTCGTCCATGGCACGCGTGGAGGGCCAGCGCTCGAGCGTGGTGGCCCGCACCCCCAGGCTGCCGGTCTCGGCCATGAGCACGGCCCGGACCGTGCCGCTCAGGGCGAGGTCGACCAGAGCGCTCACCGTGTACCCCGGCCGGCCCTTCTTCATGACCACGGGCGTGATCCACGCATCGTGCGCACCCGCCGCCAGCACCGCCTCCACCGCGTGGGCGAGCACCTCGCCGGTGGCGTCGTCGACGTTGGTGTCGAGCACCATGACGGGCTGTCCCTCCGGCTCCACAGAGACGAGGGACCGGCCCACGACCACCTGGGTGCAATTGGGGAGGCCGTCGAGCTCGCGCTTGCCGGCGCCGAACCCCGAGGCGGCGATGCGCATGGGCGGCATGGGACCGAATCGCCGGGCGTTGGCGGCCAGGATGGCGGCTCCGGTGGGGGTGGTGAGCTCGACGGGCACGTCGCGCCCCCAGGTGGGGATCCCCTCCAGGAGCCGGACCACCGCCGGGGCGGGGTTGGGGAGGAACCCGTGGGCACTTCTGACCGTGCCCATGCCGGTGGCCACGGGCGAGGCCGTGACCTCGTCGATGCCGAGGACTTCGAGAGCGGCTGCGGTCCCCACCACATCGACGATGGCGTCGTGCGACCCCACCTCGTGGAAGTGCACCTGGTCGGGAGAGCGTCCGTGGAGCCGACCCTCGACCTGTGCCAGGGCGGAGAAGGTGGCGAGGGCCCGGCGCGTCACGCGGGGGGGAAGGCGTGCCTCTTCCACCAGTCCCACGATGTGGCCATGCGTGCGCACCACGACGTCGTCGGTGACCTCGACCACCGCCCGGGTGGCGGCGATCCCGGCACGGAGCACGGGCTCGGCGTGCAGGTCCCACCCCGACAGCGGGAGGCGTTGCAGGAGGCCGAGCACCTCGGACAGATCGGCGCCGGCATCGAGGAGGCTGCCGAGCGCCATGTCTCCGGCGATCCCCGAGAAGCAGTGGAACCAGGCGATCCCCTGCGAGGCGCGTCCACCATCGGCACTCACAGCAGCATCCTCGCCACCGCGCAGGCGGCGCCGAAGCCGTTGTCGATGCCCACCACCGTCAGTCCCGCCGCGCAGGAGGCGTGCATGGCGAGCAGGGCGGTGACGCCCTCGAGCGCGGCGCCGTACCCGGAGGAGACCGGCACGGCCACCACCGGCGCCGGGGTGATGCCGGCCACCAGGCTGGCCAGCGCGCCCTCCATGCCCGCCGCCACCACCACGGCGTCGGCCTCGGCCAGGTCGTCGACCGAGGCCAGGATGCGGTGCACGCCGGCCACACCGCAATCCGCCACCAGCGCCGGCGCGAACCCGAAGGCGCGCAGCACGGCGGTGCACTCGTCGGCCACGGGGAGATCCGCGGTGCCGGCGGTGACGACCATGACCCGTCCCGGGCGCAGCGGCGAGGGACGCCACGACACCGTGGCCCGTGGCCCCGACCAGGTGACCGTCCCACCGGAAGAGAGCTCGAGGGCGGCCGTCGTCTGTGCCTCGTCGGCCCGGGTGAGCAGCACGGGGCTCTGGGCCGGCTCCGACAGGAGCTCGGCCACGATGCGGGCACACTGCTCCGGCGTCTTGCCCGGTGCATAGACGGCCTCGGCGGCGCGCTGGCGTAGCGCCCGGTGATGGTCAACCCGGGCGAACCCCAGGTCGGCGAAGGGGAGCCGCCGCAAGCGGGCCACGGCGTCATCAGGCGCCACGGCGCCGCTGCGCACGTCCTCGAGGAGCTGGCGCAGGGTGGGTTCGTCCATGGTGCCCACTATCCTGCCGCACATGGCTGCGCCCCCGACCGCCGGCGGACCGAGCGCTCTCACGATCGCCTTTCTGGGTCCGGCCGGGACCTTCACCGAAGAGGCGCTGTTCACCCAGCCCGATTACGCCGCTGCGACGGTCGTCCCCGCGCCCACACTGGCCGAGGCGCTCGACGCCGTGGCAACAGGCCGCGCCACCCTGGCCTTCGTGCCCATCGAGAACTCCATCGAGGGAACGGTGAACGCCACCGTCGACAGCCTCGTGTTCGACTCGGACCTGCTCATCCAGCGCGAGGTGGTCCTCGGTGTCCACATCACCCTGGCCGGTCCCCCCGGCACCGATCCAGGGGGGATCAAACGGGTGCTGTCGTTCCCCCACGCCAGCGCCCAGTGCCGGCGATACCTGGCCGAGCGACTTCCCGAGGTCGAGGTCGTGCCCACCAACTCAACCGCCGAGGCGGCCCGGATCGTGGGGCAGGAGGGGCGAACCGACACCGCCGCCCTGGCGCCACGGCTGGCGGCCGAGCTCTACGGCCTCGACGTGCTCGACCCCGCCGTCGAGGACCATGATGGGAACCAGACGCGCTTCGTGTCGCTGGCGACGCGCGGCATTCCGGCTCCGACAGGGCACGACAAGACATCCATCGTGTGCTTCCAACACGAGGACCGTCCGGGGAGCCTGTTCGCCATCCTGAGCGAATTCGCGGCGCGCAGCATCAACCTGACCAAGCTGGAGTCGAGGCCCACCAAGCGCGGCCTCGGCGAGTACTGCTTTCTGATCGACCTCGAGGGACACGTCGCCGACGAGGTGATCGCCGACTGTCTGCGCGTCCTGCACGCTGAGCTGGCGGGCGTGAAGTTCCTCGGGTCCTACCCCGCTGCCGGTGAGCAGGGCCCCGAGGTGCGCGCCCGTGCCGATGCCGCCTGGCAGGATGCAGATGCCTGGGTGGGATCGCTGCGGGAGCAGATCCGACCGTCCTGAGCGGCGGTAGCCTGCGCTTCTGGAGGGATGGCAGAGCGGACGAATGCGAGGCTCTTGAAAAGCCTTGTCCCACAAGGACCGTGGGTTCGAATCCCACTCCCTCCGCTCGTCGCCCTTGACCCCATCGGGGTCAACCTTGTCGCCGTGCACCCGGTCCCGGCGGTGTGGATCCGGGCCGCTATGGACGTTTGTGATGCGCGTCTGCTGTGCGGGGCGACGAGTGCAGAGGGAGCCGCGCACCCAAGACACCGATCGCCGGCCCCACCACCGACCCGGCCAGACTGGTGACCCGGACCACGCCGCCCTTGGACGAGGCGGGCACGGTGACACTCACCGAGGCGGGTGCGGTCTTGATGATGGTGGCCGCGACCCCGCCGATGGTCACCCCCGTGATCTCGGAGAGGTTCCCTCCCTTGATGGTGAGCTTCTTGCCCGGCTTGGCCGCGGCGGGGCTGTAGCTGGCGATCGACGGGGTCTCGCCGCCGATGTGGAAGCGGGGGTCGCCGGCGGGGAGCTCCAACGTGGCCACGACGCTGCCGGCCACCTCGTTCACCGACTGGTAGCACGCGTGCGTGAAGGTCTTGCCGTGGCACTTCGGTAGCAAGGCGGCGGGTGGGGGCAGTGCCTGCACCGGCTCGTAGCAGATGACCACACCCTTCTTGGAGGGGAGACTCTTGACGGTGTCGGTGACGACCACGTCGGTGCCGGCTTTGAGGCCGGTGTCGGTGAGCGTGGCCACGGGAGCCAGGTAGCTGAAGCCCTGGCACGCCAGGACCTGGGGAGCGACCGAGAGGTTGATGGAGGCCGTTGCGCCCGAGGTCTTCGTGCCCGTCACCGCCACAGTCTGCGAAGAGACGGTCGTCGTGGCCGTGCAACCCGTCGCACCTGTGGTGCACGGCGTGATGAGCGAGCCCGCGCTGTCATAGGCACCGATGTCACAGGGGTTCTTGCGTGGATACCCGCGCTGGTCGGTGGCGGGACACTGAGAGGGGTTGCCCACATGCCCGATGGCGGCGCTGCCGGGATCCAGGGCGATGGTCTGCGTGGGTCCGCCGTTGTCCTGAAGGCCCGAGGCGTCCAGGCCTGCCGGCGTGCTGGAGAGGTCGCCGGTACCTCCGAGCGAGCATGAGGCGTCGTCGGCGAGGTTGTATCCGTCGTCGCTGATGGTGCCGATCCCATTACATTCGCCGCCCGAGGCGGCGCTGCCGGAGAGGATCGTGGCCCCGATGGTCGTGGTCCCCCCGGGGAAGGTGTAGATCCCGCCACCGCCCTGGATCCCGGTCGCCACGTTTCCTGCCACGGTGCTGTTGGTGATAGTCGCCGCATCGACATTGAAGACCCCTCCCCCGTACCCCGCGGAGTTGTCTGCCACCGTGCTGTTTGAAAGGCCCAGTGTCGCCATGTAGGCCGGCTCGAACCCGGATTGGTTGACGATCCCGCCGCCGGGGTCCGAATTGGGGATGTCGTTGTTCGAGATCGTGCTCCCGGTGATGGTCATGGCGCCTTGGTTCGAGATCCCCCCACCGGTGTTGTCAGACACCGTGCTGTCGGTGATGGTCACGGTGCCGGACAGGGACCCGGAACGAATGCTCTCGATACCGCCGGTGCCTGACGATGCCGTGTTGCCCGAGATGGTGCTGTCGGTGATGGTCAAGGTCGAAGTGAAGATGGTCACGATACCGGCACCGTCAGATGTGCCCGTGTTGTCTGCCACCGTGCTGTTGGTGAGCGTGACCGTCCCGTCGCTGTAGATGCCACCACCTTCGAACGCGGTGTTGTTCGACAGTGTGCTGTTCGACACCGTGAGCGTCCCACTGTTGTTGATGGCCCCGCCGTCACTGCCGGTGGAACCGTCCTGCAGCGTCAAACCGGAGATCGTCGCGGTGACGCCGGAGTTGACGGAGAAGATGCCCACCGCATTGTTTCCACTCACCGCCAGCGCGCCTGACCCTGGCCCCGTGATGGTGAGGTCCTGCGAGATGGTGATCGTCGACGCCAGTGTGATCGTGGAGCAGGGCGGAGAGAGTGCGAAGGTGACCGTGTCACCGGGATTGGCGGCGGCCACTTCGTACGGAAGCGATCCGGGCACCGAGGGGGAGCCCGAGCAATTGGTGACCACATCCGGGTTGGCCGACGCCACCGTGGCCGGGAGCACGGCCACCGACATGGCCGTGAGACCCGCGATGAGACCGACGACGGTCAGCTGCCGGCGCCGAGGCGTCCGGACTCTTGAAGCAGGCGCCACCCGCATGGCCTCTCCCTATGATCCGCTTCCCCGCCGAGGAGAGCGGGCCTGAACATAGAGGATTCGGGCCCAGCCGGCATCCCCGATTTTGGGGGTGCCGATCCGGGGAGACCCCGACCGTTCGCCGTCAGCGAGCGCCCGGCGGTCCTTGCTCGCCGACCTTGGTTCGAATCCGGCGGCCCTCGCCTGCGAGGCCACCGGGTACATGTGTCAGGCGAGCGTGCGGAGGAACTCCTCGTCCTCCTCGATCGCTTCACGGATCGCTGTCAGCGCTTGGGCCCTGGTACGGAGCTTCGTGGCACCGTGGGCGGACATGTTGAGGGTGGAGAGCGCGCGGGCTGTCTCCTCGGTGGTGGCGCCCAACTCCGCCTCGCCCACTACCTGATCCAGAAAGCCCGCTGCCACAGCGCCGTCAGGGTCGTACATCTCGGCGTTGATGACCGAACGGTTGAAGTGCGCGGTGTTGAGCCGAGCCCGGCAGATCTCGATGGCGGCCAACGGCATGGTCAGCCCGATCGCCACCTCGTTGGCCCCGATGCGGTACGCCCCGGCTGCACCGATCCGGTAGTCCGCCGACGCCAGGATGAACGACGCCATGGCAATGGCGTGCCCCGTGCAGGCCACGACGACAGGGGTCGGGAAGGTGAGGAGCCGGACAGCGAGGGCAAAGCCGTCGTGCAACATGTCGTACGCACCCGATCCGCCGCCGCGCAGGACACGGAGGTCGAATCCCGCCGAGAAGATCCCCTTGCGGCCGGTCAGCACGACGGTCGACCCGTCCGCTTCGGCCACGTCGAGCGCGGCGTTCAGCTCGGCCAGCATCTCGAGCGACAGGGCGTTGACCTTGCCGTCGTCCATCGTGACCGTACAGACGGCATCGTCTCGTTCGGAGCGGACGAGTGCACCCATGCTCAATGACCCGGTGGGATCGACGGCCTCTGCACCGGAGCGACCCTAGCGGTAGATGTTCACGGACTCGTCGAGGCCGAATGACCCGGGATCGCCACGACCGGTGGACGCCAGCACGAACGCATAGGCGTCGCCGGTGACGACGCTGCCGCCACCACCGGAGACCGGGAACGTCTCGAACCCCTCCATGGAGAGATCGGCCGGACCCCAACCCTGATCGGAGAGGATGCGGGAGATGTGCGACAGCGACGGCCACAGTCCGTCCTGTGCCTTCGGCCTGGGCAGGTCGAGAGCCGAACGCATGTCGTCGGCGTGCAGGTAGGTGTCGAACCACAGCGACTCGATCCCGAAGCCGAGGGTCCCGCCGATGCCGCCGGGGGCAGGGGCGTCCCAGACGGCGTCGTCGAAACTTGACGCCAGATCGCCCGCCAATTTCGTGCTCGATTCGAGCTCCTCGGCGAGCTCGGTCGTCGTCCGGCCTCTGTGGTCCTCCACCTGGCGCCCGGTGACCTCCGGTGTGCCGAGGCCCTCGAGCCGGAGGTTCACCACATCCGTCAGCTGGCCCACCACGTGGGCGGCCACGTCGGCGACGCGCCAGCCTTGGCAACGGCTGGGGGCATTCCACTGATCGTCGGAGAGCTCCCTGACGAGCCCGGCGAAGGACTCGTACTCGGCCAGCATCCCCGGGACCACGACTGCACGGGCCAGTGTCACTACGCCTCCTCTCGGCATACCTAACATGCATGCCGGCTGCACGTATAGTAGATACAGGTGTCGTGCATGGTCAAGAGCAATTCCGGCGGGAGACGCACACAGGCTGAACGATCAGAGACCACGCGCGCCGCGCTGCTGGACG
Source organism: Acidimicrobiales bacterium (assembly GCA_049514335.1). Taxonomy (GTDB): domain Bacteria; phylum Actinomycetota; class Acidimicrobiia; order Acidimicrobiales; family UBA8190; genus JBEKVE01. The sequence goes on from JBEKVE010000032.1 coordinate 18,177, forward strand.
CGGGCCGTCAGCTCTTCTCTACGAAGGGGTACTCCCACTCCGGGCGCGAGGAGATCGTGTCCTTGGCCGGAGTCACGCGCGGCGCGCTGCAGCACCACTTCGGCGACAAGCAGTCGCTCTTCCTCGCCGTGTACGAGGCCACAGAGCAAGAGGTCGTGGCCACGGTGGCGACAGCCGCCATGGCCGGCGGTGACGATCCCGTGGAGCAGCTCCGAGCAGGATGCCAGGCCTATCTCGATGCGGTGCTCGATCCGACCGTCCAGCGTGTCTGCGCCATCGACGGGCCGGCGGTGCTGCCGCTCGACGTGCGACAGGACATCACCGATCGCTACGCCCTCGGCCTCGTGCGCGAGGCCGTGCGGGCGGCGGTGACGAAAGGGGCGATCGACCCGACGCCGGTCGAGCCCCTCACTCGCATGCTTCTTGCCGGCGTCATGGCGGCTGCCCAGTACGTGGCGACGTCCGATGACCCGACCACCGCCCGCAGAGAAGCGGGGCAGACCGTGGACCTGCTGCTCGGTCATCTGAAGCGCGAAGCGCCCGACCGGGCCTGAGGGACCGAAGCCGACCTGGGTGCCGCGGACGTTGCGCCTCTTCGCTCTGGCCCGCTCACGTCCCCGCCGAAGGTGGCGCCGGACCCGGGGCGCCCGCCCACCCAGGGGAGGCGACCCGGGCCCGGTGGTCCTGATCAGCCGGCCGGGGCCGGCACGGCGCTTTCCACCGGGGCCATGACCGCCACCACGGCGGGCTCCGGCTGGGCCGGCACCCCGACCCCCTCGAGGGCACGGTCGACCTCGGGGGTGTGCTTGTCGGGCGAGAGCATGGAGGCCTCGAGGTCCATCTCGATCTCGGCGAACAGACCCCGGTTGCGGCGGCTCACCACCCACAGCCAGCCCGATCCCGCCAGCATGTAGGCCAGGAAGATGTAGGGGAAGACGTCGACCGGGAACGGCGGCACCGGGTAGAAGCTCCCGATGAGCGGGACCATGAGCAACAAGCACGCCATCGATGCCACCACGACGTGGCGGGCCTGCAGCTCCCGCAGCTTCTTCAGGTACACGGGGGCGGCCACCGAGATGAGGAAGTAGGCCGTCAGGAAGCCGAAGGCGGCCAGGGTCCCGGCGTCGCCGAACGTGGTGAGCGGGTTCGTGAAGATCTCGAGCACCATGGGGATGGCCAGGATGACGGCGATGTAGGCAGTGATGGCGACGTGCGGCGTCTGGTTCTCCTTGTGGGCCCGGCCCAGATGCGACGGGAACACCATGTGCTGCGCCATGGGGTAGATGATCCGCGATCCGGCGTTCAGGCACGACAGGGTGAGCGAGAAGAAGCTCACCATCGCTCCGAGCGCCACGGGGACCTTGAAGAAGCTCACGCCGTAGATCTTGGAGATGACGGTCAGTGGCAGTGCGATGTTGTTGAGCGACACGCCGTAGTGGCGGGTGGCGAACACCTCGACGTAGCTCATGAACACCATGAACGCCCCCGTGACGAGGAGGCTCACGACGACGGCCCGAGGCACGCTCTTGAGCGGATTCTTCGCCTCACCGCCGAGGGTGGTGGCGCTCTCGAAGCCCACCAGCGAGAAGATGCAGATGACAACAGCCAGGCTGAGGCCGTGGAAGGTCATGCCTTTCGCTTTCACGATGGTGGTGTCGATGATGAGGCCGTGCTTGAACAACACCACGGCGGCCAGGGCCAGGATGCATGCCACCGACACGCACTCGAACACCAGGGTCAACAGCGACGACACGTGGATGTCCTTGTAGGCGATGAACCAGCACACCCCGGCGCTGAGCACGAAGAAGATCACGGGCGGGACGTTGGTGTGCACGCCGATGCCCGACAGGAACTGTTGGGCGAAGATGGCGAAACCCGTCAGGCCGGCCACACCGATGAAGAGATAGGCCCAGATGAGGCTCCACCCCGACGTCACGCCGGCCTTGGGCCCGAGCCCCCGGCCCGTGTAGCCGTACATCGATCCGGCCAGTGCCGAGCGCTTGGCGAACTGGTTGAGACACCCGACGACGAAGAGGAGCATGACGGTGCCGAAGGCGTAGGCGAGCCAGGTGCCGTTCCCGGCGTCACCGAAGCACAGGGCGATGATCAGCACCGCTGTCATGGTGGGCGAGATCACGGCGATGGACTGGGCGAGCACGGTGGGAAAACCCAGCGCGTTCTTGCGGAGTCCCGGTCCACCCGAACTGGATGGCGTTCGAAGAGCAGTTGTCTCCATGGCGCTCGCGTCCTCTCTTTTCGATGATGGCTCGATGCGAGTTCCCTCTACCGACCAATCTCAACGAGCGTGATTTCGAAAACAAGAGCTGCCGTGTTAAGGGCTGTGAAGTCCTCATATCGGGTGTGTTTCCGACCGGTCCCGCCGTGTACGGACCACAGTTGTGGCGCCCCCGCGCCGCCACGGCGACGCGCCGTTGCGTGCGTGCGGTGACGGTTCGCGATGCGCTTCGCCGCCGATGGCGGCGCGCTCCCATGCCGGATCCGGGTCAGACTCCTCGACGGCGCTGACCCGTCAAGAGGCGGGCAGGCGGGCGCCGCGGCTGGGGCACCGCCTGTCGTTTCGACGCGCCCCGCCAACGGGGCGCGTCGTCAGGGGGCGAAGACGCCTTCGGGGAAGGACTGGTCCTCGAGCAACAGATCCTCGTAGAAGGCGCCGAACGTCCCGTCGGGGTGGGCGATGGCGATCTCGAGAACCCACAGGTTCGGGTTGGGGCGGAACGGCACGTCGGCGAGCCCACCGTCGTAGTGGGCGGAATGCGGAAAGTCCGACAAACGGTGTCCCGACAGGTCGAAATTCAGCTTCCATCCCAGATCGGCGGCCGCCTTCTCTGCGTACCCGTACAGATCCTGGCCTGTGAGCTGCTGGTCGAACCACACACCCCGGACGTCGTCCCAGATGGCTCGGGCGTCTCGCTTGGCCCGGTGATGGTCGGGGTTGTCCCCGAGGACGAACGTGTCGCCGGCGTCGCCCTCGGTGTCGCGGAAGATCGGACCGATGTCGACGAAGAAGATGTCGTCGTCCTGCAACACCACACCCGGCTCCGACCGCTCCATGAAGTCCTTCGTGGTGTTGGGCCCGCACCGCACGATGATGTGGTGCCAGCCCCGCCGCATTCCGAGCGACGTGAGGATGGTGCGGGCGACGTCCTTCGCCTCCTCCTCCTTCATGCCCACCTTGACGCGATCGGCGATCATGTGGACGGCGCGGCGCGTGCGCGCCCGCACGTACAGGAGCTCATTGAGCGAGAACCGCTCACCTGTCGCCTCGAGTGCCTGCATGTCCGTCACCGATGTCATGTCATGTCCTCCTGGCGGGTCCTCGGGTGTCGCTCAGTGGATGCTCTGCATGTTGCGGGTGTCTCTCGCCGCCACCAGCAGCACCTCGGCCGCCTCACCCTCCGCACCGAGACGGTGCGGGCGATCGGCGTCGAAGTGGGCCGAGACGCCGGGGCCGAGATGGTGGACGGTGCCGTCGTACTCGAGGCGCATGATCCCGCGCAGGACGTACAGCCACTCCTCCCCACGGTGATGCGCGGGT
>JBEKVE010000033.1:0-20905 GCA_049514335.1 Acidimicrobiales bacterium
ATGGAGTACTTTGACTCTGGGGCGGCTCCGGGCCGCACGCCGATGGTGGGCCTGTGCCTACACACGTCGGCCGACGGGCCTGAGCCGGTTCACGGTGACCCCAGCCGGCGGGAGCCGTCGACCTGTGGGAGGCCGGGCAGGACGCCTGGACGCGATGCCGACAACGAAGCGGGACACGAGCGGAACGGGGCCGGTGGCAACCACCCGCCCCCGCGGTCGGTCGACATGGGCGCACCCGCTGCGCCACAGCCTCGGTGGTTTCGGCTTCCTGGTGGCGGCGGCCGCGGCCGGCCTCGTCGTCCTGCCGGTGATGGGTGCCACAGCGGCGCCGGCGCAGAGCGCGAGCGCCCGAACCCTGTTGCCCCACGCCGCCGTCGCCCCTCACCTTTCCCCCGGCACCGCTGTGCTCACGGCGGCCCCGTCAGCAGTGGGCTCCCTCTTCACCGCCGGCCCGGCCCAGCAGACCGGGACCCCTCGCCACGGGCACGGCCACCGGATGCGGCGGACCCGGCACGGGGGGGTTGCGACACGGCAGGTGCGCCTGCGCCACCGTCACCACCCGCCCACGGTGCGCCCCGGGGGCTCCGTCATCCCGGCCCCCACCACCACCGGCGCGCCCGCCCCGTCCACGACGGCAGCGAAAGCGCCGCCGGTGCCGGCCACCACCGTGACCAAGCACCCGCCGTCCACCGCCACCGTGGCACCGGTGTCCATGGCACCGCCGCCGGGCTACCCCACCGAGATCTTCGGTGACTCCTTCAGCGGGACGGCGCTCGACACGTCCAAGTGGAGCACCTTCATCACGAGCAACGCCGCCCACGGCTGGCCGTGGAGCTCCGACGGTGCCGGCGGCAGTGGCAGCAGCGCCGGAGACTTCGACGCCGAGTACTTCGAACCCGGCCAGGTGTCGGTTGACAACGGGCTCTCCCTGACCGCGGTGCGAGGTTCGACGCGTCCGGGCTACACGTGGACATCGGGTGTCGTGTGCACCTACGGCAAGTTCCAGTTCGACGGCGGGTACGTCCAGATCAAGGCGAAGGCCCCCGCCGGTGACGGCATGTGGCCCGGCCTGTGGCTCCTCCCAGGACCGGGGGGAACGGCGGGGGACAATTTCGAGCTCGACATGTTCGAGGGGGGCTACACCGGCAACGGCGCCAACCCCGCCGACAACGACGCCTGGCACCTGCACACCCCGTCGGGCGTGGTCGGCGGCGTCACCAACACGGGCGCCAACCTGACCGCCGGCTACCACGTGTACGGCGTCGCCTGGGTGCCGGGCCAGTCCGTGACCTGGTATCTCGACGGTGTCCAGGTCGGTCGGGTGACGAGCGCGCAGGTCCCCATCCCCGACGAGCCCATGGAGCTCATCCTCGACCTGCAGGTCGCCGACAGCGCCGCCCAGGGGTGGATCACGACCGACGACGCCACCACGCCGAGCCCCTCGGTCCTGCAGGTGGCGGCGGTGGCCGTCTACCGGTGACGGGGCCCGCCTTCCGGTGACGGGGCCCGCCAACCGGTGAGCGGGTCCCGGCCTGCTCAGGGCGCGCCCGGCGTCTCCTGCGGCTGGCGGCGCCGCGCACGAAGCACCTCGTCGTAGAGCCGCTCCACGCCGTCGGCGCAGTCGTCCCACGTGGGAAGGGTGGGGGCGGGGACCGCTGTGCCCGACGCCGCGTCGGCGAGCACCTGGGCCACCGTCGCCGCCGGGGCGCGGGGGTCGATGACGGTCACGAGCGGATGGCGGGCGAGCTCGGCCAGCCCCGACCCGTCCGCCACCACGACCTTGGTGCCGAGCGCCAACGCCTCCATGACCGCCACCGGGTGGGCCTCGTAGTCGCTCAACAGCGCCATGACGTCGCTGGCGTGCACGAGGGCGCCCAGGTGGTCGCGGCGATCGTGGCCGAAGGCGGTGAACGTCACGGCCTTCTCCACGCCCAACCGCGCCGCCTGCCGGCGCAGCTCCGTCTCGTAGGGACCGCGGCCCACCACGACCAGATGGGCCCGCGGTGCCGAGGCCCGCAGCGCCGGCATGGCGGCGATGAGGCGGTGATGGCCCTTGTAGCGCTCCAGACGGCCCACCGACACCACCAGGGGCGCGCCCTGTGGCGTGGGCGCGTCCTGCGCCACCGGCAGCCGGTCGGCCCCGTTGGCGATGCGGTGGATGCGGGACCGTTCGACACCGAGAAGCCGTGAGAACCGTTCCACCTCGTAGTCGCACACCGCCACGAGGGCGTCGGCGCGACGCAAGGCCGGTCGAAGCGCACGCCACTGGGTGGCGCGCAGGAGGTTGCGCACGCGGCTCGAGTGGCCCCCGGTGTGGAACGTCACCACGGTGGGAATCCCGGCCCGGCGCACGGCGGCCAACGCCATGGGAGGCACGAGGGTGTGGATGCCCTGGACGTGCACGATGTCGTAGCCACCCGACACGAGCTGGCGCAGCAGTGCAGGCGCCACGAACAGGTCGCCCGAGGTCGGCCAGGTGGGGTAGCGCCGCACCTCGACGGGGCCCTGGTGCTCCCGGGAGCGCAGGTCGCCCCCGGGGTCGGTGGTGAGGACGGTGACGTCGAGGCCGTTCGCTCCCATGCGGCGGGCCACCTCGTGGACATGGGTCTCCACCCCGCCGAGCAGCGGCGGGTAGCGGACGCTCACCATGGCGACGCGACGCGACGCGCCCGCGCGGCGCGTCGTCTGGCCCCGCACATCCGAGACTGTGCTGGTCACGCCACCCCCCAGCGCAGCATCTGGGCCCGGAACCGCAACCGGCTCCAGTCCGCGGCGATACGGCGCGGGACGCGCAGTGCGTCGGTGCCGCTGTGCGCCGACCCGGGCACGGTGGTGCACGCCGTGGCGAAGCCGGCCTCGCGCACCGCCTGCACCGAGGTGTCGTCGAAGGCGTCGTGTCCGCCGTAGGGATAGGCGAAGTGGGCCACGGCGCGTCCCAGACGCTCCTGCAGCGCAGCCTTGGACGCCGCCACGGCGCGGGCCTGCTCACCCGGTGGCTGGCCGCGCAGGCGGAGGTGGTCCACGGTGTGGGCGCCGATCGTCACGACGTCGGCGGCGGCGAGCTCGTCGAGCTCCGCCGACGTCACGGTGCGGGCGTCGGCGGGTGCCGCCGAGGACACCGACCAGGCATCGGCGACGCGCTCGAGCACGGCCTCGATCTCGGGCACGGTCAAGGGAAGGAGATGCGTCCGCAGCGTCGCCAGGTCGGCGCGCGACCGGGGCTCGCCCAAGGGCAGGCGCAGCTCACCCGACGGCAGCGGGAGCACCACCTCGCTCACCGAGGCGGGCCGCGCCGCCAGGACGGCGGCCATCCGGTCCCACCACATCCCCCGGTTGTCGTCGACCTTGCCGCTCGTCACGTAGACCGTGATGGGCACGCCCTTGGCGCGGGCGATGGGCAGGGCGTGCCACAGGTTGTCGGCGTACCCGTCGTCGAACGTCACCACCGAGCGGGGCCGGCGCGACGGCGTGTCGAGCTCGTCCATGGTGCAGGGCTCGGTGAGCCGCAGCAGCTCGTCGAGCTGGGCCGCGAAGTTGTCGGGGCTGACGCACAACCGGAACGGGTCGTCGACCCCCTCCGCCACGCGGTGATAACAGAGCACGACACACTTCGAGCGCGACGCACGTATCGACGGAATCATCGGCTCACCGCCTTTCGAAAGAAGCACGGTCGGCACGCGCCGGTCAGGTGCGTCCCGAGGCCTGCGGTACGATGACCGGCGCGATGCGCATCCTGATGCTCACGCAGTTCTACCCGCCGGTGCTGGGTGGCCAGGAACGCCATGTCCGGGATCTCGCCGCTGCGCTCGCCGCCCGCGGCCACGACGTGTCGGTGGCCACCGTGGCGACCGACGGGCACGCGCACAGCGCCCCCGACGGTGCCGTCACGGTCCACTACCTGCGCACAACGGCCCAGCGCGCCCCGGGTCTGCACTCCGAGACCGAACGGCCCCACGTCATGCCCGTCCCCGACCCCGAGCTGCGTGCCGGACTCGGACGCCTGCTCGGCGCCACGCGCTATGACGTGGCACATGCGCATGACTGGACCGTGAACTCGCTCATCGGACCGGCGCGCCGCACCCGCACCCCGGTCCTGCTCACCCAGCACGACTACAGCCACGTGTGTGCCACCAAGCGGCTCATGCGAGCCGGCGCGGTGTGCCCCGGTCCGGCGCCGGCCAGGTGCATCCGCTGCGCGGCGGCGCACTACGGACCGCTCGTCGGTCCCGGGGTCGCCGTGGCCAACTTCGCCGGCCGGCTGGCCCGGCGTCGCGCCGTGGACGCCTTCATCCCCGTGAGCCCGAGCGTGGCGGAGCGCACCGGGCTCCGCATCGGGGACCGAGGCGGAGCGGTGGTGGAGGTCATCGCCAACTTCGTCCCCGACCACATCCTGGTCGACCCCGACACGCTCCACGGAGCCGGCCGTGACGGCCCGATCCTGTTCGTGGGCGACGTCACCGCCGACAAGGGGGCAGACGTGCTGCTCACCGCCTACCGCCAGCTCACGGGTCCCCCGCCCCTCGTGCTCGCCGGACGGGTGCTGCCCGACACGCCGCGCCAGCTGCCCCCGGGAGCCGAACTGCTCGGCCCGACGGACCCGGCCGTCGTGCTCGGCCTCATGCGCGGCGCCCGCCTCGTGGTCGTGCCGTCCATCGTGCTCGACTGCTGCCCCACCGTGGTGCTCGAAGCCATGGCGGCGGGCCGGCCCGTCGTCGGGTCCTCGAGCGGCGGCATCCCCTCGCTCGTCGAGGACGGTGTGAGCGGGCGCGTCGTGCCCCCCGGCGATCCCGGTGCCCTGGCCGTGGCCATGGCCGCCGTCCTGGCCGACCCCGCCGCAGCCGACACCATGGGTCGCAACGGGCTCGAACGGGTGCGCGCCTACACGGCGTCGGCGGTCAGCGCCCACGTCGAGTCCCTCTACCGGCGGGTGCTGTCGGCCCGGGACTGAGCGCGCCCTTCGCCGTCCCGGGGGTCTGGTGCCGCGCCGCGCCCGCCGTGCCGAGCGGGGAGCGCAGGCGCGTCGCCACCGACTGCAGGCCCTGGCGCACCACCATGGCGAGGACCGGCACCGGGTCGTCGAGCGCCGACCACGCCAGGCGGGCGCCGCCGGTGCGGACCCCCGACGCCGCTGTTGTGGCGGGGCGGTGGCGGTCCACCCATCGGCTGGCCAGGTCGAAGGGCTCGACGATGAAGCCCTGGCCGTCTCGGACGCGTCCGGCCGGGACCTGGCGGCCGGACAGGTCGAGGTGCATGGCGCGCACCACGTCGACCCCGGCGTCGTCCTCGAACATGCGGAACTGCGCCCCCACCCGGGGGTTGAAGTCGAGGAGGTTGTAGCGCCCCGTGCGGCGGTCGAGTCGCCAGTCCAGATCGAACACACCGCGGTAGCCGATGCGGCAGCACAGCGACGCCGCCAGGGCCAGCAGCTCGGTGTTGGTCTCGACATAGGCACGGGCCGTGGCGCCGGTCCGGGGCGGCCACGACCGCACCTTGCGCCCTGTGAAGGCCACCTTCATCTCGGCCCGCTCGTCGCAGTACCCGTGGACGATCCAGTCCTCGCTCACCTCGTCGGGCAGGTACTCCTGCACGACAACCCGGAACGGCTCGACCCACTGCCCGCACATCTGGCGCAGCTCACGCCGGCTCTGGGCGATGCCCCCACTGGCGCGCAGCGCTGTGGTGACGCCGCTGGCACGCAGTGCCGTGGTCTTCACCACCAGGGGGAAGCGCAGCTCCTCGAGGGCGCGCTCGAGGTCGTCGCCGGTGTCGAGGAGGTGCGTGGCCGGGGCGGGGATGTCGTGATGGCGGCAGAAGTCGAACAGCCAGTGCTTGTCGGCCACACGGCGAGGCAGATCGGCGGGCACAGCCGGCAGCACGAAGTGCGGGCGCAAGGCGGCGCTGTGCTCGGCCACCAACACCGCGGCGGCGTCGTCGGTGCACACGATCAACGCCCGGCGACCGAGGCCGGCGCCGAATTCGAGGATGCGCTCCAGCAGCCGTGCCGGGTCCTCGCCGTCGCCCGGCCGGGCCACGACCGAGCCGGTCAGGTAGCGCGACAGGGCGGCAGGCGTGTAGCGGTCCTCCACCACGGCGTACACCGGCACGCCCGCCCGCCCGAGGCTCCGGACGGCGCCCACCCCACCGTGGTGCAGGGGATACCCCGGCATCCGGAACAGGAGGGCGGGCATCGCCGGGTCGAGGGCGGTCCGGGGCCGGAGCTGGCGGTCGGGGCGGGGGACGAGACCGCCGCGCCGCGGGCGCGGCCGAGGCGCCGCGTCCGGCGGTTGTCCCGTGCTCGTGTCCGTCCGGAGGGCGTCGGCGGCCATCACCGCCGGCGTCCCGTTTCGGTAGACGCCCAGCACGATCGGCAACAGCGCACACGCCTCGAGGGCGGCCACGATCACCCACCCGGTGCACAGCCCGTACAGCCCGAACAGCGCGCCCCCGAGCGCCGCACCCGCCACCTCGGCCAGCGTTCCCATCGTGAGCACCCGCGACGCCAGGCCGAGCTTGCCCTGGGTGCGGCGGATGGCCACGTAGTGGTCCTTGATGACGTAGGAGGGGCCCGTGAGGATGAGGATGCGCAGCGTCGCCGTGCCGTGCAGCGCGTAGAGGCTGCCGAACAGGCGGAGCACGAACGGAGCCATCACCGCCACCACGCCCACGATGGCCACGGCGGCGGCCATGCCCATGGGAAGCGTGCGGCGCACGTGACGTTGCAGGAGCCGCTCGTCGTTCGATGTCTCAGCGAACAGTGCCAGCGTGAGCAGGTACGGGACGATGAGCACGACCGACGACAGGGTCTGGGCGGTGGCGAAGAAGGCGTACTGGCGAGGGGCGATCAGCGCCGCGGCCACAACGGGCACGAAGTACGACACCGAGTTGATGGACAGGTTGAGGACGTGATGGTTGAGCGACAGCAGGCTGTAGCGGCGGGTGATCGCCACGCGTGCCTGGATGGACCCGCCCCCCGGCGGGGTGCGCGCCAGGCGCAGCAGCGGGTGGCAGGCGAACAGCGACACGATGACGCCCGCCGCCCAGGCGAAGATGAGGCCCGCGCTCGTCCGACTCCCGGCCACGATGAGCGCGCCCACGAACGCGAACTTGAGCAGTGACGCCGTGATCCCACGCGACAGCTGGGCACTTCCCCGGTGGATGCCGATGGCGGCGCTGTCGAAGGTGACTGCGGCGACGGTGGCGATGGCACCCGCCAGGAAGAGCACCGCCACGAGCGGGTCGCGTCCGATGGCGGCCAGGGTGCTGCCGAGCGAATGGGACAAGAGCAACGTGCCCACCGTGAGGAGCCCCACCGTGCCGCACACCACGGCGATGGCCGTGGACAGCACCGCCCGCCGCGAGATGGGCTCCATGGATCCCATCTCGGCGATGAGGAACGTGGCCACCCCGAGGATCCCGATGGTGGACAACAAGGTGGCGGTGGACGAGGCGGCGAAGGCCAGGCCCACGTCGCTGGCCCGGAAGAAGTGAGTGACGAACGCCCAGAACGCCAGGCCGAGCACGGCGGTGCTGCCCTGGCTGCCCATCAGGTAGGCGAACGTCCCGAACAGCTGCTTGCGCTCCGACGCCACCTCGGCCCGTCCGAGCGTCGTGTCAGCCACGGTGTCGCCGCCTCGATCGCACGCCACCGCCACCGGCACCGAACCGGCCGACGGCGAGCGACGCGCCGTAGCCCAAGCCGGCGGCCGCCAACCCGGCCACGACCATGGCCGACCGCAGCGCACCTGAAGGGTCGCCCCGGAGGGCCTCGACAAGACCGGCGACCACGGCCCTCGGAAGCGTCACGGCCGTGTAGTGCCGCTCCGACGACAGGGCGTCACCCGCCCCGGCGCGCCGCGTCACCGCCGCCTTGGACAGGCCTTCGGCGTAGCAGCGTCGCAGGAAGTACCCGACCCGGGCGCGCTCGGGGCCGACGTGGTGATCCACCACCGCCTGTGGCACGTGGAGGAAGACGATGCCCGCCATGTGCTGACTGGCGCGCACTGCGAACTCGGTCTCCTCGCAGCCGAGCGGCAGCGTACCGACACGCCCCATGGCGGTGTCGAAGCCGCCGAGCTCGTCGAAGAGCCGCCGGCGCATGGACATGGACGCACCGATGGGGTTGCGCACGGGCGCCACCACCTCGGGCAGGCCGCGGTGGCTGCACCCCACCACCCAGTCGAACTCGGGCGGGAACCACCGGGGGCGCTCCCCGCCGGCCCACAGGGGGTTCACCAGGCCACCGGCTCCCGCCACGGCCGGATCGTCGAACCGCTCCAGCAGGGCCCCCAACCATCCGGGGTCGGCGACGGCGTCGTCGTCGAGGAAGGCGATCACGTCACCGGTGGCGACGCCGATCCCGGAGTTGCGAGCGCCGGCCAGGCCCCGGGTCTCCCGGTTGGCCACGACCTCGACGTCGGCGTGGAAGGACGCCCGGCACCGCGCCAGCAACGCCTCGTTGTGGTCCACGACCACCACCACCTGGTCGGGCGGCCACTCCTGGTCGCGAAGAGACGCCAGGGCGGCGACCAGGGTGTCCCAACGTCGCTCGGTGTAGGCGCACACCACCACCGTCACCGTGTGGACGCCCGTGTCAGCGACGGGCCCGGTGGCGGGCACGACAGGCCGCAACGCCGCCATCAGAGGGGCTTGGCGGCGACGACCCTGACCGACGACGTCGCCGTCGAGGGCGGAAGGACGAGGGTCTGGGTGGCGGTGGTGGCTTGGAGCGGCGTCACCACCGGCACACCTCCGGGACCGGTGGCGTCGAGCGTGGCGCCGGGCGCGGCCGTCGCCAGCTGCACGGTGGCGAGGGTCTGCCCCGACGCGTCGGTGCTGAGCGTCACCTGATCGGGCGCGTGCCATTCGGTGCGCGCCGTCAGGGTGGCGACGACGATGCCCCCGGCGAGCAGGAGCGTGGCGGCGACCACGCTCAGGCCGGCGCCGGTCCACACGAGCTGCAGCTGCCCGGAGCGCCGGGTCACGAAGACGGGCTTCCACGGCCGGTCCCCGGCACCGAACAGGGGGTCGCTCGCCTTGCCCCGCGTGGCGACGAGCGCCACGGCGGCGACGATGCCCAAACCCCCCAGCCCGATGATCGTGGGCGACACGTGGGTGGGGATGAAGACGGCGGCACCGATCATGACGGCCACGATCGAGCCCAGGGTCCAGCGCACCACGGCGGTGCCGGTCACCGGGCGGCGCGTGCGACGGCGCCGTATCCGGACCAGGACGAGCAGGCCCACACCGGCGGCGGCCACCATCACCGAGATGTCCGCCGCCATGGGTGCGGAGCCGGCGTTGGCGGGCGCCGGCGGGGCCGGGGTCCCCAGGATCCCGGAGAGGTCGTACACCTGGATGGGGCCGTTGTCGTAGACGAGGCGCGCCCCGGGCACGGTGGCGAACTTGTGCAGCTCGGCGGCGGTGAGGCGCGTGGGCTTGGCCGTCTCCCCCGGCTCGATGTAGGCGCCGAAGTAGGGCAGGGACTCGGTCATGCGGTCGTCGACGACGATGTAACGGATCTGCGCCTGGCGGACGAGGCTGCGCTCGTAGGTGCCGATGGTGCGGTCGAAGTACAGCGGCCCGGTGTTGACCAGCCCGCCGATGGCCGTGACCGGCTCGATGCTGGCCAGGTCGGCCAGCAGGACGCCGTTGTCGCGGTCGGCGGCGACGTGGGTGCCGGGCGGAATGTGCGTGCGAGCCCATTCGGCCACGGCCAGCGAGGGCGCCCCGATGGAGCGGTTGTCGGCACCCACCAGGTACCGCCCCGTCACGAGACTCCAGTCCGGCCCCGACCCGAGGAGCGTGGTCCCGAGGAAGCACGCAACCAGAACGAGGAGCAGCAGGGCGTGACGGCCTCGTCGGGCGAAGGCGCCCAGGTGCAGCGCCAGCCATCCCCCCACGACGACGGCGACGCCGAAGAAGATGAACGTGCTCGCCCGTGCCCCGACGTCGGAGCTGTTGGTGGACAGCCGTGCGAGCAGCGTGAGCGGGTATGACACGGCGACGAGCACCGCCACCCAGCGCACGGATCCGCCCCGGACGGTCCGGCCGCGGATGGCCGCCCACGCTGCGGGCAGGATGACCAGGCAGGTGGCGGCGGATGCCGCCAGCATGAGCACGATCTCCCATTGCGGGGCGGCGGGCGCGCCGGTGGCGGTGTGGAAGAGCTGCCGGGTGGCGTGCAGGTGGGCGATGGCGTTGCTCAGGCTCGTCAAGGCGTTACGGAAGATCGGCTCCAGGTAGGCCCACAGCCGCGTGCCGACGAACGCCGTCCAGATGCCGACCAGGACGCCGGCGAAGGCGGCGGCGCCGCCCACCACGCCGGCCGACACCCCCTGGCGGCCCATGCGCAGGACGACGGCGATGGCGGCCAGGAAGGCCACGGTGAGCCAGGCCGTCAGATGGTGCGTCACGGCCAGCGCGGAGACGACCGCCAGCGCCAGCACGAAGTCGAGCATGAACCGGCGGTTGGCGATCCGGCTCAGCATCGACGGCGAGGGACGCTCGGCGGACACCCCGTCACCGAGAAGGTCCGAGGACACCGTCTTCGTGGGGAACAGTTGCTGGTACGCGGGATCAATGAGCACACCGGGTGTGCGCGCCGGCAGCGGTACCCGGACGCGTCCCCGACGGGTGAGAGCCTCGAAACGGTTGGCCTCCCGCGTGGCGTTCATGATCAGCAGCACGACGCCCACGGCCAGTGCCAGGGCCAGGGTCTCGTAGGCGTACTGCTCGTCGAAGGAATAGAACTGCGGGTTGGCGGCGTAGACGAGCACGCCGAGGCCTCCGGCACGAGCCGACCCGCACACCCGCTCCACCACCAGGAAGACGCACACCACGAGCAGGGCGCGGGCGATCAGGAGCACCACGTCCTGGGCGAGCAGCACCGGAAGGCCGGTCAACCACTTCACCGCAATGGTGAACACCTCGAGGCCGGGGAAGTACGGGCTCACCGGGAGCACGGTGTTGGTGACGTGCAGGGAGTGGTTGTGCAGCAACTGGTTGAGCGTCGCCCCGTGGATCATCTCGTCGAAACCATCGAAGACGAGAGGGCTGCGGATGACGGCCGACACCAAGAGCCCCACACCGAGGACGAGCGAAACGTAGATCCGCTCACGTCGAGACGCGCCGTGGAAGGTCAGGCGCCAGGCGCACGGCGCGAAAATGACGGCCAACCCGAGCAGGAAGAGGGGCACGACGGGGCCCGCATGGCCGGTCCGTCCCAGGGCGTAGGCGATCCCGTCGATGAGGACCCCGACGCTGGCGATGACCGCCACCGTGCCGAGGCGCGACGGATAGGAAGCCGGTGTGGTCTCGGACGACGGGCGCGGCAGATCGATGGGACGCAGGCCGACGACACCGTTGCCCGGACCCGGCGAGTCCTGCTCGGGGTCGGGGCTGCGGTTGACCGCCACTGCCGTGGTGGGCTCGTCGGCCACGATGGCGCTCTTGCCGTTGCCGTTGTGAACGGGGGCGCTCTTGCCGTTGCCGTTGCCGTTGCCGTTGTGAACGGCGGCGCTCTTGCCGCTGCCGTTGCCGTTGTGAACGGGGGCGCTCTTGCCGTTGCCGTTGTGACCGGCGGCGCTCTTGTCGTGCCCGGGATCACGGTTGGCCACGACTGGGGGTGCGACGGGTGCGGTGGCCTCAGGCTCCAGGTCCATCGGCGTCGCCGTCGTCGTCGCGTCACGGGTCCTTCTCCGCAGCAGGCGCCGCATCCGGGACGCTGCGGGCGACGGGGTCACCACCTCGACACCGCTGTCCCCGCGCCCCGCGGCTTCGTCCTCGACTGTGGACGGCGCTGCCTGAGCGGCACCGGGGCCGGTCGGCTCTGTGGCGGGGTCGTCAGTGCCGGCGCGTGCCGCCGCCGCAGCAGCGGCGGCGCGTGCCGCGATGGCGATTCGCTCGGAGATCTTCGTCACGCCGCGCTCTCCTGGTCCGTCAACGAGCTGTCGCGGCCGCCGTCGGTGACCCGGGAGCGCACGCGTGTGGTCACGCCGGCACAGATCCTCCTGGCGGCGAAGTCCGTGCCTGCGACAAAGCGCAACATCGGACCGAAGGTGCCGGCGGCGGTGAGTCCGGCGAAGAACAGACCTGCGGCCGACGACTCGAAGCTCGGGGAGAGACGGGGGAAGGGGCCGGTGGTGTCGACGGACGCCACGAGGCCCGGGCGCAGGAACCCGAGACGTCCGAGGTCGACCTGGTAGCCCGTCGCCGCGATGACGTGGTCGACGTGCAAGATGCCGGACCCCTGCTCGGGGCTGTACAGCACGAGATCGACCCCGTAGCCGCCCATCGTCGCCGACGCCACCCGGTACCCCAACCGCATGTCGATGTCGGGGGTGAACCGGGGGTGGAGCCACCACGCCCCGGCAGGCCCGAGAATGCTGCGCAGGAACCGCATGCGCAGGGACTCCGGGAGGAGGTGGTACGACCCGGCGTAGCGGGTGAGGATGAGATGGGTCCACCCGGAACCGAGGGGCGCGGGAGGGCGCCGCATCCGCCCCCAGACGCTGGACGGGCCCGGCGATGGCGGTCCGGCCCAGAGAACCGGTGGGTTCCGTACCACCAGGTGCACGGCGGCTCCGGCCTCACGCAGAAGCACGGCGGACTCGAGCGCCGACTGCCCGGCGCCCACGACCGCCACGCGGCGTCCGGCGAAGACGGAGAGATCGGGGTGGTCCGACGAGTGCGACACGGGAGGAAGGCCGTCCCCGGCACCGGCGTCGGGGGCACCTCCGGCGCCCGTCAGGTCCGCCAATTCCTCCGGGACGTAGGCGAATGGCGCGGGACCGACCGACACCACCACGTTGGCGGTGACGAGGCGCTCCCCGGTTTCGAGCTCGACGCGGTAGCCATCGGACCCGTGCTCGACGCTGCGCACCAGTGTGTCCTCGAGGTGCGGCACGAGGTGCTGCGCGAACCAACGCCCGTATCGCACGAACTCGTCGACGGGGATGGGCCGCTCACCACCTCCATCGTCGTAGGGCGTGATGCCGTCGTGCTGACAGAAGTCGCCGATGCCGAATCCGGGCCGGGGTGTGCCGATACTCGAGTCGATCGACGTCGACTTGAGGAACATGCCACGGGGCATGTTGTCCACCCAGCCCGCCATGGTCGAGCCGAACACCCGGCAGGCGACACCGCTCTCACTGAGATGGCTCGCCACCGCCAGCCCGTACGGACCGGCTCCGATGACGACCGCATCGGGTCGTGACAAAGACATGGAGTCCTCCCGGAACGAGCGTCGGTCAGGTGCGGTGGGCGGCTTTGTGCTCGCGCATGATGGTGCGCAGGACCCGGAACCCGTCAGGGAAGCTCTTCAAGTTCGAGTTTCCGTGACGCCGGGGCATCTCCATGCTCGGGATCTCGGCGATGCGCAGGCCGGCGCGCACGGCACGGACCGTCAGCTCGGTCTCGATCTCGAATCCAGACGACAGCAGGTCGAGGTGTTCGAGGTACTTGCGGTAGAACCCGAAGTACCCGTAGCAGAGGTCGGTGAGCCGGGTCTGGTACATGGCGTTGGCCACGGCCAACAGCCCGCGGTTGCCGGCGCGCCGGAAGGCGGTGAGGTCGAGCGAACCCCCACCGGCCACGAAGCGCGAGCCCTTCACGAAGTCGAACCCGTGCTCCAGGAACCACACGAAGTTGGGAATCTCCTCGGGCGCCATGCTGCCGTCGGCGTCCATGGCGATGATGATGTCGCCGCGCGCCGCGGCGAAGCCGGCCCGCAGGGCGTACCCCTTGCCGCGGCGGTGCTCCGAGACGATGCGGATGTCGGGCCGGTACGACAGCGCCATGAGCTGGGTGACGTCGGTCGACAGGCCGTCGACGAGGATGACCTCGTCCACGCGGGTCGGCACATGGCGCAGGACGGTGGGGAGATTGCGGGCCTCGTTCTTGGCCGGGATCACGAGGCTGACGGTGGCGCGCTTGGAGGGGCGGCGGGCCACGTCCACCACGGGCTCCGACGACGCCCCGTTGCGCGACGTGCCGTTGGTGCCGTTCTTGGCGGGGGCGGCCGCCCCGTTGGTGAAGCGCGAGACGCTGGTCATGGACTGCTCCGGAATGGGGCGTTGCGCACGCGCCGGCCGGCCGCCTCGGTCATGCGAGTCTGGGTCATGCCCTTCGTGCCCCCGTCTCCTGTCGACTGCGCCCGGGCCGGTGCGGCTCCCGAAGGGAGGTCCCGGCGTGCCTGCTCGGCTCCGCCACCGCACCCTCTGGTAACGGTGAGTAGTGAGCCGCTGTCACTGAGCGAACATCACGCATAGTGGCGGTCGAAGCTCACCGGGTCGACAACGTCTTGCCAACACCCCGACAATTGCCACCTGCACAGGGACTTCCCAGGATCAAAACTGCAACGCGTGTCATGGGAGCCACGAAATGAGGTAATGCCGCAGCCACCAGGGAAACGGCGCGTCGGGAGGGCGGGTTGCGGGCCGCGGAAGGTCCCGCGGCGGCCCGGAGAGGGGCGTGCGACGGAGCTAGACGGACCGAGGGGAGGCGGTGCCGGCCGACACGGCCACCCCGTCCTCCGTTCGGCTGCCCGGGAGGCGGCCGGCGCCGGCCGCTGAGGCGCCCCGGCGCTTGCCGCGGCCCGCCCGCCCGGTCGGACGGCCGGCGCCGAAGCGCTCCCGCACGTGCTCGAAGAGCAGAGCCGAGATCCGGCCGCGGTCCTCGGGACCGAGCAGGGAGTGCTCGAGGCCGTCCACTTCGTCGGTCCGGAACCGGCCCGACCGCGCGAGACGCCCCAGGGTGCGACGCGCGCCGCGGCGCATCCGGACGAGATCGGGCCCGCTGCCCACCAGGATCACGTCGGAACCACCGTCGACCAGACGCACCAGATCCTCCGACACCGAGTAGCGCAGCCCGAATCGGTTCATGGCCCACCACGCGCCGTCGGGCAGCCGCCCGAGCACCGCACTGGCCATCCGGCGCCCGGCCAGTTCCAAGAGCCATCGGCGCATCACCTCGGAGCGGGCATGCCCGGAGTGGGGCGTGGTGTAGCCCTCACGCGGGACGGCGGGGCCCGGTATCGGTGGGGGGTTCACGAGACAGACCCCGAGCGCCCCGAGCGCCACGCCGCCGCGCATGGCGTGGAAGGCCCCCGAGCACACGCCGACCACCACGGTGCGCGCCGGGTCGCCGGGGGACAGCGCCTGGGCCACGCTCTCGATGTCGGCCACCGCTTCGTCGGGGAACATGATGTCGCGCAGCTGGCCGGGACGCGTCTCGCTCTCACCCAGCCCGCTCAGGTCGAACCGCATGGTGCGCAGCCCCTGCTGGGCCCACTGTCGGGCGAGGTCCACCCACATGCGCGACGGACCGATGTGGCGCGACCGGCCCATGTTGAGGCACACCACCGTGGTCGTCGGCGCGTCCCCCTCGAGCTCGGTGACGATGCCGAACAGCCCGGCAGGCCCGATGCGGACCGGGCGCTCGACCACGGCCGCCCCGTCGTCGAGGCACGTCACCACGGCGGGAGCGTCGGCCCGGTCGAACGGTGCTGTGTCGAAGGGCGCCGACGCCGACGGCACCACCGATGAGAGCCAGGCCACCAGCCGGTCCATGGTGTCGTCGGGCAGCGCCATGAGCTGGCCGTCGGCGTCGAGCAGCTCGTCGAGACCGGGAGCGACGTCGTGGTGGACGTCCCCGGCGCCCGCCAGCCGGGCCTCGAGCTCGGCGTCGAGCGCCCGCCCGGGCCGGGTGACGAGGCAGATCCTCGTGGCCAACGGACCGCTCGTGGCGGCGATGTCGAGGGCGCCCAGGTGGCGCGCCGTGTCGGCGTCGTAGCGGAAGCCCGGTGTCTGCACCGGCCCGTCACGGCGGGCCCGGCCGCCCTGGCTGAGAGCCAGCAGTGCCGCCTGCTCGCGCAAGAAGACCCGGCCCGACCGGCACGGGTCCCACAGCACCAGGACGTCGAGGGGATGACGGGCCGCCTCGGCGGCGGCGATGGTGGCGCCCACCCGCATCCCCACCGCCCCGACCACCGGCGGCGCCGCCGCCCGGACGAGTGACAGTGCGTGGCGGGCCGACATCGACCACGCCCCCACGCGGTCGGGGTCGTCCTGGGCGCCGGCGGAGTCCCCCGTCCCGTCGTAGTCGAAGCGCAGCACCGCCATTCCCGCCTGCTCGAGGCGGACGGCGAGGGCGCGGAGGGTGGAATGGGCGAGCATGTCCTCCCGGCCGAGCGGCGGGCACAGCACGATGCCGGCACGGGCCCGCCCGTCGGCGGGGACGTGCAGCATGCCGAACAGCGGG
Source organism: Acidimicrobiales bacterium (assembly GCA_049514335.1). GTDB lineage: Bacteria > Actinomycetota > Acidimicrobiia > Acidimicrobiales > UBA8190 > JBEKVE01. The sequence goes on from JBEKVE010000033.1 coordinate 16,258, forward strand.
CGGTCCCGCGGGCCGAACCAGACGGGAGTGACGCTCATGACCGGGCTCGCACGGCGGTCACAGGGTCTTCTGCACGAGCAGGAGCCGGGCGTTGTCGGCCAGGACGCGGTCGTTTCCCACCATGAGCACGGCGCCGTAGGCGTCGCGCAGGTGGCGCCCCAGGCCGTCGGGTCCGTCGTGGTAGGCGTCGGGCCCGGCGATGGACACGGCCCGCTCCACCACCTCGAGGGCGAGCTTCGAGGACGAGACCTTGTGGCCCTGCATGGCGAAGGCGACGCGGACGGCGGCCGCCTCCTCGCTGCCCCGCACGCGTTCGTAGCGGGCGGTGGTGCCCTCGTGCAGCTCGCGCAGCGCCTGGAGCACGAGGGCCAGTTCGGCCAGGGACACGGCGCTGTCGGGGACGCTCCCGATGCGCCGGCGGCCCTCGGCGCGCACGGCGCGGTGTGCCACCGCGGCGGCGGCTTCGGCCAGGCCCAGCCAGACCGCCCCCAGGAGGATGTTGCCCACCGGCAGGCCGGTGCGCGCCGCCACCTCGCCGAAGGGCACCGGCAGCACGAACGCCTCGTCACCCTCGGCGACGAGGTGGAACCCGTTGCTGCACGTGCCCCGCAGCCCCATGGTGTCCCACGTCGAGATGGGCTCGAGCGAGAGGCCCGGCGGCCGGCACACGGCGATGACCTGGTCGTCGGAGGCGGCCTCGGCGTCGCGTCGGGCCGTGGTGAGCACGGCGTCGGCGTAGGCGCCGTAGGAGATGGTGGCCGCCATCTTGTCCATGCGGAAGCGGCCGGCGGCGCGCTCGATGGCGCAGCTGCTCGTCCGGGCGTCGCCCCCGATGCCCACCTCGCTGGCGGCGTTGGCCATGAGGAGCTGGTCGCGGGCCACGTCGCGCAGGAACCCCCGCAGCCGGCGGTGGTTGCCGTGCTCGGCCACCATGGCGATCTGGATCTGGTGCATGGCGAACACGAGGGCACTGGAGGTGCAGTGATGGGCCAGGCACCGCACCGCGCCCGCCACGTCGCGCAACGACGCACCGCCGCCGCCGAGCGACGGCGGCACGAAGCTGCCGAGCATGGCCCGCTCGCGCATGGCCTGCACCGCCTCGTGGGGGAAGCGGGCGTCGCGGTCGACCTCGGTGGCGGCGGGGCCGGCGAAGCGCCGACCCACCGTCTCCGCCGTCTCTTCCAGCTCGCTCGTCACCGACCACGCCGGCGCAGCCGCCACGGGCTCGGACGCCGGCACCACGTCGAAGGCTGCGTCGCGGTCAGGCATAGCGCATCGTCACCTTGTGCTCGACGATCCGCCGCAACGAGGGCAGGGCTTCGTGATCGGGAACGGTGCCGAGCACGGAGAAGACGTGGCCGTGGTTGCCCTCGCGCCAGTCGAGGGCGTCACCGGGACGGCGGTTGAGGACGATGGTGTCGACCCCCGGATGCGCCTCCAGGACGTCGAGTCCGTCGATCCCCTCGAGTCGCCGGGCCCATTGCGGCGCCTGCACGTACAGCAGGTAGGCCACCCGCTCGTTGCGCACCGGGTGGTCGAAGCCCACCCGCTCCCCCACCGCCAGCCGGGCCGACAGCTCGAACAGGTCCACGCCCGACGCCAGCTGGAGCATCTCGGGCACCCCTCCACCGAGCCGGCCGTTCACCTCGATGAGCCGCGGCCCCGCGGGGGTGAGCTTGATCTCGGTGTGGAGGAACCCCGTGTGCACGCCCAGGGCGGTGATGGCCGCCTCGGCCTCGTCCACCACGCCGGCCGTCTGGGAGACCGACAACGTGCTCGGGATGAAGAAGCCCGACTCACGGAACGGCTCGGCCGGGGGGAAGCGCCCCGTCACGGCGGCGTGGCTGATGTGCCCGGCGCACACCACGCTCTCGACCGACACGTAGTCGGCGATCTCCACCCCGGCGCCGCCCCCGGCGTCGGGGGCCACGAACCCGGGGATGTACTCCTCCACCACCATGGTGCGCTCGTCGCCCGCCCCGGCGGCGGCGTCTCCGGCGCCGGCGGGCACGGCCCGTTCCAAGGCGTCCTCGAGCTCGGCGCGGTCGTGGACGAGCACGGTGTCCCTGCTGCCCGCCCCCGCCCGGGGCTTGAGCACGGCCGGGAACGACACCGCCCCCACCACCTCGTCGAGGTCGCCGGGCCCGGGGTGCGCCGCCAGTGCCACGCACGCCGGGACGTCGAGACCCGCCGCCCGCAGCGCGTCACGCTGCGCCAGTTTGTCCACCAGGCGCTTCGCCGTGGCCTCGTCGTGGTAACCGAGGCCCAGCCGCGCCCCCAGCGCGGCGGCCACAGGGATCTGGCGATCGGCGTAGGCGACGACACCGTCGGGTCGCCACGGGCGCAGCGCCTCGGCCGCCTCGTCGTCGGACAGGCCGGCGACGTCCACCGTCGTGCCCAGGCGACGGAACAGGCGCAGCATGGGCGTCACCTGCGGCTCGCCGGTGTCCACCACCCACACCACGTCGGCCACCGGTTTGGCCGCCGCCGCCAACGCCATGGCCGACACCGACCCCTCTCCGTGCACGATGGCGAGCACCGGACGGCGCAGCGCCCCGGTCACGGCCACAGCCGCCGTCGCACGGGGGTGGGCCACGTCGAGGGATCGAGCCCGTGCCGGCGCAGGAGCGCCAGCGTCACCCGCTCGATGCCGAAGGCGAAGCAGGTGGAGTGGGCCACCGCCTCGCGCCCCGTGGTGATCCCGAAGTCGTGGCCGAAGTGGTCGAGGTGGAGGTTGGAGGAGGCGATGGCCACGGGTGGGCGGTCGTCGTAGAAGGGGACCACCATCTCGAGCTTGAGCTCGTCGTCGCGCTGGCTCCGGGCCAGGAGGCGCCCCGCTCGCCCGAAGAACGGGTCGTTGGCGGCCACCTGCTCGACCTCGAGCCCCAGCCCCAACAGCGCCTCGCGCCCCCGCGTGATCCACCGCTCGCGGGTGGCGAGCGCCTCGTCGTCGTCGCCCACGTAGACGTGCTCGAGCATCCGGAAGGACTGCACGCGCGTGAGGTCCGTGCTGGGCTCGTGGCGGAAGCACCAACTCGTCACGCAGAAGCGGCGCCCCGCGTCGGGCAGTCGCGTGCCGCACAGCGGGTAGACGACATGGCAGGCGGCCGAGCACAGCATCACCTCGGTGGGAGCGAGCGACGTGGCCCACTCCTCACCGCGCTCGGCCCGGTCGACCAGCGCGGCGTGGTCACGATCGCCGCCGGCGAAGGTGTGCACCGACCCCATGAGGTCGGGGAACGACGCCAGATAGCCGGTGCGCTCGAACAGGGCGCGCCCCATCACGGGCGGGCCGTGCACGTGCTCCTCGTCGTCACCCGATCCCAGCCGGGTGCCGTAATCGGCCACCGCTGCGGCCACGCCCTCGTAGGTGGCCGAGCGCAGGTACACGCCGTCCACCCCGGTGGCCACGAGCAGACCGGCCTGGAGGACCTCGTCGCGAAAGGAGGTGGTGGTGCCGGTGCTCACGCCGCTGCTCCCATGTCGTCTCCGACGCCGAGCAGGCACCCGCCCCAGGCATCGCGCAGCAGCCGGCCGATCCCGGTGGGCGCGTCCTGGCGGTACCCGGCGATGCCACACAACGACGAGGCCCGCCTCACGATCTCGGTGGTGAGCCCGCGCACGGCGACCAGGGTCGCCGCCGCCGTCGCCGCCAGCTCGGAGGGGAACGCCCCCGGACCGGGGAGGGTGGCGGTGGTGTCGTCGAGCCAGCGCGTGGCCGCCGCCACCAGGCACTGCATCTCCCGGTGCACCGCGTCGAGCTCCCCCGAGCGTCGGGGCCCGAGGGAGGCGGCGCTGCGCTTCTTGGCGCTCTCACCGGCGTTGAGGGCGCGGGCGTGCTCGACCGCCGCGGTGCCGATGCCCGACAGTGCCGCGGCCACGAGCACGGCGGTGACGGTCGACTGGGTGCGTGCCGCCGCGCCGGGCGTGTCCTCGTCGAGGACGGCGCCGCCGTGCGCCTCGGCCACGACGTCGTAGCGCCCCGTCCCCATGGCACGCAGGCCCAGGGACGGGGGGACCTCGACAGGGGTGAAGCTGAGCGCCGGTCGGGCGCACACCACCACCACGTCGGGGTGAGAAGGGTCGGCCGCGCCGGCGACGCCCTGCGCCGGGGCTTCGGCCGCCCGCCACCGGGTGCGTATGAGCGCGGCGTGGGCCTCGTTCCCGTCGGGGACGACGGCGCCGGCGAGCTCGATGCGGATCAGGCCGTCGTCGACGGCCACCGCCGGCGGAGCCGCGGCGCCGGGGTGGGCGGCGGTGACGAGGCGCCCCGAGGACACCACGTCGTCGAGGAGCGCGGCGATGGCGGCACCCGATCCGTGGCGGCCGAGGGTGATCACCTGGGCCTGATGGAGGGCGAAGAGCACGCCCGTCGAGGCGCACGCCCGGGAGAGCAGGGCCGCCACGTCCGACGCCGCCTGCACGGGGGCGTCCTCGCCACCGCAGCGGGCCGGGGCCCACGCCCCGAGCAGTCCACCCTCGTGGAGAGCGGCCACCGACGCCCGGGGGAAGGCGGCGTGGCGGTCGTCGGCGACGGCGTGCTCGGCCGCCAGCGCCGCCGCGGCGGCGGCGCGCGCCACGATGTCGGGGCGCGCCGCGCTCATGCCGTCTCCGTGGTGTCGGCGAGCTCGTGCACGGCGGCGCGGAT
>JBEKVE010000034.1:0-20898 GCA_049514335.1 Acidimicrobiales bacterium
GGCCTGCAGCGCCACTTCCACGGGGGATCCCGGCGGAGTGTGCTGCACGGCGTTGGCGAGCAGGTTGTCCATGACCTGCCGGAGGCGGATGGGGTCGCCCACCACCGTCACCGCCCCCTGTGTCCACAGGCTGATGACCCGGTCCGGCGCGCTCACCCGGGCGGCGTCGACCGCGGCCGCCACGATGGCGTCGAGGTCGAGGGGCTCCAGGGTGAGCGGCCGTTGGCGGTCGAGTCGGGCCAGCAGGAGCAACTCGTCCACCAGGACGCTCATGCGGTTGGCCTCTTCCCGGATGTGGCGCATGGAGGTGGCCAGGTCCTCGGGCCGGTCCCGGGCGCCGCGGTCGAAGAGCTCGGCGTAGCCCCGGATCGACGTGAGCGGCGTGCGCAGCTCGTGGGACGCGTCGGCCAGGAACAGCCGCAGGCGCTCCTCCGACGCCGCCCGGGCGGCGAAGGCCTCCTCGATGCCCGTCAGCATGGTGTTGAGGGCCAGGCCGAGCTGGCCCACCTCGGTGCGCTCGTCGGTCTCCTCCACCCGGCGAGACAGGTCGCCCCCGGCGATGGCCCCCGCCGTGGCGGCCATCTGGTCGAGGGGGCGCAGGCCGCGCCGCACCACCCACCACGCCAGGACGCCCAGGCCCAGGAGCACAGCGGCGGACACGAGCACCTCGATGAGCACCAGCTGCCCCAGGGTGCTGTGCAGGTCGTTGAGCGGGATCGCCACCACCACCGTGCCGATCTGGGTCCCGTTGACCTCGAGCGGCTCGGCCAGCACCCGGTAGTCCACACCCTGGGCCCCGCTGCTCGTGGCGTCGAACAGCACCGGGCTCGACGAGGCGCTTCCCGAGCCGGGCAGCTGAAGCGGGAGCGTCGGCGGCGCCAGCGGATACGCCTCCGAGCCGTACACGGCGTCGCCGCTCGGAGCGCGCAGCTGCACCCACAGGCCCGGTGGCGGGTACACGTTCAGCTGGCCCGAACGGCCGAAGGGACGGCTGAGCGATTCGACGACCTGCGTGCCGATGGGGGTGGCGTCCTGCTGGAGCTCGTTGTCGACCTGTGACGTGAGATACGAACGCAACGACGCGTACGTGGCCACGTCCGCCACCACCAGGCCCGCCGCCATGATCCCCACGAGGACGAGCAGCAGGCGCAGCCGGAGCGTCACGACCTACTCCGGCGCCGGGCGCAGGCAGTAGCCCACACCCCGGATGGTGTGGATGAGGCGCGGGCCGAGCGAGTCGACCTTCTTGCGCAGGTAGCTGATGTAGATCTCGACCACGTTGGCGTTGCCGTCGAAGTCGTAGTTCCACACCCGGTCGAGGATCTGCGACTTCGACACCACCCGGCCGGCGTTGAGCATCAGGTAGTGCAGGAGCTTGAACTCCGTCGGGGTGAGCTCGATGGCGGTGATGCCCCGGTGGACCTCGTGGCTCTCTTCGTTCAAGACGAGGTCGCTCACCCGCAGGCGCCCGTCGTCGCCCTCGCCGTGCACCCGGCGCAGGATGGCGCGGACCCGGACGATGAGCTCCTCCACGCTGAACGGCTTGGTCATGTAATCGTCGCCGCCCAGGGTGAAGCCGCGCAGCTTGTCGTCCAGCGTGTCGCGTGCCGTCAGGAACAGGACGGGCAGCCGGCCCCCGATGCGGTCGCGCCCCATGCGCTCGAGTACCTCGAACCCGCTCAGGTCGGGGAGCATGACGTCGAGGACCACCAGGTGGGGCCGGAACGTGGTCATGGCCTCGAGCGCGTCACGCCCGAGGTGCGTCACCGCCACCTCCATGCCCTCGTAGCGCAGGGCCATGGACAGCAGATCGGTGATGCTCGGCTCGTCGTCGACGACCAGGATGCGCGCAGGTTCGGACATGTGGACCCGCCTTCACCCTGCCCCGTGCACCTGTGAGTCTTCTGTGAACAGCTTCTGCGTCTGGTCCGAGGGCCGGGTGGCGCTCCGCCCGGCCTCCGGCTCAGAACCCGGCAGCCGCCCGTTCGGGTCGTTCCACCCGCCGCAGGGGGGAGACCTTCGCAGCCGGGGGGCGCTCCAGTGTCGTGAGGGCCGGAGGCGGCTCGGGGCGCTCGCCGTCGATCCCCACCTCGGCCAGGGTCTCGTCGATCATCCGCACGATCTCGTCGCAACGCTCGCCCAGGTGCATCGTCCGCCTCCTTGTTGGCACTGCCATCGGCCTGGGCATCTCCGCTCTGAAGGGCACAAGGTCGGTACCCGGAGGAGGACTGTGTCCAACACTCCCAGTCGCCGCGTTGCGTGGGAAAAACGACCACACACCGTGAGGAGGGGTGTGCGAGGCCCCCGGCCGGGCAGCGGCGGGGCCCGGGACCTACGATGCGGCGCCCGTCGCGGCCCGCGGCGGACGCGCAGCAGCAGGAGCCGACATGGACGAGCCCCACCGGGAGGTCGCCGACCGCCTGGCGATGCGCGCCCTCGTCGACCTGTACGCCCAGCGCGTGGACCGGCGCGACACGGCCGGCGTGGCCGGGCTGTTCAGTGCCGACGGGCGGCTCGTGTCGCACTTCGGTTCGGGCCCGGGGTGGCCGATCGTGCGAACCGGACGCGACGACATCACCGCCGCCCTGGTCGAGGGGCTGGCCCGGTACCAGGCGACCACCCATGTGGTGGGGGGCCAGGTGGTGCAGCTCGACGGGGACAGCGCCGGTGGGGAGACGACGTGCCTGGCCCACCACGTCTACGAGCGCCGCGGGACCCAGCGCCTCCTGGTCCTGGCCGTGCGCTATGCGGACGAGTACGTCCGGGAGCACGGCACGTGGTGCTTCGCCGAGCGCCAGCTGCGCCTCGACTGGCGCGACGACCGCGTCCTGGAAGCGGCGCCATGAGGGGGCCTCGATGAGGACCCACGCATGAGAGGGGTGTCATGACCGGACTGATGGTGGCGGCCCTGCCGCCGGTGCGTGCCGGGGTGTGCGCCGATCCCGACTGGATGACCGCCTTCGCCCGGCACGTGGAGGCCATCGGCTTCGAGTCGATCGTGGTGGTGGAGCACCCCCTCGTCGTGGGCGGCTACACGAGCCGCTACCCCTACGCTGCGTCGGGCCGGATGCCGCTGCCCGACGACTGTCGCGTCCCCGACCCCCTCGACACGCTCGCCTTCCTGGCCGGCGTGACCTCGACCCTGGTGCTCGCCACCGGGGTGCTCATCCTCCCCGCCCATCACCCCGTGGTGATGGCCAAGCGCCTGGCGACGCTCGACCGCCTCTCCAAGGGCAGGGTGCGGCTGTGCATCGGCGTGGGCTGGCTGCGCGAGGAGCTCGAGGCGTGCGGGGCGGAGTTCGCCACCCGCGGCCGGCGGACCGACGAGTGCATCGACGTGCTGCGCGCCCTGTGGGCCGACACCGAGCCCGACGGGGCGTCGTTCGCCGGGACGTTCTTCTCCTTCGCCCGGGCGCATTCGCACCCCAAGCCGGTGCGGGCGTCCGGTGTGCCCATCCACATCGGTGGCCACAGCGAGGCCTCCATCCGCCGGGCGGTGCGCCGGGGTGACGGGTGGCAGCCACTCGGGCTGTGGGGCGACGAGCTGCGCAGCGCACTGGACGAGCTGCGCCGGGAGGCCGAGGCCTTCGGACGCGACCCGGCCTCGATCGAGCTCACCATCAGTGCCATGTCCACCTCGGCCGACGCCGACACCGCCGGGAAGCTCGACGAGCTGGGGGTGCACCGTCTGGTGGTGACGTGCGGCCAGGCCGACCTGGACGCGGCGTGCGACGAGATGTCCGCCGTGGCCGAGCGCCTGGCGCTCACCCCGCCCGCCACCGGGCCGTAGTGTCGGAGGCGTGTGGCGCACGCTGGTCGGCATCGACGACGTCCGCGCCGCGGCCGAGCGGCTGCGCCCTGTCGGGGTCCTGACCCCGCTCCAGCTCAGTGAGCGGCTGTCGGAGCGCACCGGCGCCACCGTCTATCTGAAGCGCGAGGACCTCCAGGCCGTCCGCTCCTACAAGATCCGCGGCGCCTTCAACTTCATCGCCGGGCTGTCCCCCGAGGCCCTGGCGGCCGGGGTGGTGTGTGCCAGCGCCGGCAACCACGGTCAGGGAGTGGCCTGGTCCTGTGCCCACCTGGGCGTGCGGGGCGCGGTCTTCCTCCCCCACCGCACCCCGCGCCAGAAGGTGGCCCGCATCCGGGCGCTGGCGCGCGACCTGGTGGAGGTGCGCTTCGCCGGGGAGAGCTTCGACGACGCCAACGACGCGGCGGCGCTCTACGCCGCCGAGCACGGCGCCACGGTGGTTCCCACCTTCGACCACCCCGCCACCGTGGCCGGGCAGGGGACCGTCGCCCTCGAAGTCCTCGACCAGCTGGGTCGCCCGCCCGACGTCATGACGGTGCCCATCGGCGGCGGCGGGCTGGCGTCGGGGATCGCCGTCACCCTCGACGGCCTGGGTGCGCCGACCGAGATCATCGGCGTGCAGCCGGCCGGGGCGCCCGCCATGTTGCGGTCCATCGAGGCGGGCCACCCCGTGATGATCGACATCGAGGACGCCTTCGTCGACGGTGCGGTGGTGCGCACCCCCGGGACGCTCACCTTCTCCATCGTGCGCGATCTCGTCCACCGCCTGGTGGTGGTGGAGGAGGGCCGGGTGTGCACCGAGCAGCTCGACCTGTACCAGATCGACGGCATCGTGGCCGAGCCGGCCGGGGCCCTGGCGCTCGCCGCCCTGGACGACGTGGCGGCCGACATCGCCGGACGCACCGTGGTGTGCATCTTGAGCGGCGGCAACAACGACGTGGCGCGCTACGACGAGATCATCGAGCGGAGCCTCGTCCACCAAGGTCTGAAGCACTACTTCGTGGTGGGGTTCCCGCAGCGTCCCGGGGCGTTGCGCCGCTTCCTCGACGAGTGCCTGGGGCCCACCGACGACATCGTCCTGTTCGAGTACATCAAGAAGAACGACAGGGAGTTCGGCCCGGCCCTGGTGGGGGTCGAGCTGGCCCAGCGGGGCGACCTGCCCCCCCTCTTGGACCGGATCGAGGCGTCCGGGCTCGACGTGCAGCGTCTGCCCCCCGACAGCCCCATGGCCCGCCTTCTGGTGTGATCGGTCGGCGCGCCATCGGGCCCGGGCGCGTCAGAGCGAGAGATCCTTCTTCGGTCGGACCACGAGTTCGGCCAGGTGCACGCCGGCGGGACGGGTGACGGCCCACAGCACCGCCTCGGCCACGTCCTCGGGTGCGCACAGGTGGTCGGCCATGGACTGCCGGGCCTGGAGGAGCACCTCGTCGGGGAGGCGCTGGCCCGGACTGAACTGGGCCGGGTCGGTGTTCCCGCCCATGGAGCTCACCATGAGCTCGAGGACCGCCGGGTCGAAGTTGCGGGCGAAGCTCGTGGCGATGGCTCCGGGCATGATCGTGATCACCTTGATGGGTTCGTCCAGCAGCTCGCGCCGCAGGGATTCGTTGATGCAGTTGACGGCGTGCTTGGTGGCGCCGTAGACGCCCGACGCCGGCTGCAGTGCCGCCACCGACGAGATGTTCACGATGTGGCCCTCGGCCCCGCAGGCCCGCATGGCCCGCACCGCCGCCTGGGAGCCCACGAGCAGCGCCAGCACGTTGGTCTCGAGCATGGTGCGCCAGTGCTCGGGATCGGCGTCGACGATGGTCTCGGGGTAGCTCACGCCGGCGTTGTTCACCATGACGTCGAGCCGACCGGTGGACGACACCGCCTGGTCGACGAGCGCCCGGGCCTGGTCGACGACACGGACGTCGTGGACGTGCGCCTCCGCCGTGCCCCCCGCAGCGCTGATGCGTGCCACCGACTGCTCCATGGCCTCGGGGGTCCGACCCCCGAGCACCACGTGGGCGCCCGCCACCCCGAGGGCCTCGGCCACGGCTCGGCCGATGCCGCTCGATGCGCCGGTGACGACGGCGGTCCGACCCGCCAGTGCTGCGTCGGGTGCCATTGCGGTGTCCTCCTCCACGCTCTTCGAGCGTGTCGTGGTGCGGAGGCGCTCACACTACGGGGTGGTCGCGGACTCGTCGCCACCGGGCCCCGGTCGGTACGATGCCCGGCGTGAGCGACGCCGTCCCCCGCACCTCCGAGCAGGGCCGTGTGTCGGCCTGGGTGGAGGTCCTGCGCACCACCAACCCGCCCACCGGCCGGCCGCTCGACCCGGTGTCGCGCTGGCTGGTGCTCACCCGGGCGGCCGTGCTGCCCATGACCCTGGTGGCCGGGGCGGTGGCCACGCTGCTGGCCGTGCACCACCGCGGCCTGCGGCCCGGACTGCTCCTTCTAGCGTTCGCCGGTCTCATCCTGGCGCACACCGCCAACAACCTCATGAACGACCTCTTCGACGTCGAGGTGGGGGCGGACACCGAGACCTATCCCCGCGCCCTGTACGCCCCGCACCCGGTGCTGTCGGGGATGATCTCGCGCCGGCGACTGGCCCGCGCCGCCCTGGTGGTGAACGTCGTCGACCTCGGCATCCTGGTGGTGCTGGCGCTGTACCGGGGATGGCCGGTGGTGGCCTTCGCCCTGGCCGGCTTCGCCTTGTCGGTGGCCTATACCGCCCCGCCCCTGCGCCTCAAGAAGCGCGGGCTCGGGGAGCCCGACGTGTTCGTGGTGTGGGGTCCGCTCATGGTGTGCGGCACCTACTACGCGGCGGTGGGCCACCTTCCCTGGCAGATCGTGGTGGCGTCGGTCCCCTACGGGTTGCTGTGCACCGCCGTGCTGATGGGCAAGCACATCGACAAGGCGCCCTTCGACGAGCCGCTCGGCATCCGGACGCTTCCCGTCGTCCTGGGCGAGCGCCGCGCCCGGGCGGCCACCATCGGCCTGATGGTGACGTTCTACGTCGCCGTGGTGGTGTGCGTGGCGGTGGGGGCGATGCCCTGGCCGGCACTGCTCAGCCTGGCGGCGGTGACCAAGCTGGTCCCGGCGTGGCAGGCGTTCAGCCGCCCCAAGCCCGACGAGCCGCCCGAGCACTTCCCGGTGTGGCCCCTGTGGTTCGCCGCCATCGCCTTCGTGCACACGCGTCGGGCGGGATCACTGCTCGTGCTCGGCCTTCTCATCGCCGCCATCGCCGACATCCACTGACGCCGACTCGTACCCGGCGTGCCCGCAGGACTGCGTGCCGGCGCGCCGACAGCCGCCGACGGGGCCGGTGTCAGGAGCCGCCGGCGCGCTCGCGCACGTACTGGGCCGTGCCCGCCAGGAAGTTCTCGAGGTCGGCGGCCTTCCCCGCGGTGAGGCCGCCGAACCACGACGGCACGTAGACCTGCAGGCGCTCCTCGGCCAGGCCCGCCAGGACGGCGGCCACCGCCTCCTCGACGGGGATGGCCTCGACGTCGGCGGTGAAGGGGTCGTTGTCCGGCAAGGTGAACAGCTCGGTGTCGACGACGCCGGGGTAGACCACCATGACCTTCACCCCCGTGTCCCACAGGTCGACGGCCATGGACTCGGAGAACACGGCCAGCGCCGCCTTGGATGCGCCGTAGGCGGCCTCGCCCGGGGAGCTCAGGGTGGCGGCCACCGACGAGACGTTCACGATGCGACCCTCGCCTCGTTCGAGCATGGCGGGAAGAAGCGCCAGCGTGAGCTGCACGGGGCTCGAGTAGTTGATGCGCATGACGGCGTCGACCGTGGCCGCGTCGAGCCGGCTGACGTGACGGCGCTTGGGGATCCCGGCGTTGTTGACGAGCACGTCGACGCCTCCGAGCTCGGCCGCCGCCGCGTGCGCCAGGCGCTCGACGGCGGCGGGATCGGCGAGGTCTGCCACCCACATGCGTGACGCCGGAGCGTGACGTTGGCACCGCTCGAGGACCTCGGCCAGCTGATCGTGGCGCCGGGCGCAGATGCCGACCGTGGCCCCCGCCTTCGCCAACGCCTCGGCCAACCCCGCCCCGATCCCCGACGACGCTCCCGTCACGAGAACCTTCCGCCCTGCCACGTCGTAGGCCATGACCCCTCCCCGTCCCTCTGCGCCCGCCGCAATGTACGCCACCGGTGACGGCCCGGCTCGGTGCAGCGCTCCGCCACCGACCCGGGTCGCCACCGTGTGACATCACCGTGAGAGAGGGGCGCGCCCCGTAGGCTTCCGGCAGTGTCCAGCACGAGCGAGCTGCCGGCCCGGACCCTCAGGCACGCCGAATGGGAGCTTCCCGAAGTCCTGGCGGCGGTGGTGCTCGTCGCCTTCGTGCTCATCACGGTGACGTCGGTGGTGAGCGGCATCGTGAGCGGCGTCGGCCAGGAGGAGGCGGGGTTCACCGCCGCCCAGGTGGTCGGGGTGGCGATGGGCAACGCCAGCAGCTGGGCCGATCCCCCGTTCGCCTTCGTGCTGCTCGTCGGCGTGGGCCTCGTGTGGTGGCAGGTCCGCATCTGGAGCGCGGAGATCGAGCTCGCCGGTGCGACCGACGGCGACGAGGCGGCTCCCGAGGGCGACAGCGAGAACACCGTCCTGGTCGCCGCCTTCGACCATCTCCTGCGGGCCAAGTCCCTGGCCACCTGGGCCCTGCCCCTACTGGTGGTGGTCCTGAGCGCCTCTGTGGCCGACATCGTGTCGAGCTTCCTGCTCTACCGGGGCACGGGTGTCGGCGGCGGGGCCATCTGGTCCAGCCACATCGAGAGCATCGGCTTCGCCTGCGCCACGTGGGTCCTCGTGCTGGCCGGCCTGGTGGCCGCTTTGTACGTCCGGACCCAGGTGTCTCTGGAGTTCACCCTGGCCGAGGAGGCCGCCGGGGCGGTGGCGGGTGACGCGGGCACCGGCGCTCGGCGGGGCGCGGCGGCGGTGCTGGCGCCGGACGCCCCCTCGGCCGACAACGGAGGCGAGGGCGAGGCGCGGGGCCCGGTGACCGGGACGGTGCCACCGGAGCCCGACGACTCCTGATCTCGGCGGTACGGGCCGGCGAGGCCCGGGTCACCCTGCGGTCGTGGGCGTGGGGGTGAAGACCACGGGGAGCGTCTCGAAGCCCACGATGAAGTTGGACTTCCGCAGCGGTCGGGGGTCCTCTCCATCGAGACGCAGGTCGGGGAGCCGGTCAAGGACCCGGTCCACCATGATGGAGATCTCGGCCCGGGCCAGGCGGTGCCCGAGGCACAGGTGGGCGCCGAACCCGAACGCCACGTGCTCGTTGGGGTCCCGCTCGATGTCGAAGGACTCCGGGTCGTCGAAGACGGTCTCGTCCCGGTTGGCCGAAGGGTACAGAAGCAGCACGTTCTGGCCGGCGCCGATGGTGTGTCCGTGCAGCTCGACGTCCACCGTGGCCCGGCGGTTCATGTTCTTGATGGGCGTGACCCACCGCAGCATCTCCTCGACCGCGCCGGGCAGCAGAGCCCGCTCGGTTCGCAGCCGCTCGAGCTGGTCGCCGCGGCGCAGCAGGGCCTCCATGCCGCCGCTGATGACGTGGCGCGACGTTTCGTCCCCCCCGATGAGCAGGAGCAGCGACTCGTGGACCAGCGAGTCGTCATCGAGGCGCTCGCCGTCGACCTCTCCCTGGACGAGCACGCCGAGCAGGTCGTCGGCGGAGCGGCTGCGGCGACGCTCGTCGATGAGGGCGCGGATGTAGCTGTCCCACTCGATGAACGCGGCCGTGGCCTTGTCGAGAGCCTCGGGATCCTCAGATCCCTGTGACATGAGCATGGTGTCGGACCATTCCAGGAGCTTGGGCCAGTCTCCCGACGAGAAACCGAGCATGTCGGCGATGAGCACGACCGGCAGGGGGGCGGCGATGTCGGCCACGAAGTCACAGGCGCCGCGCTCGCACACGACGTCGATGATGTCGTCGCACACCGCTCGGATGCGCTCCTCGCTGTCGCGCACGGCCTGGGGGGTGAACCCGGCGCTCACCAACCGCCGCCGCTTGCGGTGCTCGGGGGCGTCCTGGTCGATCATGTAGGGGAGCGGCATGTTGGGGCGTGACCCGCCCGCACTGGAGAACCGCTGCGGGTCCTGCCCGATGGCCCGGACGTCCTCGTACCGGGTGACGCCCCAGATGTCGTTGGCGGCGTCGTAGTACGCGGGCGCGTGGTGGCGCATCCAGGCGAAGGCCGGGAACGGGTCGGCGGCGTAGAAGGCGCCGCTCATGAGGTCGATCTCCGGAGCCATGGTGTGGGTCACGACGCTTCCTCTCGTCCGATTCGCTCATGGTCGCACCGTGGCCTGTGCCGCACAAGCGGGAGGAGGCGCCGCGACGTGGGCTTCTGTCGCCGCGGTCCTCGGTCTCAGGTGACCTCGGTACCATCGCTCACGTGGGCATGGGCATCGGGACACCAGGGTCGAGCGGCACGCGGACCGACGCCGGCTCCGACGGCTACAAGTGGGTGGCGCTCATCAACACCACCCTGGGCATGCTCATGGCCACCATCGACGGGTCGATCATGCTCATCTCCCTCCCCGACATCTTCCGGGGCATCCGGCTCGATCCCCTGCAACCGGGCAACAGCTTCTACCTGTTGTGGATGATCCTGAGCTTCCTGGTGGTCACGAGCGTGCTGGTGGTGAACCTCGGGCGCCTCGGCGACATCTACGGCCGGGTGCGCATGTACAACCTGGGCTTCGCCGTGTTCACGTTCTTCTCCCTGCTGCTCACCGTGACGTGGCTGAGCGGGCCGGCGGCGGGTTGGTGGTTGATCATCGTGCGCATCTTCCAGGGTGTGGGCGCCGCCATGCTCATCGCCAACTCGGCCGCCATCCTCACCGACGCCTTCCCCGAGACCCAAAGGGGTATGGCCCTCGGCATCAACCAGGCGGCCGGCATCAGCGGGACCTTCATCGGGCTCGTCCTGGGGGGCATTCTCGCCCCCATCAACTGGCGGCTCATCTTCCTCGTGTCGGTGCCCATCGGTCTGTTCGGCACCGTCTGGGGCTACATGCGACTGCGGGAGGTGGGCGAGCGCCACCGGGCGCACATCGACTGGCCCGGCAACATCACCTTCGCCCTCGGGCTCGTGTCGATCATGGTCGGCATCACCTACGGCATCGAGCCCCACGGCGGCCACACCATGGGCTGGACCGGTCCCGCCGTCATCTCCGAGCTGGCCGTCGGTGTGGCGCTGCTGGGGGCCTTCGCCGTGATCGAGACCCGCGCCGCCAACCCCATGTTCCGCCTGGCGCTGTTCAGGATCCGGGCCTTCACCGCCGGCGTGCTGGCCAGCTTCCTCGCCGCTGTGGGCCGGGGCGGGCTCATGTTCATGCTCATCATCTGGCTCCAGGGCATCTGGCTGCCCCGGCACGGCTTCGACTTCGCCCGCACCCCGCTGTGGGCGGGCATCTACATGCTGCCGCTCACCACCGGGTTCCTCGTGTCGGGCCCGGTGTCGGGCATCCTGTCGGACCGCTTCGGCGCCAGACCCTTCGCCACGGGCGGGATGGTCGCCTCGGCGGCGGCTTTCGTCGCGCTCGAGCTGCTCCCCATCGACTTCACCTACTGGCAGTTCGGTTTGATCCTGCTGTTCCTGGGCCTGTCCATGGGATCGTTCGGCTCCCCCAACCGGGCCGGGGTCATGAACAGCCTCCCCCCCCAGCACCGCGGGGCCGGATCGGGGATGAATTCCACCTTCCAGAATTCGGCCCAGGTCCTGTCGATCGGCATCTTCTTCACCCTCATGATCGTGGGCCTGGCCTCGGCGCTGCCCACCGCCATCTTCCACGGCCTGGTGCACGAGGGTGTGCCCGCGCCCACCGCTTCGCGCGTGGCCTCGTTACCGCCGGTGTCGACGCTGTTCGCCGCCTTCCTCGGCACGAACCCGATGCAGCACCTGCTCGGCAACGCCGTGCTGGCGCACCTCCCGCCCGGCCACGCTGCGGTGATCACGGGGCGGCGGTTCTTCCCCGCCCTCATCTCGGTGCCGTTCCGCCAGGGGCTCCATGCCGCCTTCGACTTCGCCATCATCTCCTGTCTGGTGGCGGCGTGGGCGTCGTGGCTCCGGGGCGGCAAGTACGTCTACAGCGACAGGTCCGAAACCGAGACCTATCCGCCCCACGAGGCGCACGACGGCACCGAGACCGCCACAGTGGCGGCGGGGGCCGGCTGAGGGTTGAGCCGAACGCCCCGCTGCGGCCCGCGCTGCGGGCCCCGACCGGGACCCGGGCGTGACCCGTCAGGCCAGGCCCGTGGCGTCGAACACCCACGACAGATCAGCGTGCTCGAGCCGGTCGTGCCACGCCGGTGGCGCGGCGGCCATGAGCGTCTGCTGGTCCCAGTAGTCCTTCCACACCACGATCTTCCCGTCGCGCACGCGCTGCACCGACACGAAGGGGAGGGTGACGGACTCACCGGTCTCCCAGTGCCACACCTCCTCGTGCTCGGTCACGACGGTGTCGCCCTCGGACACCACCACGCCGGGGCGGTGCTCGTAGGCCGACAGGGTCTCGAGACCGAGCCGGAGCCTGGCCTCGATCGACGCCGGACCCCGGCCGGCGGCGGCGGGACCCACCGGCACGTCGTAGTAGATCGAGTCGGGAGCGAAGAACCTCCGTAGCGCGTCCCAGTCACGGGCGTACAGCGCCTCCCAGAAGGCAGCCACCACGGCGCGCGGCTCGCTCACCGCGCCCCTCGCACGAGCTCGCCCGGACGCGCCCCGGTGTCCTCGCCGCCCTCGAGCGTGACCACTCCCCGGTTGACGGTGAAGAGGTAGCCGGTGCTGCGCTGCACCAGACGCCGGGCGTTGCCGGGCAGATCGGTGACGAGCTCGGGCCGGCCCAGGCCCAGGCGGTCGAAGTCGATGACGTTGATGTCGGCCTTCGCCCCCTCGGCCAGGCGTCCCCGGTCACCGAGGCCGTACACCTCGGCCGTGGCGGAGGTGAGCATGCGCACCGCCTCCTCGACGGCGATCCGGCCCGCCGGCCGGTCGCGGGCCCAGTACGACAGCAAGAAGGTGGTCGTGCTGGCGTCGCAGGTCTGGCCGGCGTGCGCACCGCCGTCGCCCAGGCCGAACACCGACGTGGGGTGCACCAGCATGTGGCGCGCCGCGTCGAGGTTGCCGTCGGAGTAATTGAGGACGGGGGCGTTGAGCAGCTCCCGGCCGCCGTCGGCGACGATGTGGTCGTAGAGCTCCTCCCACGGTGAGCGTCCCGCCACGGCGGCGAGGGCGGCGATGCTCGTCGACGGAGGCGGCTCGTAGTCGGGCGGGTCCCCGAGAGGGAACGTCCGGGCCGGGTGCATGAAGCCGGCGATGACGGGGTCGTCCTGCAGCGCCGTCATCTCGTGCACGAGGCGCGCCCGGAATGCCGGGTCCGCCATGCGGGCCGCCTGCTCGGGCCACGCCAGCAACCCGATCTCCGCCCATGACGGGGCGAAATTGAAGGGGTGGAAGGTCTGCAGGCCGAGCAGGAGCGAGACCGTGCGCCCGTGGACCTGGGGCCGGACCGCCACGCCGTCGGCCGCGGCCGCAGCGGCCAGGTCGAGCATGAGCCGGTAGGCGCCGGGGTCGCTGTTGTTCTGGTTGAGGGCGAAGGTCACAGGCCGCCCGATGGCGTGCGACAGGCGGCGCATCCAGTCCATCTCCTTGGCCGGTGCGGCCAGGTCCTCACCGAGCGCCCCGGCCGGGGCGAGCTCGAACACGCCCGTGCCGAGCGCACCGAGCGCCGCTCCGATCCCGAAGAGCTCGTCCTCGGCGGCGAAGGTGCCCGGCACCGGCTCACCGTCTATGGCCCGGTGGGCGAGTGTGCGCGACGTCGAGAAGCCGAGCGCCCCGGCCTGGACGGCCTGGCGCACGATGGCGGCCATGGCCTCGATGTCGTCTTCGGAGGCGGGCTCGTTGCGCGCTCCGCGCTCACCCATGACGTAGGCACGCACGGCGCCGTGGGGAACCTGGGTCCCCACGTCGATGGCCTTGGGCGCGACCTGCACGGCGTCGAGGAACTCGGGGAAGGTCTCCCATTCCCAGTGGATCCCGGCCGACAGGGCCGCGCCGGGGATGTCCTCCACCCCCTCCATGAGCCCGATGAGCCAGTCGTGGCGATCGGGGCGCACCGGCGCGAAGCCGACTCCGCAGTTGCCCGTCACCACCGTGGTGACTCCGTGCCAGCACGACGGGGTGAGCAGGGGGTCCCACGTGAGCTGGCCGTCGTAGTGGGTGTGGATGTCCACGAATCCGGGGGTGACGAGCGCCCCGTCGGCGTCGATCTCGCGTGTGGCGCGTCCGGCGACCGCCCCCACCTCGACCACCACGCCGTGGCGGACGGCGACATCAGCGGTGCGCGCCGGTGCCCCGGTGCCGTCGACGACCGTTCCCCCTCGGACGACCAGGTCGTGCATGGTCCGCCTCCGCGCTCGCTCCAGCGCCACGCTAGCGAGTGGGCCGAGAGCCGGCGACCCCGGTTACCAGTACAGCAGTGGGTCGATGTTCCCGTTGGCGGCGACGTTGGCATCGCCCAAGTAGGAGACCCCGTAGATGTGCTCGATGGAGTGCAGGATCCCGGCCGTCGACACGCTGCCGAGGTACGTGGTGGGGGTGGCGGCCAGGAACTTCGACACCACGATGGTCGGGACGTGGCCGCCGCTTCCACCGTTTATCCCCGAGGAGTCGCCGTCGAGGGCCTCGTCCCACTCGATGATGATCTGGCCACCGTCCTGGTACCACGACGTCGACTGGACCTCGGGGATGAAGCTCGACAGGAACGATTCGGCGCCGGCGAGCTCGGTGGCCTCGGTGTCGGTGGGCTGTCCGGTGTGGCCGTCGTCGACGATGTTCGGCGTGTACCACACGAAGTCGGGCGCACTGGCGCTGTTGAGCGTCGCCATCATGCCCGAGGCGTCGGCCATCGGCATGTGGGTGTCGGGGTAGTACGCCCACGGGTTGTGGCCCACGTCGTACAGGCCGGAGGTCGTGCTCGGGTCGGCGGGGAGGTTCTCCGCGTACGCCTGCGCCGTGTCACCGACGGCCGAGAGCTGATCGGCGATGGTCTGGTAGGGGTAGGTCTGGCTCGACGGAGGAGGATCGCTGGCCGCGCTGGTCGGGCACGCACCGCTCGTGATCTCGATGTAGTTGGCGAGCGATCCGTGGGAGCAGGCGTAACTCTGCGAGGCGACCCCGTATTGCGTGGCCAGGCTGTTGGTGAACGGCATGGCGGGATTGCCGATGACCTGGTCGTAGCCCTGGTTCTCCATCATGACGACCATGACGTGGGGCGGGTTCAGCTCCTGGCACCCGGCCGCCAGGAGGGAGACCACCAGGCAGGCGGCAGCCAGCACGGTGCACCTGAGCATGGACACTCTTCCCACGAGACTCCGATGCCCCCCATCGAGGTCTGTCGTGCCTGGGATTCCAGGCACACCCAACGTGTTCAGGGTAGCACTGTCAGCGAAGGACGATTCCCCCAGGCACAGCGGCCCCCGCGCCGCGGCGGGCACCCGATGCCCAGCCCCCGGTGTCCAGCACCCGGGTGCCACAATGTCGCCCTCCCGGGCTCGGACCGTGCCCGGACAGCCACGACGAGGGCGGGGGGACGTGGACGCAACCGGCATCGCACTGGTCACCGGGGCAAGCCGCGGTATCGGCAGGGCGGTGGCCGTCGAGCTGGCCCGGGCGGGTTTCGACGTGGTGGCGGGCATGCGCGACCCCGCCGACGGCGCCGGCCTGGCCGAGGAGGCCGGAGCGGTCCCCGGGTCCCTGCGGGTGGCGCGGCTCGACGTCACCGACCCCGCCACCATCGTCGTGCCCGCGGGTCTCCGGGTGCTCGTGAACAACGCCGGGGTCGAGCGCGCCTATCTGCCCGTCGAGCACACACCCGCCGACGACTGGCGCTCGGTGTTCGAGACGAACGTGTTCGGCCTGGCCGAGGTGACGCGGCGCGCCATCCCGGAGCTGCGGCGCGCCGGTGGTGGCGTCATCTGCAACGTGACCTCGTCGTCGCTGCTCGTGCCCGTCCCCTTCTACGCCGTGTACCGGGCCTCGAAGGCGGCCGTCGCCGCCATGGGGGAGACCCTGGCGGCCGAGCTCGCCCCTTTCGGCATCAGAGTCCTCGAGATCCTGCCCGGCCCGATCGCCACCGACATGCTGGCCGCCTCGGACCGGCTGCCCGAGGCCGCCGCCCATCCGGGCTACGACCCCGCCGCCGAGGAGATGCTGCACGCCCGGCGGTCCATCGCCGACATGGTCACCACGGCGCCGGCCGCGGCCGCCGCCATCGTGGCCGCTGTCCTCGACGACGCCAGCGGGCTCCGATGCGCCTGTGACCCGCTCGGCCAGGGTCTCCTCGATGCGTGGCGCAGCGACCCGTTGCGATTCCTGCCGTCGTGACGCTTCCGGACCGCATCGGCGGGGTCGGACCGACCAGTGAAACCGACCAGTGAAGGAGCCGGCATGAGGAGATGGGCGTTCGCCGTGGCGGTGGGGACGGCGCTGATGGCGGCGGGCTGTTCGAGCACGACGTCCGGACCGGGCACGTCCACGACCGTGCCGGGCTCGACCGTCACGACGTCATCCTCGGTGGGCGGTGCGCCGACGACCGTCCCGGCGTCGGCGTCCGCACCGGCGCAGCAGTTCCTGAGCGCGGCGGACGACGTCGACAGCGCGTACACGCAGTGGAAGACGGCTGCCGACGCCGCCACCGCCGCCGACCAGCTCGCCGGCCCCGCTTCCTCGTACGTCACCGCCCTGACGAGCTTCGACGACACCCTTCGCTCGCTGGCCGTCACCGGCCGGACGGCGACCGACGTGCATTCGCTCATGGGCGACGACGCCGTCGTCATCGGCGATCTCGACACCGCAGGCGCACAGACCGCCTCGAGCCAGGCGGCGTGGGTCGCCCGGCTCCGGGCCGACGGGGCGACGGCCGTGGTGGCGTCGAACGCGGTGCGCTCCGACCTCGGCCTCCCTGCCGCGCCGACCGACTGAGGCCCCGGGAGACCCGGTGAGCCGGTGGATCGCAGCCTGAGGAAGGGGCGCGCCGGCCCTGCCACCAGGGAGACTGTGCCGGTCGAGCCGGTAGTGTTGGCCCATGCCCGAGCTCGATCCACCGGCGCCTCCGTCGGCGCCAGGGGCGGCGGGGGCCGGTGCGGGGGCGGCGTACGACCCCGAGTCGGTGCGCGCCAGGTATCTGGCCGAGCGCGACAAGCGGCTGGTGCCGGGCCGGGCCGACATCCGAGACCTGCGGACCGACGAGCACTTCGCCCGCTACCGCGACGACCCGTTCACACCGCTCACCGAGCGCGACCCCGTCACCGACACGGTCGACGTCGTCATCGTGGGCGGAGGGATCGCCGGGATCCTGGCCGGCGCCCAGCTGCGCAAGGCCGGCGTCGAGCGGATCCGCATCATCGACCAGGCGGGCGGCATCGGGGGCACCTGGTACTGGAACCGCTACCCGGGCGTGATGTGCGACATCGAGTCGTACATCTACCTTCCCCTGCTCGAGGAGCTCGACTACATCCCGACCCGCCGCTACGCGTTCGGAGACGAGATCAAGGGCCACCTCGAGGCGATCGCGCAGCGGTTCGACCTCGTGACCGACGCGCTGTTCCACACCGGGGTGACCCGGGCCGAGTGGCAAGAGGACGAGGCCTCGTGGCGGATACACACCGACCGCGGCGACGAGGTCCGGTGCCGCTTCTACGTGCTGGCCGTCGGGATCCTGAACCTGCTCAAGCTGCCGGTCATCCCGGGCATGGAGGACTTCGCCGGGACCTCGTTCCACACGGCCCGGTGGGACTACGGCTACACCGGCGGTGGGCAGGACGAACGCCTCACCAACCTGGCCGACAAGGTCGTCGCCCTCATGGGCACGGGCGCCACGGGTATCCAGTGCCTGCCGCCACTGTCGGAGTCGGCCGAGCACGTCTACGTGTTCCAGCGCACACCGTCCGCCATCGGCGAGCGGGGCAACCGGCCCACCGACCCCGAATTCGGCGACGGCCTCGGACCGGGCTGGCAGCGGGCCCGCATGGACAACTTCCAGGCCATCATGCTGGGGCGGTCGGTCGAGGCAGACCAGATCGACGACGGGTGGACTCGTCACTACGCCGCCGTGCAGCACCCGCCGCGCAGGGAGGGCATGACGACGGCCGAGTACCTGCGCAGCGCCGAGGAGCTCGACTACAGCATCATGGACGCGCACCGGCGCCGCGTCGAGGAGCTGGTCACGGACCCGGCCACGGCCGAGATCCTGAAGCCGCAGTACCGCTACCTGTGCAAGCGCCCCTGCTTCCACGACGAGTACCTGTCCGCCTTCAACAACCCCAACGTCACGCTGGTGGACTGCCCCGGCGGGATCGAGCGGATCACAGCGCGGGGACCGGTGGTCGCCGGGCACCAGTACGAAGTCGACTGCATCATCTACGGGACGGGGTTCGAAGCCGAGCTGACCCCGCTGTACCGCCGCGTCGGGCACGAGATCGTGGGCCGTGACGGCGTGACTCTGGCCGGCAAGTGGGCCGACGGCGCCGCCAGCCTGTTCGGCATCATGAGCCGGGGATTCCCGAACATGTTCGTCATGCCCGCCCCCGGACAGCAGGCCGTGGTGACGGTCAACTACACGCAGCTGGCCGTGCTCGGGGCCGAGTTCATCGGTGGTGCCGTCCGCCTGCTCGAGGAGCGGGGCGCCGAGGTGTTCGACGTGAGCGCCGAAGCCGAAGAGGCGTGGACCCAGAAGATCGTCGACTCCTTCGTCGACGCCAGCGCTCTGATGTCGGCGTGCACGCCGTCGCGCATCAACAACGAGGGTCACCCCGAGGCGATGAACCCGCGCAACGGCAACTACGGACGGGGCATGGGCGACTGGTTCGGCTACCGCGAGCTGCTCGAGCGGTGGCTGGAGGAGGGCGGGTTCGAGGGCCTGGAGCTCGAGGTCCGGTCCCCGGCGTCGTGAGGGCGCGCCAGCGGGTGGCCGTCGTCACCGGAGGCGGTGGCGGGATCGGAGCGGCGGTGGCCGAGGAGCTCGGCCGGGGTGGCTGGTTCGTGGTCACCCTCGACCCCCTCGTGACCCTCGACGGCGCCGAGCGCCTCCCCGAGCCCGAGGAGACCACGGCGGGCCGCATCGTGGCGGCGGGCGGGTCGGCCCGGGCCTCGTCGGTGTCGGTGACCGACGGCGAGGCCGTGCACGACCTGTTCCGCCAATTGGCCGACGAGCACGGCGGGCTCGACGCCGTGGTCAACGTGGCCGGGATCACGCGCCACTCGAGCTTCGCCGAGGGCACCGAGGAGGACTGGCTGGCGGTGCTGTCGGTCCACCTCGACGGATACGTCAACGTGCTCGACGCCGCGCTGCCCCTCATGGCGGCCGCCGGACACGGGCGCGTCCTGGGCGTCACCTCGGGGTCGGGGTGGCGACCCGCTGATGCCGGTGCCTACAGCTGCGCCAAGCGCGCCGTCGCCTCCCTGACATGGGAGCTGGGCCGCCGAGCGCCGCCCGGCGTGTCGGTCAACGCCGTGTCGCCCATCGCGTTCACCCGCATGGTGGCCGCCGCCATCGAGCGGGCCCGTCAGACCGGCGGGGCCTCGCGCGGCGGCGGCATGTCGTTGCGGTCGATGCCGGGTCCCGAAGACCTCGGCCCGCTCGGCGCCTACCTCGTGGGGGACGGATTCGGATGGTGCACCGGCCAGGTGCTCTTCGCCTGCGGCCCGGAGGTGGCGGTGGTGGACGAGCCCCGTCTCCTCGAGGTGGTGCGCACCGGTGACGTGGTGTCCCTGGCGCGGGTGCTCGAGGCCGCGCTCCCCCGAGCCTTCGCCACGGCCGAGGCCAACCAGGCGAGCGACGGTGGCAGCAATCCCCGGTTCGGGCCGATCTTCGACGAGCCGGCCCCAGCCGAGACGGCGCCGGCGCACGTGCGGTCCTGTGCCCTCGTCACCGACCGCCCCCTGCTGGCGGCGTCGCTCACCGCCGCTCTTCACGAGCGCGGCGTGACGTGTCACCGGGTCGACGGCGGCGGCTTCGGCGCCGCCACGTCCGCCTTGCGCTCCGTCGTCGACGGCACCGGTCCCATCGACGCCGTCGTCGTCGCCCCCGCCGGGCGCGACGAGGCGCGGAGCGCGCCCGAAGGCTGGGAGGATGTGATCGCCGGTCACCGCGGTCTCGTCGGGCAGATCCACGCCGACGCGGCGTGGGCGCGGGCCGCATCGGACTACGCGGCGTCCGCCGGTCGGCCCGTGCAGCTCGTGACGCTCTCCGACGCCACGACGCCGGGTGGTCGGAGCCGCGCCCAGGCCGCCGTGCAGCTGGCTCGTGCGGCGGCGGGTTCGACCCAGGGACGTGTCACGGCCTTCGCGGCCGGGGTCGAGGCCCCCGAGCAGGAGGCGGCCGCACCGGCCGGCGCCCTCGTCGCCCACCTCCTCACGCACCCCGAGGCCAGCGCTCTCGGCGGCGCCGAGCTGGTGGTCGGGGCGGGTTGGCTGGGTCTGCGCAGCCATCCCCGGCCTGTGGGCAGCGTCACCTACGGCGGTCCCGCCGTCCCCGAGTGGCTCGACGCAACGCTCCGCCAGATCGTCGGCCATGTCCGGCCGGCGGCGAGCGAGGTCCCGTGACGGCGCTGCCTGCCCGCATCGTCGACGCCCATGTGCACCTGTGGGACCCGGCTCGCACCGACTGGTACCCGTACCTGTCGCACCCTCCCGCTCACGGCCCCGGTGACGCGTCGCGGATGTACCGGCGCTTCGATGCCGACACCTACGGGGCCGAGTCGGCCCGGTGGAACGTCGACAAGATCGTCAACGTCGCCGCCGCCACCGGTCGCCACTCCGTCGAGGAGACCATCGAGCTCGACGAGAGCGCCGATGCGGGCGGGCGCCCCGACGCCATCATCGGCGGCCTTCCGCCCACCGACTCCCCCGCCGAGGCCGTCGAGCTCATCGACCGGCAGATGACGGCGTCACGCTTCCGCGGGGTGCGCCCCATGGGCGCCAACATGGCGCCGCTCCCCGCCCCCGAGGTCCTCCAGGCCCTGCGGGACCGGAACCTCGTGTTCGAGCTGATGAGCCATCCCGATCAGCTCCAGGCGGCGGCGGCGCAGCTC
>JBEKVE010000035.1:0-20272 GCA_049514335.1 Acidimicrobiales bacterium
ACCACGATCGAGTGCTCGAACTGAGCAACCAAACTCCCGTCAGCGGTTCGCAGCGTCCATCCGTCCTCGCCGTCAACCACGTGATCGGCGGAAACGGACAAGAAGGGCTCGATGGCCAACACCAGACCCTCGCGGAGGACCATCTTCTGGCCGTCGTCGATATTCGGAACCGACGGCGCCTCATGAAGTCCCCGCCCGATGCCGTGACCGTTGAGGTTCTGGATCACGCGAAATCCGTGATGGCGGGCCGTCCGTTGGACCGCTCGACCCAGGTCACGGAGTCGGGCCCCGGGTTGCGCCGCGTTCATAGCGGCGCGCTGTGCGAGCTTGGTCGCCTCCAGGAGTCTGGCAGCAACCGGCGGCACCTCGTCCACGGCCACGCTGATCCCGGTATCGGAGAAGTAGCCATCCAACTCTGCGGACACGTCAAGGTTCACCAGGTCGCCGGCGTGCAGATGGCGCCTGAGAGAAGGGACACCATGGGCGGCTTCGTCGTTCACGCTGATGCACGTCGAGCCGGGGAATCGATAGGTGACTCGGGGAGCGGACCGGGCCCCGTGTCGCCGGAAGACTTCTCTGCCTACGGCGTCGAGCTCGCCAGTCGTGGTACCCGGACAGACCGCGTCCACCATCGCCTGGCGGGCTTCGGCAACAACCTGACCCGCACGCTTCAGTGCATCGAGCTCTTCCTGGCTGTCAAGGGTCATGCCGAGACTCTAGAACCGAAAGAGCGGCTCGCCCGGATGCTGCACCCTGGGCGACGGCCTCCCCGGGCATGATCTCCGGGGGGATCCCCGTCCGGCTGATCTCGAGCGGTGACGAGGACACGTTGGCCCCGTCGGAGAGCAACAGTGAACACACGCTCGGGCTGTCGGTCTCGGCTCGGGGGTCTCTTACGAACCAGCCCTGAGGCCCGACAGTCGGGAATGATGGCGGTCCCATCCCCAGTTCTTCACACGGCGCGAGCGTGGCACTGGGGTCTCGGCCGGTACCGACCGAGCCCTGTCGCCCGCACGATCCGCGGGGGGCATTCCGCCCACGTCGGCTCGACGCGTGCTCGTGCGGGCTGCTGGGCGATACGGTGCGTCGTGGTGAGCAGCGGTGACGAGGGCAGCGGCAAGGACTGGGTGACGTCGAGGTCTCGCGACTGGGACGTGGTGCTGCCGTACAGCGGCCCGGCCCGGATCGACACCGGTCCGACCGAGCAACCGGACGCGGAGCCTGCGGTCGACGGCGAACCTACCGACGGTGAGGACCACGACGCTCTTGTGCCGTCCCATGTCGAGTTGGCGATGGAGACGCTCCGACACCACCAGGGCCGGGCTGAGCCGGACGACGAGGAGGACCCCCTGTACTGCTTCGGGTCGGGCGACGCCACGCTCTATGCCATCAAGGACAGCGTGAAGCGGCTCATGATCGGGCGCGGCGTAGGACGCGACGGTGAGGGCTGCATCTACTGCTTGGTGGGAGCCAGCTCCCCAGCCCTGCTCGGCATGCTCGACACCGGTGAGACAGCACCCGACGAGGCATTCGACGACGCTT
Source organism: Acidimicrobiales bacterium (assembly GCA_049514335.1). Classification (GTDB taxonomy): domain Bacteria; phylum Actinomycetota; class Acidimicrobiia; order Acidimicrobiales; family UBA8190; genus JBEKVE01. The sequence goes on from JBEKVE010000035.1 coordinate 1,543, forward strand.
CCGATCTCACCCTGTGCAGTGTGTTCCAGGCTGACCACGCGCCGGGCCGCCACTTTCGGCTTACCGCACTCAACCGACCGGTGAGCAATGTCGTGCTGGTGCAGCACTACAAGAGGATCCAGGACGTCCCCGTCGAGTACCGACCAGGGCAACCCTTTCTGCAGTTCACCGACGAATGATCAAGCACCTCGCGGCGCCGAGCCGACGCACGATCCGCAGAAAGCGCTTCGCGCTGTGCGGCCATAGGGTTGGCGACCTGGCACCGATGCCCTATGGCTCAGATCCTGCGCCGGGTACAATCCGCGCAGCGGTGCTCTGACCGCAACGTGAGTCGAGGACGGCACTCCTCGGGGTGGTCGGTGACCGGATGCGGTCACCCCGGCCGGCTCGGATTCTGAGTTCGCATCGCAGGAGGAGGTACACCAGTGGCGCCGACCTACCAATCGGTGGACGATCTGGCCGCGGCACTCCGCCGTGCGGCGGCGGCGCACGGCCGTCACGAGGCCGAGATAGGGCACGCCGACCCGGACTGGCCGGACTGGTACGCACAGTTCATGGTAAAGGAACAGGACGAGTTCCCTGGTCCCGGGCGCGCCGGGCCGAGCACGTAACGGCCGCCACCAGCACGAGGACCCGGACCCGCCGGTGGACACCCAGCTCTCTCATCTTCGCCTCGTGCGGCTCTGTCGCTCGGGGGGCATGCTCGCCAGCATCCCATTGCGCCTACCCCGAGACCTCGTGCACCAGACGGACCTCGTCGGATGAGCCCGGGCTCCGCACCGTCCACGACACGCGCGCACCTCGGCAGGCGCGTCGCCATCGTCACCGGCGCCTCACAGGGAATCGGGGCAGGACTCACCGACGCCTTCCTCCGACTCGGATACGCAGTCGTCGGCACGTCGCGCTCCATCGCACCGACGGACCGGTCCGAACTCGTCACGGTGAGAGGTGACATCACCGCGCCCGCCACGGCAGAGGCGGTGGTGACCCAGGCGATGGAGCGCTTCGGGCGAATCGATTCTCTGGTCAACAATGCCGGCGTCTTCATGGGAAAGCCCTTTACCGAGTACACCGTCGACGACTTCACCGCCGTCACCAAGCTCAATCTGGCCGGCTTCTTTCACATCACCCAGCGCGTCATCCCGCACATGGTGGCGCAGGGCAGTGGTCACATCGTCAACATCACCACCAGCCTCGTCGACAACCCCGATGCCAGGACGCCCGCCGCGCTGACGTCGCTCACCAAGGGGGGTCTGGCCGCAGTGACACGCTCGTTGGCCATCGAGTACGCGTCGCACGGGGTACGGGTGAACGCCGTGTCCCCCGGGATCATCCAGACACCGGCACACGACCCCGACACCTACGCCGGCTTGGCTGCTCTGCACCCTCTCGACCGGCTCGGAGACATCGAGGACATCGTCGAGGGGGTCCTCTATCTGGAACGGGCATCGTTCGTGACAGGAGAGATCCTCCACATCGACGGTGGTCAGGCCGCCGGTCACTGACCTCGCCTCCTCTCCGATCCCATGGAGGCCAGGTCCCCACCCTGTGGCAGCATCGCGACCACACGAGCGGCGGCAGGAGGCGACCATGGAACAGCTCCGGGACAAGGTGGCGGTCATCACCGGAGGCGCAAGCGGGATCGGCCGGGCAGTGGCGGGGCGCGCCGCCGCCGAAGGCATGAAGCTGGTCCTGGCTGACATCGAGGAGGGTCCGCTGAAGCTGACAGCGGACGCGCTCACGGCGTCGGGGGCTGAGGTCGAGGCCGTGGTGACCGACGTGTCCGACGGCGCCGCCGTGGAGGCGCTCCGTGATCGCGCTCTCGAGCGCTTCGGGGCTGTCCACATGGTGCACAACAACGCCGGCGTCGGGGTCGGGGGGGTGTTGTGGACGGTGTCGGAAGCCGACTGGAAGTGGATCCTCGGCGTGAACCTGTGGGGCGTTATCCACGGCATTCGCACGTTCGTGCCGTTGCTCGTCGACCAGGGTGAAGGCCACGTCGTCAACACGGCATCCGTCGCCGGTCTCACCTCACCGGGCTTCATGGGGCCGTACAACGCCACCAAGCACGCCGTCACCACGATCTCGGAGACCCTCCACCGGGATCTCCGCGCCATGGGGTCCCCGGTCGGGGTCTCGGTCCTGTGCCCAGGGTTCGTCCGCACCGGCATCGGGGAGTCCGAGCGCAACCGTCCTCGGTCGGCGCCCGCCCCCGAGGCTGATCCGACGGCAGAGGTCTTCCGAGACGTCATCCAGCAATTGGTGGCGGGGGGCATCGATCCGGGTGTGGTGGCGGAACGGGTGATCGAGGCCGTGCGCACCGACGCCTTCTACGTCCTGACCCACGAGGACTCGGGCCCCATGGTGGCCACCCGCATGAACGACATCCTCGAGGGGCGCTCCCCCAGTGACATGCCCATTGCCTGAGCGCTGCGCCCTGGCGCAGACAGGAACCGGACGATGACGGACCATTTCGACATGGTGGTGGTGGGCGCCGGGCCCGCTGGCGAGAAGGCCGCTGCCCAGGCCGCCTACTTCGGCAAGCGCGTGGCCGTGGTCGAGGACGCACCGGCGCTCGGTGGGGCGATGGCCGCCAGTGCCGTGACCACCAAGGCCATGCGCGAGGCCGCGCTCTACCTGACCGGCTTCCAACGGCGCCACGTCTACGGCGCCGGAATCGATCTCCACCCCCAGGCGGTCATCGACCGGCTCCGGCGTCGTGCGGTCGACGTCGCCGGGTCGATGAGCCAGGCCGTCGTCGACAACCTGGCCCGCCACGGCGTCGAGTTGCTCGCCGGGCGGGCTCGCCTGGGACCGAACGGTGCCGTCACCGTCACCTCCGCCACCGGAGCGCCCGACCGCCTCGTCACAGGCGACGCCGTGCTCATCGCCACCGGGTCAAGGCCGTTCCATCCACCCGGCATCCCCTTCGACGATCCCGACGTGCTCGACTCCGAAACCGCACGCCAGCTCGCCACCCCCATGCGGAGCCTGGTCGTCGTGGGCGGCGGAGCGGTGGCGTGCGAGTACGCGTCGATCTTCATGGCCCTCGGCGCAGAGGTCACGCTGGTCGACCGGGGCGTTCGCCTGCTCCCCTTCCTCGACGCCGAATGCTCGGCCACGATGGCCGGGTGCTTCGAGGCCACCGGGATGACCCTTTGCCCTGAGACGGCGGTGGCGGCGGTTGTCCGTGATGCCGACGGCTTGGTGGTGCGCACCGATGGAGGCGCAGAGCTACGCCCCGAGAAGGTCATCTTCGCCGCGGGGCGGATGGGCAATGTCGAGGACCTCGGCCTCGCCGACATCGGAGTCGACACCGACGAGCGAGGGCGCATCCAGGTCGACGACCGCTTCCAGACCACCATCCCGGGTGTCTACGCCGCCGGTGACGTCATCGGGCCACCCGCGCTGGCATCGGCGTCGATGGAGCAGGGCCGCGTGGCCGCCTGCTACGCCATGGGGATCCCCTTCAAGAGCACGGTCGATCCACTTGTCCCGTTCGGCGTCTACTCCATCCCCGAATGCGCCATGGTGGGGGTGACCGAGGACCAGGCCCGAGCCCGGGGCGTTCGCTACGAGACCGGCACCTCCCGGTTCCTCCACAACAGCCGGGCCGCCATCGCCGGTACCACCGAGGGGATGGTGAAGCTGGTGGTGGGCATCGATGACCGCCGCCTGCTGGGCGTCCACATCGTGGGCGAGGGCGCCACCGAGCTGGTGCACCACGGCCAGGCGGTACTGCACTTCGACGGCACGGTCGATTACTTCATCCATGCCACGTTCGACGTGCCCACGATGAGTGACGCCTACAAGTACGCCGCCTATGACTGCCTCCAACGAATGGCGGACTCGGGGAGCAACTAGGCCGGGTAGCGCCGGGCGCCCACTTTGCGGACCTGGCTCAGGCCAGCCCGTCGAGTGGGACGACCCTGGCTGCGGGGAGCTTGTCGACGACGTTCGGACCCACCCACCGCACGCCCACGGTCCCCCGCCTGTGACCCGCGGTGTCGAGCCAATTCGGCAGTCCAGGGTCGCGGTGCGCGACCACGAACCGGACGCTCCCGTTCTCTTCGAGCTGTGCCGAATGGCAATTCAGGGTGGCCTGATGGTGGACGTAGTCGAGTGTCTCCATCCAGTGGTTGTGAAGGGCGATCATCCAGTAGTCGCACGCCGGCGGGGTGAACTCCACCACGAGCGCCTGGTCGTCGGCGAGATCGAAGTAGGCCTGGTGCCACTTGATCTGCGGGTCCTTGAACTTGTTGGTGAGCTCGTCCTCGGCCCCGTCGTTGAACTCGTTGACCCACCGCGACTGGCGGACGGCCCATTGGGCGCCGATGGCGGCTACCGCCTTTACGTAGTGCCCGGCGATCACGAGCGAGCGGTAGAGGTGCTCGGCCGAGAGTGGCTCGGGCGGAGCGCCGTCCGCTCCCAGGCGCTCGATGTGGAGATCAGCGTGCTCCTGGTTGCGCTTGTCGAGGAACGTCTGGCGGATGGCGATCGACCGTGTGTCGGCGTCGGAGCGCAGCCAGTTCCCAGGGTGTGCATCCTGGGAGATGATCACCTCGAATGTGCCGTCCGGTTCGACCTGCATCTGCTCCTCGTGCAAGGTCGCGCCCGTACCCGGACCTCCGCCCCCGAAGCCGCCGCCCGAGAACAGATTGAAGCTGATCCACCTGGCCTCGCCGCGCGTGCCCCAGATCCGGTAGTCGTAGCGTCCATCGAGCGACGCACCGAGATAATGATTGTCCGGGTTCTCGCCCACGATCTTGATCGTCTCGTGACAGGTACAGATGAGCTGGGGATGAGCGGGCCGGGCGTGTTCGAGATGGGACTCGAGCACACCTCGAAGCAGGCGGGTCAACATGCGGAATCCCTCGGCTCGGTCGAGGGGGTCGTCGGGGTTGCCTTCGGCCAGAACCGACTCGCCCGCGTCGGCGAGGAGGTCACAGAACTCCCGCCACGCCGTGCCGTCGACCACCTTCCGCGTGACCTCGTCCATCAAGTTGCCTCCTCGAGAACGGGTGGGTCCGGTGGACCTCCGATGTCGGGCATTGTGTACTCTGCCACGGCATGAGAGGGGCAACCCGTGCCGTTGTCACCGTGGCGCCCGGAGACGGGCCTGCGCCCGGCACGGACCACCTGAGGGGGTGCGGTGGCGTCCGCTGACGAGGTGATCGCCGAAGCGCGCGCACGCACCGGGCTCGCGGACCTGGGTGACGAGTCGTTCCACGAAGGACTGGCTGCACTGCTCGACGGCGCCGAAGCGGCCGGCTCGTTCAACGAGCTGGGGATGGCGGTGCTGCGCGACCAGGCGATCGGCCTGCTGCGCGTCCGTCTCGAAGTCGAGGACTGGTATCGCCGCCATCCCGACATCGCCGTACAGGAGATCCTGCCCCCCCTGTTCGGCCTCGGGCTCCCGCGCACCGGGTCGACGGCGCTGAGCTTCCTGCTCGCAGAGGACCCCCGCGCCCGCTCGTTGCTCGCCTGGGAGAGCGGCGCGCCCACTCCCCCGCCGGACCCTGCCACCCACGACACCGATCCGCGCATCGCCCAGGCAGCGGTCCACATGGCGCTGATCGACCAGATGGCCCCCAAGTTCAAGACCATGCTGCCGAGCTCACCGACGGGACCAACCGAGTGCCTGCAGATCCTGGCTCTCGATTTCCGCTCCACGATGTTCGGCGCCCTCGGCGACAACCGGCACTACGAGGCGTGGCTCGAGGCCTGTGACATGGTGCCCGCCTACCGGTATCACGAGCGCGTCCTGAAGCTCCTGCAGTGGCGCTTTCCCACGAGGCCCTGGCGGCTCAAGTCGCCGTCCCACATGCACAGCATCGCCGCCCTCCTCGAAGTCTACCCCGGCGCCCGGTTCGTGATGACGCACCGCGACATCGCGCAGGTGGTTCCATCGGTGGTGAGCCTTCTCGACGCCACCTCCGAGTTCCTGCGCACCGGCCCGCTCGCTTCCGACTTCGCCGCCAACCAGGCGGGATACTGGGAGCGGGCGCTGCGCACGACGCTCGCGTATCGCGACGCGGGCAACGAGAGCCGGTTCCACGACATCGGTTTCGCCGGGATGCGCCCTGATCCCATGCCGGCCATGCACCGCCTCTACGACTGGTTGGGCGAGGAGCTCACCGACGAGGTGGCCATCCGGATGCGGACCTGGTGGGAGTCACACCCGGCCGACAAACAGGGTGTCCACGACTACGACCCCGAGCAGTTCGGCATCGACCTCGACGCCCTGCGCAGCCAATTCTCCTTCTACAACGAGCGGTTCGTGGCGGTCACCGAGGTCGGGGACGAGCCCTGATCCGAGCGACCGTCGAGAGGACCCCGGGGATCCTCAGGTGGTCGGGCGCTCGAGGAAATCGACCACGGCGGTCGTGAACGCGGCGTTTCGGTCCCCGGCCACCATGTGCCCGGCCCCCGACACGTCCACGAACGCCGCGGCCGGGAAGCGGGCGCAAAACGCCTCCGCTCTCTCCGCGCTCACCAGGTCGCTCATGCGACCCCGCACGAGCAGCACCGGCGTCTCGGCCACCATGCGCCCCGTGGCGGCGTGCAGGCGGTCGAGGTCGACGATCTCCTCCGGCCCGAGACCGGGCTCGGGGTCGATGAACCTGGGGTCCCAGTGCCAGAAGAACCGTCCGTCCTGCTCGCGCACGTTCTTGCGCAAGCCGGCCAGGTCCCGCGGGCGGGGGCGGTGCGGGTTGTAGGCCGCCACGGCGTCGGCGACCTCCTCCAGAGAGCCGAAGCCGGTGGCGGAGCGGTCCGCCATGAAGGTGAGGATGCGGCGGGCTCCGGTGGGCTCCATGTCGGGCACGATGTCGACGAGCACGACGCCCCGGGCCACCCCGGGGGCGAGCTCGCCGGCCAGGAGGATCGAGGTCAGGCCGCCGAGCGAGGCACCGACGAGCACGGGGGCCTCGTGGAAGCGTCCGAGGACGAGCGAGACGTCATGGGCGAACGTCTCCAGGCGGTAGTCGCCGGTCTCCGACCATGCCGATTCGCCGTGGCCCCGGGCGTCGAGTGCCAGCGTCTGCCAGCCCCGGCGTGCCACTTCGTGCGCCGTCTCGCTCCAGGCGTGGCGGGTCTGCCCACCGCCGTGGAGAAAGACGACCAGCGGGTCGTGTCGGTCACCGTGGCGCTCGCCGACGAGCCGGAGGCCGCCGACGCCTTCGAACTCCAGTACCTCCCCGGCACTCATGGGCGCAGGACCGACGAGGTGTGCCGCACCGTCCGCCCGGTGGCGACGCTGGTCACGAGCGGTCGGCCGCCGACTGCGGGCAGCGGCGGTGCGCGTCGATCCCCCCTGCTGTCATACCGGGCCCCTCCGCATCTGGGACGTGGTGCCGTCGGCCACCCCGTACCGCCGTGTGCCGAGCCTACCGAACGGGTGACGGTGCCTTTCGAGAGGCAGGCCATGTCCGTAGGATGTGTCCCGGAGGGAGGGCATGGGAAGGAGGGTCCGATGGACCACGACGACCTTGCTCTCGGAGATGCACTCCGGCTCCACTTCGCCCGCAACGGCTTTCCACCCGACGGCGGCATGAGCGAGAAGTGGGCTCTCGTGCGGGTCGGTCCGATACCGGTCGGCATTCCGAACGTGGCGGCACGTCGCAGAGCGACGCCCATCCACGACCTCAACCACCTGGTGAGCGGCTACGGCCACGACGCCATGGGTGAGGCCGAGAACGCAGCGTGGGAGCTCGGTGGCGGGTGTCGGGACTACGTGGCGGCGTGGGTCCTCAACTGCTCGGCACTGGGTCTGGGCATCTTCCGGTCACCGCAGAGGCTCTTCGCCGCGTTCGTACGGGGACGACAGACGTCGAACCTGTACAGCGTCGACATCGACGCCGTCGTGGACCTTCCCCTGTCGACGGTCCGCACGACCCTCGGACTCGACCAGCCGCGCCATGACGCAACCGCCGTCGATGCAGCGCTCTTCGCCGCCCTGGTCGGTCTCGTTCCGGTCGTCGGACTCGTCCCCTTTGCCGTCTCCGTGGTCACGAGCCCCGTGTGGTTGGCCAGAGGGGTCCACCGACAGCGCCGCCAGGGAGCTACCCCTGGATGACGTTGTGGACGTTGGCCACCATGGGCTCCGCCAACGTGACACCCAGCTCGGTCAGGATGGGCACGAGGGTCGCACCGAAGGCCTCGAACGCCTCGTGGGACTCCCAGATGTCGAAGACCTGGACCGACCCGTTCGACTCGAGGGCGACGTGCAGGGTGCGCCCCTCGGGGGCACCCGCTCCCGCCGCCTCGAGCTTGGCGAGGGCGCTCTTGTACTTTTCGGGCGTGAACCCCTCGTGGACGAAGTAGATGCCGAGAGCCATGCGGTCACGGCTCCTTTCTGGTGGAGGTGGGCGCACCATAGCCCGGGCCACTCGCGGCGCCCGCATGCCGCCTCAGAGCTGGAAGGCCCGCCCCGGAGCGAGGGTCACGTCGAGGCTGGGGTCGACGCAGAGCTTGGCGTGGACCGCGCCCTTCACCCCGGCATTGCCTGCACCGATGGGAGCCGTGGCGGTGACCGACCCTTTCAGCGTGGTCTCTGTGTCGTCACCGGCGCACTTGCGCCGCTGCCCGGCGGGGTGGGAGGACACGTACACGAACGTGGTCGTGCCGGTGCCGTTCCAGCTGACCGTGCCCGATCCCGAACGGGTGAGGACCAGGCCGGGGAAGGTGCCGGAACCGCCCGTGGCCTGCAGCTGCGAGCAGTCCCGCAGGGTGATCGCGGTGTTCAGGTTGCCGCTCACGACGGTGCAGATCACCGGGACCTTGAGCGGGGCCACCGTCGTGCTCGTCGCGCCCGGGGCGGCGGCTCCGGCGGAGCCGGTGGCACCGGACCCGTTGTCGGACACATCGCCACCCGTCGATCCGCTGCCCGCGGCGGTGCTCGGGTGCGACGGCGCCCGGCTCGAGCCCGTCAGGTCGACGCCGAGGAGGATGCCGCCCGCCACGACAAGGGCCACCGTGGCGGCGAGGATCTGGATCCGGCGCCTTCTGGCCCAACCCGGCAACACCACCATCCCCAGAAGACTACCGAGGAGCGGTGCGGGGGTGAAGGGCGGATCATCCCGAGGCGGGCGGGACCCGACGCCATGGCGTCATCGCCCAGTGGCGCCCGTCCTCCCGACACTCCCGGGCTGGACGCTCATCGGTACGTCGCAGCGCTCGGCGAAACCCTGGCTTCTCAGGCCCAGACCGGCGTTGAACCTCGAACGGAAGTTCTCGAGCGCCACCCAGGCGGCGAGCTCCACGATCTCGCGCTCGCTCAAGTACCGCTTCAGCCCTTCGACGATCTCGGCCGACACCGCCGATGGTGCCGCCGTGGCGCTGACCGCGTACTCGAGCACGGCCTTCTCGACCTCGTCGTAGACGTCGCTTTCCCGAAAGCGCGGCACGTCACGGACCTTGCGCGGATCGATACCCAGTTGCATGCCTTCGTAATACCCGTAGTCGGTGCACCACGAGCAGCCGATCTCGGCCCCTGCGGCCTGGATGGCCAGCCAGCGCAGGTGAGGATCGAGGCGCCGCCACCCCCGCTCGGCGGCCGTTTCCAGGGCCCCCATGGCAACGAGGACGCCGGCGTGGTGGGCGGCGGCGGCCACGGGCTCAACCACCTGGCCGAACCGGTGGCGGGCGTAGCGGAAGGCCAGCTTGGCCACCCGTCCGGTCGGGCGCTCGATCAGGGTGACGTGGGCCACGGGGCCTCCTCGTGCTCGGGCGGCCCCTCGGACGGTGCCGCACTACCCCTGTAGACGACCGATCGTCGTCGATGTGACAGAGATCACGGGCCGCTGCGGGGAAGGCGGACCGTCACCTTGGCACCACCGGTGGGGACGTTCTCGATGGAGATGGTGCCGTTGTGGGCCTCGGTGAGGCGCTGCGCGATGGCGAGACCCAGGCCCGTGCCCTCACCCTTGGTGGTGAAGAAGGGATCGAACAGCCTGTGCGCCACCTCGGGATCGAACCCCGTCCCGCCGTCGCGAACCGACACGAGGGTGGCACCGTCTTCGCGGTCCCCCCGGATCACGACCGACCCCCCGTCCGGCATGGCCTGGTAGGCGTTGGTCACCAGGTTGGCGAGGACCTGGATCAACAGGGACGGGTCGGCATCGACGTCGGTGCTCGCCTCGACCGACACGTCGATGCCCGACGGAGGTGGTGCCGACTCGAGGACCTCGTCCACCACCGTGCCCAGTTCGAATCTCGACGAGCGCGGCTCGCGCTCGCGCATGTACGTCGTGAGGTCCTCTGACAGGCTCACAGCCCGATGGATCTGGCGCTCCGCCCCCACCACGTGCTCCTCGGCGCTGTCGCTCAGGGACTGTCCGAGGTCCATGCGGAGGAGGTACAGGTTGTTGACGGCCGCACCGAGGGGATTACGCAATTCGTGGCTCACCACGGTGGCCATCTCGCCCACCGCCGCCAGCCGCTCGTTGCGGATGATCGCCTTCTGGGCGTCGAGGAGCTCGGCGGTCCGCTCCTCGACCAGACGGGCGACGTGGCGGTTCCGGCGCCCGAGGGTCTCGACCACGAGCGCCAGGGCGAGGGCGATGATCAGGCCCACCGCAAGCGCGATCCACGGGCTGGCTTCGGCGTAGGAGCCCGAAGGCGCCTCGCGCGCCGACACCTCCAGCAGCCAGCTGACGTTGCCCAGCTTGGTCACCGAGTACGTGACCGGAGCCGGCAACGCCCCGCCACCGAACGTCGTCGCCACCAAGCGGCTCCGCACCGGTCGCGCCCCGTCGTACAGGTCGAGGTAGACGCGGGAGTACGGCCCCGTGGCGTCGGGTGGCACGATCCCCTCGGCCAGGCGACCGGTCTCCATGCCGACGAATCCCGGCGCGGCGGTGGACGCGGCCGCGAGGTAGAGCACCCGCTGGCCGTCCACCTCGGCCACACCTGCAGTGAGTCCCGTGGCCGCTTGCGCCGCCGCTTGCCTGAGCGCCGGGGGAAGAGCCTGGCCTTGGTGCAGATCCGGACCCGCTGCGAAGAGCACGGCGGGTGCCGACTTCCCGATCCGCACCACCGCCGCCGATCCCGTGGGGCTCGCCAGCAACGGCTTGGACTCTTCGGCGAACACCTGAGAGGAGAGCCCCGACGACACGGTGAAGAACGCCATGCTGCGCAGCTCGGTCTGGACGTCATCGAGGGTGGCCTCGAGGAGCAGGTCGATCTGGCTGCCGTCGCTCTGCAGTAGCGCCTTGTCCTGACGCTGGACGCCACTCCTGATGACGGCCCAGCTCCCCACGGCCAGGGCCGTCACCACGATCAGCACGCTGACGGTCAGCAGAGAAACGGGTCCCCTGTCGTGCATCTGTCCCCCACCGTGCGGTGCCGCCCCGTGCGGTTGCCCGAGTGTACGCGCCCCCGGGCCAGGGTGGACGGCCCATCGCCGCGTGCCGCCCGGCACCGCGCCGCCGGGTCCGTCCACGACCCCCGTGCGCCGGTTGGCCAGAAGTTGATTCCCGGTTGCCGGTGCGGTGAGCTTGGGCCGCCAAGGTTGCAGCGCCAGCTTCTTCGCTTGCGTTGCCGGGGCCGGGGTCCGGGACCACCGAGCCCGGTTGGACCGCGAACCACGAGACGGAGGGCCGGGTGGTTCGAAGGTGACCCCACGCGCCTGGGTGCGGAGGGCCGAGTGCGAGGAGGGCACGCTCCGATGACACAGAGCGTCTACCAGAGCGAGCTGGATCCCGACGCCGCCGACGCTGCGAGCGCCGGACACGGGCCTGACGCGGTCGACGAGTGGTACTCCGCGCCGTTGCGGCCGCTCGGATTGCCGGAACCTGACGAGGGGGACCCCTCGGCGTGGACCTTCGTTGCCGCGCCGGACAGCCGGCGGCTGTGGGCCCGCGGTCGGCGCCGTGCCGTGGCACTGGTGGTCGTGCTGTTCGTCCTCACCCTGGCGGTGGCGGTGGCGGCTGCGATCGGCACGGGCTCCGTTCCCCCCGTGACGACCCACGCACCGGCGACCGACCCCGGGGGGTCGGGCACGTCCGGGGTTCCGGCCGGATCGGGAACGGGGAGCACGCCCATCCCGGCGTCGTCGGGGATCTACGTCCCGCCCTCGTCGGTCTCGGTCCCTCCGCTCCAGGTCCCGCCCGTTGTGTCCGTGCCGAGTGGGGCGGGCCACACCACAGCCAGCTCGGGCCGAATGGCGTAGCGCTCAGACCGAGCGCGGTCCCCGGCCGATGGGCGGGCGGGGCGGTACCCTCAGAGACAGGCCCCCAGGAACGCCTCGAGCCTGGGCCACCAGTGGGCCAGCACGAACGGCACGCCGATGCAGGCGTGCGGCGCCCCGGGGTACACGAGCAGCTCGGCGCTGTTGCCGGCGGCGACCCAGCGGTTCGCCATGAAGAGCGTGTCGTCGACGAGGTGGTCGGCCGTTCCCACCGTGAAGAGCGCGGGCGGCAGGCCCGCCAGATCGGCGTACAGCGGTGAGATGTCGGGGTGCCGGCGCTGCTCGGGAGTCATACCGGGGGTGAACTGCTCGAGCATGAACGCGATCTCGGCCGGGTCGAGGACATCGGCCCCAGGGTCACGGCCCACACCCCGGGCGCTGGGTGTGCCACTCAGGTCGAAGGCCCCGAACACGAGGTTGGCGCCGCAGAACCGGTGAGCCGCCCCGTGCCGGTCGCGCATGCGGAGCAATGTCACGGCCGACAGGTGCGCACCGGCGGACTCGCCTCCGATCAGGAGCCGGTCGGTGCCGTATTCGGCTGCCCCCGTCTCCACCAGCCACCGCGCCGCCGCCTCGCAGTCGTCGGGGGCGGCCGGGTAGGGGTGCTCAGGTGACAGCCGGTAGTCCACGCTCACCACGGCCAGGTTGAGGTGCTCGCTCAGCGCTTCGTTCAACAGGTCAGTGAGCTCCGGCACCCCCGTCATCCATCCCCCACCGTGGATGTGGAGCATCGCCCCCTCCACCCGCTCCGGCCGGAACTCCCGTAGCCGGAGGGGCCCGGCCGGACCGTCGATGACGCGGTCACGGCCCTTGTCGGAGGGGAAGACCATCGCCGAGTCCGCCACCCGTCGCGCCTCGGCGCGCTCGAGTGCCGACCCCGTGTCGGCGGACGGCGGGAACCCGGCGATGAAGCCGCTCGACTCGGTGCGGATCTGCTCCGCAGCCTGGTCGACTCCCTCGTCCCACAGGCGCAGCATGCGCGCCGATCCGTCGGGCGCCATCGTCACGGCGCACATCCTACCGACGGAGGCCCACTGTGGTTTGCTGTGACCGTGATGCCCGGTGTTCGGAACCGCGGCGGGGACGGGTAGGAACGGACGGAAGCAACACAGTGCAGGCGCTCGACAGCGGAGGTTCGCCATGGACATCGCCGTGATCGGTACCGGATTCATAGGCGGCACCCTGGGCCGCGCGCTGTCGTCGAACGGCCACACTGTGACCTTCGGGTCCCGACACCCCGAAAGTGATGCGGTGGCAGGCGCCACTGTGGCCGCGGTCACGTCACCGGCCACCGCCCTCGAATCGGCGGACGTGGTGATCCTGGCCGTCCCCGGTGCCGCCGTCGACGACCTCGCCCGGACCAACGCCGAGGCCATTGCGGGCAAGCTCGTCATCGACGCCACCAACCGCATGGGCGAGGCCGTGGCCAACGCCAGGGCCTCTCTGCCTCCGACCGTCCGCTACGCCCGGGCCTTCAACACCCTGGGGGGCGAGAACATGGCCGACCCCATCTTCGCCGACGGTCCCGCCGACATGTTCTTCTCGTCCCCGCCCGACGACCGTGCCACCGTTGAAGCGGTCATCGAGGGAGTCGGCCTGCGACCCGTCTACGTCGGGGCAGACGAGGAGGCCATCATCGACTGCCTCTTCCGGCTGTGGATCGCCCTCGCCATGAAACAAGGCCGGGGACGGCGTCTGGCGCTACGCCTCCTGGAGGGTTGAGGGCTCTTCACGGGTTCGGGCATGCAGTCGCTCATCGCCTACATCCAGGCCGTCAACGGATGACGACACGCGCTGACGCTCAGGGGCGCGCCCAGCACGCCCAGCCGCGCTCGTACAGCGACCTGGCGCCATGAGTGACGGGCGCAGTACGTCAGATGGAAGGCGTTCACGGGCCTGATTGTCACCACCCGGGCGCCGGGCGGGCGTGGCGCGGCAATCAGAATGTGGCGCCGGGAAGCAGGGCCACCCACACGCCGCGGGTGGTCTCGCGCCACCCCACGAAGGGAGCGAGATCCTCCACCGCCTGCTTCGCCGCCCTCAAGGAGGGCAGGCTCTCGCCCGCGCCGGGGCGGACGACAGCACAGGTCTTGTCGCCGCGCTCGATGACGACGGCCACGACCTTGTCCCGTGCCGGTGCTCCCGGACCACGGCCGCGCACACGACGCGGTCGGCTCGGTGCGAGGGTGCTGCCTGAGTGCGGTGCCATACGACGGTGTTCGGCTCGTAACCGCCGCAGGTTGACCTGGTTTCACGGCCCGTGGGAACTTGCCCCGCGATTGTTGACGCTGCGTGGCAATCCTCCGTACTCGGGGTCGGCCGCGGGTCACGGAAACGGCGTGCGCCGGTCGGTGACAAGAACGTCCCGATGTCTCGTCGACAGTGCCCCGGCTCAGCTCTCGATCTGGACCGAGCTCACGTACCAGCCCCCCGATACCTCCGACGAGTAGATCTGGTAAATGGGGTCGTTGGAGTCGCCGCCGCCCGGCGGCCCGTAGGTGCACACGATGGGTTGGAACGACGACGAACATCCCCGCGAGATGGCCAAGCCCCCGGGGTACTTGTTGGCGAACAGCGTCGTCACGGATTGCGAGGTCGCCACGGACAAGGCCCGGGCCGTGTTGTCGGCAGCCCAGGCCGACACGAGTGCACCGGCGGCATTGGCGGCGCTCGACTGCAGTCCCGTCGGAATGGCCGGTGCCGCGGTGGTCGGGACTGGCGGGCTCGTGGTGGTGGTAGTGACGGCGGGCGCCGCTGACGTCGATGTTGCGGCAGTCGGAGCGGTGGTGGCTGCGGTCGACGACGTGCTCGGCGCCGCGGCCGGGGTGGAGCTACAGGCCGTGGCCAGCACGCCCAGCACGCCCAGCGCGGCCAGGCCCTGCACGGCGCGGACGGGTCGGGAGGAGAACAACGGCATCGTTCCATTGTGGCAGAACCGCCTGACGAACCGGGGCCGCGTCCCAGGCGAAAACCTTCGGACACCGCACCCGTGGCCCCCGGGTCCCCGCGCCGGGCGCCTGCGCCCTGCGCCCTGCGCCCTGCGCCCTGCGCCCTTGTAGGGTCCGGGCATGGCGCAACCGCCCCAGGATGCATGACGGGACCGGCGGCGGCGGACGCGTGAGCGGGACCGTCGCCGCAGCCGGGGTGGTGGCGCTGGCGGGCCTGGCCGGCACCGTGGCGAGCCTCGTCTACCTGCACCTCGCGCCGACCGGGCTGTCGCCGGTGCGCAATGCCGTGAGCCAGTACGGCATCACCCGGTTCCGAGGTGGCTACCGGGCCGCCACCATCAGCTTGGGCGTGGCCGGCGCCGCATTGGCCACCGGCATCGGCGCAGCGCTCGACGCCGCGGGCACCGCCACTGTCGTCGGTCTGCTCGTCGTATTCGCGCTCGGGCGCCTGGTCATCAGCTGGTTCCCCATGGACGAGCCCGGTGGGCCCCGCAGCTCCACCGGCAGCGCGCACGGGCTCATCGCCATCGTGACGTTCACATCGGTCACGGTGGCAGCACTGCGCCTCGGCTCGATCCTGCGCCACGCGGCGCCGTGGCACGCCCTCGCCACCGCGTCGACGGTGCTCGGGTGGGCCATGGTGCTTGCCATCGCCGGCATGCTCATCGGCCGGTCGAGCCCCGACCTGCGCCGGCGCTTCGGCGCTGTCGAGCGCGTCCTGTACGTCGCCATCCTGGCGTGGACCGGGGTGTTCGCCGTGGCCTGCGCCCTGCGAGTCCGGTGAGGACGTTGGCGCCCGGAGCGCTGCGCCGATGAGCCGGCGGCCCCTCGTCCTGCATCCGGAGCGGCTCTTTCCCCCCGATCCCGGTACACGCGCCGTTGCCGTCGAGCTCTACGGCCAAGTCGGCGCGCTCCCGATCGTGAGCCCCCACGGCCACACCGACCCCCGCTGGTTCGCCGCTGACGACGCCTTCTCCGACCCGGTGTCGCTCCTCGTGACCCCCGACCACTACCTGACCCGGATGCTCCACAGCCAGGGTGTGGCGCTCGAGGCGCTCGGGGTGGCGCCACTGGACGGGAGTGCCGCCGCCGATGCGCGTTCGGCGTGGCGCACGTTTGCGTCCCACTACCACCTGTTCCGGGCGACACCGTCGGGATTGTGGTTCGACCACGTCCTGTCGTCGGTGTTCGGCATCGAGCACCGACTGGGGCCCGACACCGCCGACGAGGCGTTCGACAGGATCGACGATGCCCTCCGACGACCCGAGTACCGGCCGCGTGCCCTGCTCGACCGCTTCGGCATCGACCTCCTGGCGACGACCGAGTCTCCCCTCGACGACCTCGACGCGCACGCCCGCATCGCCCGGGCCGGCCTGGGGGGGCGGATCGTCCCGACGTTCCGGCCCGACCCGGTCGTCGATCCCGCCGCGCCCGGGTTCAGCCACAACCTCGAGATCCTGGGCCACATGACGGGCGAGGACACGGGACGATGGGCCGGGTACCTGAGCGCCCTGCGCTCCCGACGTGAGGTCTTTCGCCGGTGCGGCGCCCTCGCCAGCGACCACGGCCATCCCACTGCCGCCACCGCCGACCTGGAGCCCGCACAGTGTCAGCGCCTGCTCGACGGAGCCCGCGCCGGGACCCTGCACGGTGCCGAGGCGGAGCTGTTTCGCGGCCAGCTTCTGCTCGAGATGGCCGCCATGAGCGTCGACGACGGGCTCGTCATGCAGCTGCACCCCGGGTCGAGCCGCAATCACGATCCACGGGTACTGGCGCGCTTCGGCTCCGACCGGGGGGCAGACATCCCCACCCGGGTCGAGTTCACCCGGAGCTTGAAGCCCTTGTTGGACCGTTTCGGCGACGACACGAGGCTGCGCCTCATCCTCTTCACCCTCGACGAGTCCACCTACAGCCGCGAGCTGGCGCCGCTCGCCGGTCACTACCCCACGCTCCTTCTCGGGCCGCCGTGGTGGTTTCTCGACAGCTACGAAGGGATGCTGCGCTACCGCCGTGCAGTGGTGGAGACGGCAGGATTCGCCAACACGGCGGGCTTCAACGACGACACCAGAGCGCTTCTGTCCATCCCCGCCCGCCACGACATGGCGCGGCGGGTGGATTGCGCCTATCTGGCCGACCTCGTCACCACGGGCCGCCTCGAGCTCGAGGATGCCCGCGAGGTCGCCGTCGACCTGGCCGGGACCCTGGCCCGGCGGGCCTACCGGATCGGCGCCGGCCCCGGCGAAGCGACTCGGTAGGCGGACCTGGAGGCACAGCACAGCACAAGCGCCGCGCCGGCCACTAGCGGAGGCGGGTGCGGTAGCCTCGGACGGGGACGTCGGTTGGGGGCTGACGCATGCGTTGGGGGGGAATCGGAGCAGCGGTGCTGGTGCTGGTCGTCTCGATCAGCGGATGCAACCTGCGCGCCCATCCCGGCAACGCGCTGGGCTTCTTCGTCCCGTCACAGAGCCCGGGCGACGTGACGGCCCTGGCCGGCCGGCTGGGCGTGGAGGTCGAGGGGATGTCGGGGTACACCGACAGCACCTCGTGGTCCACCATCGCGTCGTACGAGCCCCCGTCCACAGCCTTGCGCCTGTATCTCGGGCTGAGCATGTCGCCCGACAACGGGTCGCCGGCCGAGACCCCGGCGCACCTGGGCGTGTTCCAACAGGTCGCCCAGAACCTCGTCGACGCCGGTCAGGACTACGCCGTCATCCGCATCGGCTGGGAATGGAACACGGACTTCTATTCGTGGGGTGTGCAGAACACCACCCCCGCCCAGTACGTCACGGCCTTCGACGACATCGTGACCACCATGCGCAGCGTCCCCGGCCAGCACTTCCTGTTCGACTGGTGCGCGGCGAACGGCGCCGTGCCCACCAACGGCTCCTATGCGGCGTCGTACCCTGGCGATCAGTACGTGGACTACGTCGGCACCGACGTGTACGACGAGCCCGCAACGAGCTGGAGCACCGAGCTGAACGACGTCGGTGGCCTCGCCTCCACCGTCGCCTTCGCCCAGGCCAACGGAAAATCGGTCAGCATCCCTGAATGGGGGCTCGACGGGGTCGACGATCCCACCTTCATCGACGAGATGTACGCCTTTATCGCCAACCCCGCCAACTCGGTCGCCTACAGCTCCTACTTCTCCGACGCCTCCTCGGTGGACTCCGACATCACCCAGTTCCCCCGCTCCGAGGCCGAGTTCACCGCCGACTTCGGCAGCTAACGCGCCACGCCCGCAACCCGCCGCCGGCCTGCGCGCCGGCCGGGCGATGCGAAGGACCGGACGCCGGTCAGTCGGTGAGCTGGCTCATGAACTGGTTGATGTCGAAGTAGTCCCGCCACGCCTTGATCCGGTCACCTTCGAGCTCGAAGACGCCCATGACCGGAAGGCTCACGGTTCGCTCCGACGACACGAAGTGATCCACCCGCTCGGTCATGACCAGCTGGCCCTGCGCCACCACGTGCAGGATCTCGAAGTCCACCCGGTCCCACCCCGTGGTGAACGTCTCGATGGCGCCACGGATGGCGTCGCGCCCGACCACCGGATCGACGGGGATGTTGTGGTAGACGGCGTCCTCGGTGAAAGCGC
>JBEKVE010000036.1:0-20188 GCA_049514335.1 Acidimicrobiales bacterium
ACACAATCGAGCCGTCGCAGGGATCACCGAGTACGCCGGCGGAGGGGAGCTTGCCGTCAACAAGGTGCTGGTCGGGTCGATTCCGGCGACGACCATCCGTGGTCCACTGCTCTTCTCGACGGTCGACGGGCATGCTCCCAGGTCCGACGACCAGATCGGCCTGGGCGCAACGACGATGCGGCAGGTCGGCGCACATCTTGGATCGGTGGTCAGAGTCACGATCAGGAATCACTCGGCGCCCTTTCGTGTCGTGGCGCAGGTCTCCTTCCCGGTGATCGCCGGAGGGATCGTGAGCCTGGGAACGGGCGCGTTGATCACGATCCCCGGCCTGTATCACGCCGCGTGTCCCTCCGGGCCCGAGTTCGCAGTGTGCCGGCAGGAGTTCCAGGAGCACGGCAACGCCGGGGTCCTGGCGAGCGTCGTACCGGGTCCACGCGGCGAGGCCGTCATCAACCACTATCTGAGCGCCTACTCATCGAGCGCGACGCTCCGCGTCACCCCGACGTCTCTCGTCAACTTCGGCGAGGCCGTCAACTTCCCACTGATCGTGGGCGCCATGCTGGCTGTCTTCGGAGCGGCCACGCTCGTTCATCTCCTGGTGGTGAGCGTCGCCCGCCGCCGACGAGAGATCGGGTTGCTGAAGGTGCTCGGATTCGTGAACGGCCAGGTCGCCTCGGCTGTCGTCTGGCAGTCCGCCACGGTGGCCCTCGTCGGGGTGGTCGTCGGCGTTCCGGTCGGGGTAGCGATCGGTCGGGCGGTCTGGGGGGCCTTCGCCGGCAATCTCGGTGCCGTCCCGGTGTCCGTGGTGCCGCTCGAGCTCCTCGGGGTATTGGTCGCAGGCGTCCTGGCTGCCGCCATCGTCATCGCCGTCGCGCCCGCACTGGTGGCCATGCGCTCTCGGCCGGGTGAGCTCATGCGCTCAGCGTGACCGGGGCCGGCCGGATTGTCGGACCAGACGGGCCGTCAGACCGGTCAGGCGATCGAACACCGGTACCTGGCTTGCCTCACCGTGCCGCCCTACGTGGCGTCGTGTCGCGCACGGAGTGACGTTCAACTGATCGCGCCTACAGACGCCGGGTCATTGGCATCCCGATCGCCGGCCTCCCGTCACCGTCCCCGTCCCGGCAGCAGGGTGCGCGCCTCGGCGTCAAGGACGACGTCCTCCACGGCCAGGTTCTCCTCGAGGTGGACGGGGGAGGAGGTCCCCGAGATGAGAAGCACAAAGGGGCTCTGGTCGAGGAGCCACGCCTGGGCCACCTGCGCGGGGGTGACGCCGAGGTGAGCCGCGGCAGCCCGCACGTTGGGTGCGTTCAGAACGGGGCGGTCGGCGGCGAAGGCGGAGCCGAGGGGGAAGAACGGCACGAAGGGGACGCCGTCGGTCGTGCAGCTGTCGAGGAGGGGCTGGTGCGTCCGGTCGACGATGTTGTAGGCGTTCTGCACGCACGCCACCTCACCTCGTCTCCGGGCAGCGTCGTACTCGTCCACCTCGACGTTGCTCAGGCCGACCCCGCCGATCAGACCTTCGGCCTGCATGGCGAACATGGCGTCGAGCTGCTCGGCCAGGGGCACGTCAGTTTCGGGGTGGCGCCGCAGGTTGACCACCGGGATCCGGTCGAGCACGAGGGTGCGCAGGTTCGCCTCCACCCCGGCGCGCAACTCCCCGGGTGTCTGCGCACCCAGCCAGCCGCCGCGGTCGTCGCGGGCGGCTCCGACCTTGGACACGATGACCAGGTCGTCGGGGTAGGGGTGCAGAGCAGCGTGGATGAGCTCGTTGGCCACCACCGGCCCGTAGAACTGGGCCGTATCGATGTGGTTGACGCCGGCGTCCACCACCCGGCGCAGTACGGCCACGGCCTGGTCGCGGTCGGCGGGCGGGCCGAAGACGCCCGCCCCGGGCAGCTGCATGGCGCCGAAGCCCACGCGTCGGACGGGGACACCGGCGAGTACGACGGGATCGAGTGGCATGGCACCGTCGAATCTAGCGGTGCTGTCGGCAAACCCAGTTGGGGGCTCCTGCTCCCAGGTGCCGATCTGCGCCACTGCCGGCTTCCGCCCACCGAGGAGGGCGCCCCTCGATGCGATCGACGGTGCCGGTGGGCGGTGTGCCCCCGCAGCCGGTCAGCGTGGTACGGCTCCATGGGGGCAAGATGGACCTATGGCCAACAACGACGTCTTTGACAAAGCGCTCTCTCACCTCCAAGAGGAACTGGTGAGGATGCAGCAATGGGTCCGCGACGAAGGCAAGCGGGTGGTCATCGTCGTCGAAGGTCGTGACGCGGCGGGAAAGGGAGGTGTGATCAAGCGCATCACCGAGTACCTGAATCCTCGCTGGTGCCGGATCGCCGCTCTCCCGGTCCCGAGCGACCGTGAGAAGACCGAGTGGTACTTTCAGCGTTACATCGCCCACCTCCCCGCCGGGGGGGAGATCGTCCTGTTCGACCGCAGTTGGTACAACCGGGCAGGGGTCGAGCGAGTGATGGGTCTGTGCAGCGACGAGGAGTACCACCGCTTCCTCCGGCAGTGTCCCGCCTTCGAGCGGATGCTCATCGACGACGGCATCATCTTGATCAAGTACTGGTTCTCTGTGAGCGACGACGAGCAAGAGCGGAGATTCAGGGAGCGCCTCAACGCCCCGGTGAAGCGGTGGAAGCTGAGCGAGATGGACATCGAGGGTCGCAACCGCTGGGTCGAGTATTCCAAGGCCAAGGACGAGATGTTCGCCCACTGCGACCTGCCGGATTCGCCCTGGTACGAAGTTGAGGCCGACGACAAGAAGCGAGCGCGCCTCAATTGCATCGCCCATCTCCTCTCGGTGATCCCCTACCAGGCTCGCAAGCCACCGAAGGTCAAGCTGCCACCGCGTCCGCCGGTCGGCACCTACAAACGACCGCCCCGCGATCGATACCGCCATGTTCCGGACTACGCGGCGACGATTGCCTCTCCGACCTGATCCCGACCGTCCGGCCCGTGAGGAGTCGGGCGCCGATGTGCGCCGAGCGGCGTCGAAGCCGGCGAGGGCAGGGCATGGCACCAGTCTGTCGCTCGCTCCTGCTCGAGCGGGACTTCCGTGGAGGTGATGGGGATCGAACCCACGACTTCCTGCTTGCAAAGCAGGCGCTCTACCACTGAGCTACACCCCCTCGCTGTCAACGTCGCCCTGATCGTTGCAGTCACGCATCCCTGCAAAGCGGGTGCACGCTCCAGCTGTGCGACGTCCCCGAGCATGTGCCTTCGGGCTGAACACTCTACCGTCGAAGTGGGTGCCGGTTGGCTTCGTCACGGCGTCGTCACCTGCACGGTGATGGAGGGGATGCGCACCGAGCTCCCCGGTACCGAGAACCGGAATTGCACGTCTCGTGTCCCTGCCGCAGACGCCGTGAGCTGCAGTGTGGTGTCGGCCCGGGGGTACGTGCCGGCGGTTGCGGCGGGCAGGACGAGCTGCCCGGACGAGGGGGTGAGGCTGACACCGTCGCCCGACGCGCTCCACAGCACCGTCGTCGGGCCGGCCACATCGGACTGGAGCCCGAGCGTGACCGCGGTCGGTGCCCCAACGGCGGCCGGTACGACGCCGGTGGGGGAGGTGTACGCCACGGCCGGGGCGGCGGACTCGGAATACGAGGGCGGCGCCGAACCGGGAGCGGCTCCCCAGGCGGTGTCCGGCGCGGATCCCAGGGTGAAGCTGATCGTCCCGCCGGTGTGCAGGATGCTGGCGGGGAGCCACGGCTGGTCGAGCGGAGCCGGTGCCGCCGCGCCCGTCGTCACCTCGGCGGAGGTGACGTATGTCGCCGGCGCGCCCACGGCCTGCACGGTGAGCTCCTTGCCCCCCGCCAGGTGGATGGTGCTGCTCGGGAACAGAGGGCTGGCGGTGACGAGATTGGCCGTCCCCGGGGTGAGCGGATAGAGGCCGAGCGCCGCCCATACGTACCATGACGCCATGGCGCCCAGGTCGTCGTTCCCCGGCTCGCCGGCGGGGGTGAGCGTGTAGAGGCTGTCGGCGATGGAGCGCACCACCTGTTGTGTCCGCCAGGGTGCACCCGAGTAGTCGAACTCCCAGGGCGTCCCGAGACTGGGCTCGTTTCCGGCCCAGTCGTAGGCGAGGAAGGGACCGGCGTTCAGCTGGGTGAAGAGCTGATCGAGGTTCGCGGTGGCCGCACTGTCGCCGCCCATCAGGGCGAAGAGGTCGCCGAGGTTCTGGGGGACGCTCCAGGTGTACTGGATGGCGTTTCCCTCCTCGAAGCCGTTCTGGGCCTGGTTCTCGGCCCGCAGGGCGGCGGTGGGGGGCGGGAACGCCGGTCCGGACGGGAAGCTCCCCGCCGCCAGCCGCGCCTGGACGTATCCGGTGGCGGGGTTGAACAGGTTCTGCCAGTTCTGGGCTCGGGCCATCATGGTCCGGTAGTCGGACTGGTCCCCCTCGTACGCGGCCATCTGGGCGACGGCGAAGTCGTCGATGGCGTACTCGAGGGTCTCGGAGCCCCCCACGGTCGCCCCCATGGCCTGGTCCTCCGCGCCCTGGCGCACGAACCCGGACGCCTCGTACTCGGGAAGGCCCTGACGCTCCTGGACGTAGTCGGGCCCGGTCCCGGGGCGATCGGCTCCCTTGAGCATGGCCTTGAGCGCGGCCGAGGCGTCGAACCCTCTCACCCCGAACGCGTACGCACTGGCCAGGATCGGATCGGCGGAGTCCCCGTCCATGGACCCCGAGTCGTAGTTGGCCAGCTCCCACTTGGGCAACCATCCGCTCTGTGCGGCGTCGTTGACGAGTGACTGCATCATGTCGGACACGCGCTGGGGGGCGATCATCGCTAAGAGGGGGATCTCGGAGCGGTAGATGTCCCACTCCGAGAAGTTCGTGTACTGCACGTGGTGCCCGGCATTGTGGACGCGCCCGTCGGCCCCCTCGTACTCGCCGTTGTCGTCGCTGAACACGCTCGGATCGAGCAGGCAGTGGTACAGCGCGGTGTAGAAGATCTGCTGCTGCGCTCGGCTGCCACCCTGAACGTCGATCCGGTCGAGCATGGTGTTCCACGACCGGGTCGCCTGCTGCTGCACCCCGTCGAGGCTCCAGCCGGGGTCCTCTGCCTTCAGGTTCGCAGCAGCGTCGGCCGCGCTGACGTAGGACACACCCACCTTCATGGTCACCGAGCGCGAGTGGGCGGTGCCGAAGGTGACCCAACCTCCGCACGCGGTGACGTAGGAGCCCGAACAGGCCGACGATCCCGGGTGCGAGCGCCCGTGCTCCCAGATGCCGTGGCTTTCGAAGGGGCGGTTGAACTCGGCCACGAAGTGCAGGGTGTAGGAGCCGAAGGAGTCACAGAAGTAGCCCGTCGTGACCGAACCGGTGACCTCGTTGGTGCCGTGGATCTGCACGGCTGACGAATGAACACCGTTGGCACTGCCGCTCACCTTGAACAGGACGTTGGCGGACCGCGTCGAGGGGTAGGTGATCTCACCGATGCCGGTGCGCGTGGTCGTCGCCAGCTGCACGTCCATGGACGGCGACCCCAGGCGAACCTGGTACCGGCCTGGCGACGCCGATTCGTCGTCGTGCGAGAAGGGCTCCACGACGTGGGCCGGATCGCCGGGCATCGCCCCCGTGGTGGGGAGGATGGGGAGGTCTCCGAAGACCGGGCACCCCGCTCCGGAGAGGTGGGTAAGGCTGAACCCCGAGATCTTGTCGTCGGCGAAGTCGTACCCGCCTCCCTGCTCACGGCCGGGTGTCGTGTCGGGGCTCCACTGGATCATCCCGAACGGGACGTCGGCGCCCGGGAAGGTTCCGACCTCTCCCGCCGTCACCGGGTTGACCCCGGTTCCGACGACGGGGTCCACGAGTGAGGTGAGGGTGCTCTGCGCCGGTGTGTCGGTGCCTCCGCCGGCGCCAGGCGGGTCGGCGGCCGCCGGGCGCCCCCACGCTGTCGTGGCGATCAGCATTCCTGCCAGCACGACGCCTGTGCGCCACGGGGACTGCCGGGTGAGGGGTTCCCTGGGCCGCATCCTCGCCACGGACGGGTCATGCTACCCAGCTTCGTGCGGGCCGGCCGGGGC
Source organism: Acidimicrobiales bacterium (assembly GCA_049514335.1). Classification (GTDB taxonomy): domain Bacteria; phylum Actinomycetota; class Acidimicrobiia; order Acidimicrobiales; family UBA8190; genus JBEKVE01. Next base: position 6,043 of record JBEKVE010000036.1, read on the forward strand.
ACCTGCCGACGGAGGGATCTCCGACGGGCGGCGCGCTCAGCCGTGGGTGTGCGTGGCGAGGATCAGGAGGTCCCACAAGGCCATGCCCGTGGTCCCGGTGATGAGGAGCCGGACGATCCATGCCGTCACCCGCGCCCCGCTGTTCGCTCGGGCGGGGCCGGGCCGGGTGACGCCCATGGACCGGACTCGGATCGTCTCGGCCCCGAGGTACGCCACCGCCGTCGAAGCGTGGGGCCGACCTCCGTGCGGATGCGTCGCCATCTCACTCATGGCGTCTGGCCCTCGTCGTGTTCGGCGCCGAGCGCCACAACCGCGATGTCCCGGCGAAGTGCAGACCGTGCCCATCGACGCGGGCGCCCCCGATCACTCGCCTGGTGGCCGCCCACAACGCGGCTCCCTGTCGGAGCAGGACCAGAACCACGAGTGCGGTCGCCATCCACCAATCCACCGACGTGATCGAGCGGCCCAGCTGCACCTCGAGGGCGATGGCGGAGAGCGCGGCCAGCATGACGACGTAGGGCGCCGCGATCGACAGGGAGGTGGCCCCGGTGGTGGACTCCGGCACCACCACCTGGGTCCGCGCCGCGGACGCGCCGACGGCGATGCTCAGGTACGCCACGATCCACCCGACGTCGATGAGGCTCCCGGTCGCGTACCGACCTTTCTCGACGAGGAAGGCGTACCCGCTGTCCGAAGCGGCCATCACCAGGAGCCCGCCGAGCACGAAGTACAGGTCGGGGCGACTTACCGACCGCAAGCTCCGCAGGATGAGCGCGACCAGGACGACCAGCACCACGTCCCCGAAGGGATACGCCACCGTGACGATCCCGCTCAAGGTGGTCATGTTGCTGTGCCGCCACAGGGGACCGAGGACCGCGGTCCACGAGAAGACCAGGGCGGCGGTGGCAACCACCACCCCGTCGAGCACTGCCCGCGTGCTCCCCTTCCTGCCGCCCTGGTGCAGCGACGGATGACAGAGGAAGGCGGCCACGGCCAGCGGGATGGCACCGAGGTAGCCGACGTCCGCCCACGACGTGGGAGGGACCGATTCCCCGAGCACCAAGTCGTAGATGGCCCAGATGAGCTCGGCGACGGTCCACGCCGCGCACGCGGTGCCCATGAGCATCCAGAAGCGTCGCTCGGGCCCGTGCCGGCCCGCTGCCCACCAGCACGCAGCTGTGGCCAGCGCCGCGCTCAATGCGGTGACGATGTCGTCGAAGTAGCGAGTGGCGGTGCCGCCGCCGATGTGGAGCCCGATCCACAGCAGTGACAGCGCGCCGAGACCACCGGCGGCGAGTACCGTCGACCGCTGCACCCGACGTGGCCTCCCGATGACCATGGTTCTGGCATCGGCCCGGCGTTGGGGGCCGGATTAGGGCCGAAAGTCCCAACCCTCCCCGGGCCGGAGCGGATCGGCCCCTGCCACCAGCGGTTATCCCGATGCAGCGGTTCATGGCACGGGGGGTACCGACGCCCGGGACTCCGTCGTAGCATTTGGCTATCTGGGAGCTCCTATTCGGCGTCCTGCTCATCGTCTTCGGGTGCGGGCTGATCGTCCTCGTCGACGGCCCCCGCCGCGCCGCGCGCGCCATCGCCGGGCTGCGCCATCGCCGGGCGTCGCTGCTGCCAGGAGCCAACCCTCCTGCGGCACCGCCTGTCGCACCCCGAGCACGTGAGCAACAGCGCCTCTCGCGGCCCGGCCGCGTGTACGCACGCGTCGCTCCCCCTGGGCCGGCTGGTGCGCCGGCGCCTGCTCCTGTTGACGACGGGGGCGCCGCCACACCACCCGGGGCCAGCCGGGCCCCTGCCGACCGTGGCCCCGACGGGCTGTGGGCCTCGCCCCCGGTGGACGGCTGATGGAGCTGCGCCCGATCGGATGGGTCCGTTCGTCTCGCGCCGAGACCGTCGACGACGACTGGGACAGCGTCACCTCGGCCATCGATCTCGATGACGGGCAGTTCACGGCGGAGTCGCTCCGGGGCCTCGATGCCTTCTCGCACATCGACGTCGTGTTCGTCTTCGACCGGGTCGACGCCTCGAAGGTCGAGCTCGGCGCCCGCCGTCCCCGCAACAACCCGGCGTGGCCCGAAGTCGGCATCTTCGCACAGCGGGCCAAGAACCGGCCCAACGTGCTCGGCGTCACCACGTGCGCCCTGCTCGCCGTTGACGGGCTCACCCTCGAGGTGCGGGGCCTCGACGCGGTGGACGGGACGCCGGTTGTCGACCTGAAGCCGTACATGGCGGAGTTCGGCCCGCGCGGTGTGATCCGACAGCCCGACTGGTCGCACGAGCTGATGCAGGGGTATTGGCGCGCAGGCGACACCGGGGGTTGACGCCCCGCCTGACCGACCCGTCCGACGGAGCGTGGACGGCGGGCAGGCGGGCGACGTCAGCGTGGATCGGGCCGATCCAGATTCCAGTGCAGGACGACCGTGGACATCCAGGCGACGTCGTCGCCATCTTCGATCGGGATGATGCCGAACCGGCTGATCGTGCGCTGGCCGCCGTCGTGATCGCCGTAGAGCAGATCGATGGTGAACGGCTCGCGCCTCGTGACAGCGGCGACCATCTCCGCCCGCCGGGGATCGTCCAGGTCCCGGATGGCCCCCTGCCAGAAGCTCGTGTCCCCGGGTGGGATGTAGAGGTCGCGGGTCTGGGGGTGGAACACCTCGGGGTCGGCGTGGCTGGTGGCGGGCCGCCATTCCCCCGTCGGCAACCACCCGAGGATCACGGCGATGCCCGAGCCCACGTTGCGCAGCGACAGCGCCAGATAGACGACGTCGTCGAGGAACTCGACACTCGCCCTGCCTCCTGGGATCATCGACCAGCGGCGGTCCACCCAGTGCACCTTGAGGGGCGGGTCCTGCGGGCGCGACGGGAACAGCACCGGCCGGAGGTTCACCTGGAGCGACCGTTCGGCGACCCGAGCCGCGCGGTTGGCCGACCGTACCGACGCGAACGTGGCCAGGGCCAGCACGAGGGTGCCCGCCCCGGTGGCGAAGGCGGAGATCGTGACCCAGTCGACGGACCCCGGTGCCGCCGTCGGAAACCAGTCAGGCATGGCCGGTGCGCAGCCTGGTGTCGTCGGCGGTCACCGGCGCGGACGGCGGGAAGGATGCCGAGCGCACTGACCGGTGTCGTTCGAGGCCCCCGTCCTCAGCGCGAGAACGCCGCCTCGTCGATGCGCTTCATGACGTCGTCGTCGAGGAGCGGGATGACGTCGAGGGCCAACATGTTCTCCTGCACCTGCTCGACGCGACTCGCCCCCGTGATGACGCTCGACACGTTGGGGTTCTTGGTGCACCAGGCCAGCGCCATCTGCGCCAAAGGGCACCCCAGGTCGTCGGCGACGGCCTTGAGCGCCGCCACCCGGGCGTTGCGCTTGGGGTCGGTCAACATCCCCTGCAGCCATTCGTAGCCAGGGAGCGCCGCCCGGCTCCCGTCAGGAATGCCGTCGGCGTACTTCCCGGTGAGCAGGCCAGACGCCAGCGGGCTCCAGATCGTGAGGCCCAGACCGATCTCCTTGTAGAGGCGGGCGTACTCCCAATCGACCTTGCGTCGTTCGAAGATGTTGTATTGAGGCTGCTCCATCACCGGCTTGTGGAGGTTGTGACGCTCGGCGATCTCCCAGGCGGCCCGGATCTCGTCCGCCGCCCATTCCGAGGTTCCCCAGTACAGGGCACGCCCTGAGCTCACAATGTCCGACATGGCCCACACCGTCTCCTCGATGGGCGTGTCGGGGTCGGCCCGGTGGCAGTACAGCAGGTCGACGAAGTCGAGGTCGAAGCGCTCCAGCGATCCGTCGATGGCCTGCATGAGGTACTTGCGGTTCAAGGTGTTGCGCATGTTCACCTCGTCGTGGATCCCCCAGAACACCTTGGTGGACACGACGTAGGAGTGGCGCGGCCAACCCAGGCGGCCGAGCGCCTTGCCCATGATGCGCTCTGACTCCCCGCCCGAGTACGACTCGGCGTTGTCGAAGAAGTTGACGCCCGCCTCCCTGGCCGCGGCCAGACAGTCCGATGCGAGCCCCTCGTCCAGCTGGGGACCGAAGGTGACCCACGATCCGAAGGACAGCACGCTCACCTTGAGCCCCGAGCGGCCCAGTCGTCGGTACTCCATCTCCATCGCACGCGCTCCTTCGCATCAGTGGCAGCGGCCGGTGGACTGACCGGCGAGCCCGAGCCTACGGGGTGCGGCGCAAGGCGTGCCCCCCGAAGGGTGCCGGCCTTGGGGTGGTCCGAGGGACGCGCCCCCGGTCCGGTGCCAGGCTCAGGGCCGGCCCGCGCCGACCAGTCCGTTGCCCCAGATGGGTTGGATCTGAACGTCCTCGCCCGTTTGTGGTGCGTCCACGACGTCACCGTTGCCCACGTACATGCCGACGTGACTGATGCCCCCGTAGCCCCAGAACACGAGGTCGCCGGGTTGGAGGTCCGACAGCGGGATGTGGGGGATGGCGGCGTACTGCGCCGCCGCGGTGCGAGGCAGGCTCACCCCGGCGCGTCCCCACGCCCACTGCGTCAGGCCTGAGCAGTCGAACCCGCGTCCCGGGCTCTCGCCGCCCCACACATAGGGCACGCCGATCTGGCTCTCGGCCGACTGGACGGCCCCCGCTGCGCCGCTGGCCGAGGGGAGGTCGGCCAGGGTGGCGCCTCGACCGGGCGAGCTCGAGCCGTGGTGCACCGGCGTGGCGGTGGAGGCGGCCAGGCGCGCCTCGAAGGCGGCGTGGGCCGCGGCCGCCTGGGCGGCCTGGCGCTGCGCCACGAGGGTGGCGATCTGCGCCGTCATGCCGTTCAGGGTGGCCTCCTGGCTGGCCACCGTGGCCTGGGCCTCCACGCGGGCCGTCGCCACCTGCGTCAGCGCCGACTGCGCCTGGTTCTGGGCCGTCTGCAGGTGGCCCTGCTCGGTGGTGAGGCGGGACTGGGCCAGGTCCAATGCGTCGATGGCCCCGGAGATGTCGCCGCTCACCACCGACCGGTACTCGTCGGCGGCGGACGCCTGCTCGCTGTTGGCGGTGAAGAGCGTCTGGATCCCCCCGCCCGTGGTGCCGTCCATGTACGAGGTGACCGCGTCCTCACGCAGGTTGGCCTGGTCCTCGCCCACGACCGTCTGGTCCTGGGCGATGGTGGTCCGGATCTGGGTCATCTGCGCCGACAGCTGCTGCACCTGCTGCTGCGCCGCGTCGTATTGCTGTGACACGACGTCGAGGTGCTGCTGGTCGGCGGAAAGCTCGGAGGTGATCTGGGCCGCCTGGGCCCGGGCGTTCGCCAGCGCGTCGGCCGATGCCGGCCGCGACGAGGTCACGAGGGCGGCGCTCAGGATTGTGACGACAGCTCCGCCGATGACGGCGGCACGAGCGGGCCACCGTATCGATCGGCTTGACGGAACCGTCGAGGAAAGCTCGACGTCGGTCACGATGGGTCCACTGCTTAGCAACGGAGGCGTTGCAGGGGCAAGACGACGCGCCGGAGGGGAGAACAGCAGCCCCGTTGACCTGGGAAATGTTGCACAAGTGCTATGTGTGACTGAACCGTCCGATCCGGGGACGGCGCCGGCGCTCAGGCCGAACGGGCCTGATGTGGCATGTCCACCGAGGCCGACCCGGCCATGGCGACGGGGAGTGGCACCGGCAACCCGTCGCCGACCGGGAGCGCGATGTCGCCCACACCGACGAAGGCCTCCTGCTCGTGGAGCCGGGCGAGCTCGACGCTGACGAGCGCCTCGTGCTCCTCGAAGTCGCGCTTTGCCGCCCTCGGGCTCCACCGACCCCGCATGGTGAACACGAGGAGGAAGAAGATCACCTGGCCGGCGGCGCACACCCACCACCACCGCTTCCACTCGTTGCCCGCCGCCTTCTGGGCGGGGACGATCTTCGGTTCGATCCGCAGCAGGGCGGCGAGTTGCGGCGAGCTCGCCCCGACCGTGGCGATCTGGGCCACGGTGACGTGGCGACCGGCCTGGATGTCGGTGGCGAGCGGCGAGAAGGCGAGAAGCCCTTGCACCTGGAGCTTCAGGTCGGCGGGGACCGCGCCCATGGCCGCCATGATGTCGTGTGTCCGGCCGTAGTCGGCCAGCAGTGCGGCGAGCGCCTGGCCCGGGCCGCGCGGTGTCATCTGCTCGAGCGACGCCAGGACGCTCGCCGGAGCCGCGGCGGGGTGCAGGTTGCCCGACGCCGGCACGTAGGGCTGGGCGGCCTGGAGCGCCTGGAGGTCGGTGGCGGCCCCCTCATTGTCCACGAGCACGGTGGAGGTGGTGATGACCATGGGAAGGGCCACGAACGACGCCGCCACGACGATGCGCAGCACCCATCCCCACACCGCCAGCCCGCTCGCCGCCAGCGCGGGGTTGTGTGCCTCGACCGCCTCGGTGTATCCGGCCATCCACGGTGTGTAGGCGGTGGCGATGAACATCCCGAGGAGCACCACGATCACGACGTTGGAGTAGTAGCCGGTGTGCGGATGGTCGATCTGCAGGAGCAGCAGGATCGTCATCACGAAGGCACCGGCCGCCCCGAGGAGCATGAACGGCTTGCGTACCCGGAGCCGGTCGGAGATGAGCCCGACCACCACGAGCATCACCGCTTCGACCGTCCAGTACCAGGTGTTGATGCCGTTGGCGTCGGCCGTTGTCCGGTTGAACACGACCACCCAGTACAGGGTGAGGACGCTCACGGACGCGAAATACACCATGAGGAACATGGAGATGCCGAAGGACGAGGCCAGGAGGTCCAGGCGCAGCATGGCGCGCATGGGGTGCGCGGTGGCTTTCTCCACGTCGATGCCGCGGGCGCGCGCCTCGACCAGTGCACGCTCGTTCTCCGACACCATGAGCTGGTCGCGCAGTGGTGGGGACAGCTCGCGCAGGAACACCACCGCCAGGGCCACGACGACGAGACACACCACGCCAGAGATCACGAACTGGTCCTGCCAGGGGTGCAGATGGGGGAGGGTGCGGGTGGCGACGAGGCTGGCGGCCAAGCTCCCCACCGTCGGCCCGAGGGCCCAGAACCCCATGGCCGAGGCCCTGCCCATCTGGGGCGAGAAGTCCCGGATGAGCGCCGGGGTCGACACCAGGATGACACCCTCGACGAAGCCGATGACGCAGTACGCCACGGCGAAGGAGAACCTGGTGTGGATGTGGGGGATGGCGATCAGCTGCACCAGGCCCACCGTGAGGGTTCCCAGGATCGTCAGGTTGGCCCGGCCCACCCTGTCCGACAGGCCGCCGATGAAGGCGGTGAATGCGCCGATGGCGTTGGACACCACGAGCAGGTAGAGGAAGTACAGGAACGACATGTGGTACGAGGGAAGCATGAGCGGGGTGATCGCACCCTCGACGTAGTACAGGTAGTAGAGGACGATCGTGGTGAGGACCACGATGCCGAGGTAGCCGTAGCGCGCCGCATTGTTCGGGTAGTGGTCGAGCTGGCGGCGCCACCGTGCGCTACGCCCACCGTGGAGCCTGCCCCGTCCGTCGGCTCCCGTTGTCTGCAATGGCGTCGTTGCCGCCGCGATGCCCATGGCGACCTCCCCACACGCCCGACCCCGGATCGCCGCCCTTCGGTCCACGGCCGGAGCTGATTGACTCCAGGTCCCGTGACCCTCGCCGCTGCGGGGGTCTTTCGCGCATGGTACGGAACGCCGCCGACGTCGGGCAGGGCCGTTCGCCCCATGTTCGGGCCCCCGACCCCGCCCGGGAGCCGCGGTGGGCGGGTGTTGGGGTATTCCCCCTTGCGGAAAGGGGGCCCTGGGAGGATGCTGGCGATACCTGCTCGACCTGGAAGGCTTCCCGATGACCCTCGAGCCGCTCCCGCCCTGGGACGAGTTCCCCGTGCACCGTGTCCTGCTCGAAATGGCGCACGAACTGGGCCCCATCGCCAATAAGGGCGATCACATCCGGCTGAGCGACAGCGCCTCGGCGCTCCTCGAGGCGTTCGTACGGCATGCCGAGGCGGAGCGCCCCATGGTGCTGCGCCTCCCCCCCTTCACCGCCCGGCTGGTCGAGCACGGCCAGCAACGGGTGGTCGACCGGCTGGTGTCGCTCGTCCTCGAGGCCGACCTGGCCGAGGAGCCGTGCCGTTGCTCCGAGCTGGCCGAGGAGATCGCCTCCCTCATGGAGGTGCAGATCATGTCGGAGGAGTGGGACCAGTCCGACCGCTGAGGTCCGGGGTGCCGACGGGAGCGGCTCGGACCAGGACCGGGACCGTGGCCCCGGCAGTCGGCGATGTGCCCGTGCCTGGCGCGCACCGGGGTGGTCCGGGGGCTCGACCCACCTGACCACGCCGCAGCGGTGGCAGCATGGCGTGCGATGAGCAGCGCGCCGTCCGGAGAGCTCCCCAGCCGCCCGCTGCGTCTGGCCGTCATCGGGGCGGGCATGGCGGGCATCCTGGCGGCGGTCCGGCTCAGCGAGGCGGGCCTCACCGACTTCACCGTGTACGAGAAGGCCGACGGCCTCGGGGGTACCTGGCGCGACAACACCTATCCGGGGCTGTCGTGCGACGTGCCGTCGCACCTCTACAGCTATTCGTTTGCCCTCAATCCCGAGTGGAGCCACATGTACTCCCCCGGGCCTGAGATCCTCGCCTACCTGCAGGACGTGGCTCGGCGCCACGACGTCGTGCGGTTCATGCGCTTCGGCGACGGAGTCGAGCGGTGCAGGTTCGAAGGCGGGCGTTGGCACCTCACGACGGCGGCAGGGGTCCACGACGAGGTGGACGTCGTGATCGCCGCTACCGGCGTGCTGCACCATCCCCGGCTGCCCGACATCGATGGCCTCGACTCCTTCGCCGGCTCTGTCTTCCACAGCGCTCGCTGGGACCACGCCGCGACCATCGACGGGGCGCGCCTGGGGATCATCGGCACGGGCTCCACCGCCGTGCAGATCGTGTCAGCCGTGGTGGAGCGCGTGGCCAAGCTGACGCTGTTCCAGCGGACGGCGCAGTGGATCATGCCGGCATCGAATCCGGCGTTCACCGCCGACCAGCAGGAGTCGTTCCGGCAGGACCCGATGGCGGTCACTGCGCTCCATGCCCAGCTGTCGGACCTGTTCGACGGCTTCTCCGGCGCGGTGGTTGACGCCGAGTCACCGCAGATGAAGTGGATCGAAGACACGTGCCTGGCCAACCTGGAGAAGAGCGTGACCGATCCCGTCTTGCGTGAGCGGCTCCGCCCCACCTACCGGGCCGCGTGCAAGCGGCTCATCGTCTCGCCCGACTTCTACGCGGCGATGCAGCAGCCAAATGCCGAGCTCGTCACCGAGGCCGTCGCCCGCATCGAGCCCGCCGGGGTGCGCACTGCCGATGATGCGCTGCACGAGCTCGACGTCCTGGTCCTGGCCACCGGCTTCAAGGTCGACGCCTTCGTCCGTCCCATCGAGGTGACCGGTCGCAACGGCACGAGCCTCGACGAGGCGTGGGCGAAGCGGCCCGAGGCCTATCTGGCGATCTCGGTGCCAGATTTCCCGAACTTCTTCATGCTCAACGGGCCCAACGGGCCGGTGGGAAATTTCTCGCTCATCCAGGTGGCCGAGCTGCAGGTCGGTTACATCCTCCAGCTCGTCGAGCACATCCGCACCGGTGCGTGCCGCCACGTGTCGGCCACCCACGATGCGCTGGCGGCGTTCGAGGTGGCGCGGGTGGAAGCGGCGCGTCGGACCGTGTGGGCGACGGGCTGTCGCAGTTGGTACCTCGACGACCGGGGGGTCCCGGCCGCCTGGCCGTGGCCCTTCACGAGGTTCCGAGAGGAGATGGCCGCCCCCCGCCTCGACGCCTTCGACATGGTGTGACGCGCCCGGGATGTCGTGCGGGCCCCGCCCCGGCCCTCCCCTGAAATCCCACTTTCTGTAGTCACTCACTTACCTATGGCGTTCGAAGCCTCAATTCGGGCCGGAGCACGCCCAACTCCTGGTCAACTCCAGGGGTCCCCGGTGGATGACGTCGTACCCTTCTGGCTGGGGAAACAGGACCGGGGGGGCCTTCATCCGTGGTTGGGGGGGCGAGGAACGGACGCGTGCCCATTGAGGCACCGTTTTGCGTTCGGATCGACACGTTCCGTGAGGGATGCGTCGGGCGATCGCCGTCCCGGGTCGTCCATCGACGTCGAACGGGGCCGTCGGGCCGCCGTCGGATCCGACGGGCTCCATGACTCGACGCCCACTTCGTCGGCCGCTTCGTCGCCCTCTTCGTCGGCTGCTCGTGCCGCCGGTGGCGGCGGTGCTCGTGAGCGGCGTGGTGGTGGTGGCGCCGCTCCAAGCGGCGTGGGCGTCGGGGGGCACGACGCTCATCAACGACACCTTCGCCTACTCGACGTCGTCGTCGGACCTGGTGGGTGCGTCGAGCGGGACCGGCGCCGCCGGCCAGCCCCTTCCGTGTCTCACCGCCGCCGTCATATCCCAGAGCAGTCCGACGTCGACGTCCACCACCCCGGGCGCATCCGCCACGTTCACCGATCAGATCGACACCATCGGCAACAGCGGACCGGCGAGCTTCACCACCGTCACCTCCTCGTCCGACGTGGTGGTGTCGTCCTCGGGCGTGGTGAGTACCACGGGTTCTTTGTCGTCGGGTACCTACACCACGTCGGGCACCGACTCCGACGGCACCGACACCGGAACGTGGAGCTACTCGCTCAACGTATCGGGCTCGGCATCGGTCGGACAGGTGGCTCCCGCCGCCGGCACCGCCACCACGACCGGCAGTGCCACGTTCAACGACCAGATCGCGACGCAGGGCAATAGCGGGCTTGTCACCTTCACCACGGTCGTCTCCTCCCCCGACGTGGTTGTGTCGTCCTCGGGTGCGGTGAGCACCACGGGCTCGCTGCCGGTCGGGGCGTACACCACGTCGGGAACGGACACCGATGGCGTCAACGACGGCACGTGGACCTACACCCTGCACGTGACGGCGCCGTCATCGGCTCTGCCCAACTGCGACGAGTCGACCCCCGACGCCGACGGCTCAGGATCGCTCATGCTCACCGACGCCGGCAACTACGAGGCGTCCAACGTCATCTACGGCGGGTCCTTCCCGACCGCCGACGGGCTCGACATCACCTTCGATGCCCACATGTTCGGGGGCACCCAATTCTACGGCTCCTACGCCGACGGCATGTCCTTCGACCTGGCTGCTGCCCCTCCGAACCCGGGCGCGGTGGGAAGCGCGGGCGGGGCGCTCGGCTACTCGACCGACGGGACCAACCCGGGCATCCCGGGGGGGTACCTCGGCGTGGGCCTCGACGAGTACGGCAACTACAGCACCACCGACTACGAGGGGGCGAACTGCCACGCCAGTGACCCCGCATGGGCGGGTTTCGCACCAAACGAGGTCACCGTGCGCGGCCCGGGCGATGGGACCTCCGGTTACTGCCTGCTGGCGTCGTCGCTCCAGGACGATCCCGATCCGCTCGGCTCGAGCGGCATCCAGCTCCACGGTGACGACTGGGCGTCGTCGACGGTCACGGTGCACATCGTCATCGACACCAGTGACCCAAGTAACCCGACCTACTCCGTCACCCTCCAGCCGGTCGGGGCGTCGTCCCCGACCACGATTACGTCGGGCCCGCTGCCCGACTTCTATTACGACCCGGCCACCGGCCAGCAGGTGGATGGGGTGCCGCCCCAGCTCACCTTCGCGGTGGCGGGATCGACGGGCGCCGGGTCCGACTTCCACGAGATCGACAATCTCGAGACCTCGACCGAGAGCGCCACGCCACTCACGACACTGGCCCTGACCGCCACTGACGACGCCGGTGGTTCGCCTGGGTTGGGCGAGGGGTTCGACTACCTGCTCACACCCCAGGTGGCGGCCACGTCGGCGACCTCCGAAAGCGATCCCGTCACCCTCGAGGACCAGCTGCCGGCCGGGCAGATCCTGACCGGGACCCCGTCGGGAACGGGCTGGGACTGCACTGCCACCGACCTCACCGCCAACACGGTCGACTGCAGCTACTTGCCCTCGTCACCGGTGGCGCCCGGGGACTCGCTCCCCACCGTGACAGTGCCCGCCGCCGCCACGTCGGGCAGTCCGGGGACGACCGTCACCGATACGGCGTCGGCCTCGTCGGCCGACTCCCTCGGGTACGCATCGGCGTCCGACACCGTCACGCTGACCGCATCCAACCCGCTCCTCGACGCGGCGGCGTCGGACACCGACGGCGGATCGGTCCCCGCCAACACGCCGTCGTTCGACCTGACCCTGGGTTCCTCGGTCGACGCCAACGGCCCCGCAGAGGGTTCGGCCCCGGCCCTGAGCGCCACGCTCCCTGCCGACCTCGAGCCGACGGCGACGCCGACGGGATCCGACTGGGACTGCTCGGCCAGCTCGGGCCAAGTGGTGAGCTGCACCTACACCGGGCCGGTCTCGGGCGTCGCACCGCTCGAACCGGGCACTGTCCTCCCCGACGTCGAGGTTCCCGTGCAGCTCGCCCCGAGCGACCTCGTGGGCGACCAGTTCTCGGTGACCGAGACCGTGTCCTCGGGGGATGCCGCGCCCTATTGGGCCGCCTCGTCCAGCGTCGACACGATCTCGGTGACCTCGAGCACGGCAAGCGGGCCCGTGCTCGGCCTCACCGAGACGGACTCCGGGACCCCATCGGGGACGATCTACGGCGGCACACCGTTCACCTACTCCCTGACCGTGACGGTTGAGAACTCGGGGACGGCGGAATCCGACCCCATCACGCTGACCGAGACGACACCGACAGGCGTCGGGCTCCAGGCCGTCCCCACTCCGTCGGATCCCGACTGGGATTGCTCGGCCACCAACGTGGCGACGAACACGGTGGACTGCGTGTACACGCCGACAACCCCCATCGCCCCGGGTACCTCGCTCGAGCCGATCGTGGTCCCCGCCTTCATGGCCGATACCACGGTCGGGGATCAGATCACCGACTCGAGCCCGATGGCCACGTCGTCGGACGGCTCGGCGGCCACGGCCTCCGACACGGTGACTGTGGCGCAGGCACCGGTGACCCTCGACCTGACCCTCTCCGACGACATCGGCGGGTCGGGCACCGACGGCACGGCGTTCGACTACCTGGCGAACGTGACCGTTGACTCGTCGGGTGCGACGGAGAACGATCCCATCACGGTCACCGGCGCGCTGCCTGCCGGGACCGAGCTCACGGCCATGCCTTCGGGGACAGGGTGGGACTGTTCCAATTCGGTCATCAACCAGAGCTTCATGGCGTATTACGTGGACTGCACCTACACGCCACCACCGGAGGGTGTGGCGCCGGGTACAGCCCTGCCGACTCTGGTCGAGCCCTCCGAGATCACCGACCCGATGGTCGGTGACATGCCCGTCAACACCGCTCAGGCAGGCAGTGACGACGCTGCGCAGGTGAGCGCATCGGACACCGTGACCGTGGCCCCGTCCACCCTCACGCAGACAGCCCCCACCTCCGGGACCACCACCGTGGACGGATCGGCGGCGTTCACCTCCCAGCTCGCGGTGTCCGGAGCAAACGGCACCGTCACCTACACCGTGTCTTCCCCCGCCACGGGCCTCACCGTCTCCTCCAGCGGTGCCATCAGTACGACGGGCACGCTGGCAGTTGATCCCTACACCGTCAGCGGGACCGACACCGACACCGACGGCGATACCGGGACATGGACCTTCACCCTGACAGTGACCCCGTCCACGCTCACGCAGACCGCCCCCACCTCCGGGACCACCACCGTGGACGGATCGGCGGCGTTCACCTCCCAGCTCGCGGTGTCAGGGGCCACCGGCACCGTCGTGTACACCGTGTCGGCACCGGCGACCGGCCTCACCGTCTCCTCCAGCGGCGCCATCAGCACGACGGGCACGCTGGCGGTGGGTCCCTACACTGTCAGCGGGACCGACACCGACACCGACGGCGACACGGGCACGTGGACCTTCACCCTGACGGTGACCCCGTCAACGCTCACCCAGACCGCACCCACCAGCGGAACCGCCACCGTGGACGGATCGGGGGCATTCACCTCGGACCTGGCGGTGTCGGGGGCGAACGGCGCCGTCACCTACACCGTGTCGTCCCCGGCAACAGGCATCACCGTGACGCCGGCCGGTGCCATCAGCACGACGGGCACGCTGGCGGTGGGTCCCTACACCGTCAGCGGGACCGACACCGACACCGACGGTGACACGGGCACGTGGACCTTCACC